>DCFV01000042.1:0-4511 GCA_002314435.1 Acidobacteriaceae bacterium UBA1795 | reverse complement strand
TTGCTCGGCAAGCCCTGCGACCGCAACGGCGCTGCAGCCGCACGCGGAACGATTCTCAATCCAGTGCTTCAGAAGGCGCATCGCCATCGCTACTTCACACTGCGCCCGCCGCGCACAGCTGGACGAGAGCAGTTCGGGCGTGAGTTCGCTGCAGGGTTCCTCGCGCACTGCCGCCAGCACAGTGCGCGGCCAGAAGACGCCATCGCCACCGCAACAGCGCTCACCGCGGAAACCATTGCGCGCAGTTACGCCCAGTTCGTGCACCCGCGCATGAAGGGCAGTGCCGTCGACTACATCGTCTCCGGTGGCGGCGCACGCAACGCCACACTCATGGCCATGCTCGCCGCCCGCCTTGAACCTCTGGGTTGTGAACTCGCGACAAGTGAGCAGTTTGGCCTGCCCGCCGAAGCCAAAGAGGCTGCCGCGTTCGCGCTGCTTGCCTGGCACACTTGGCAACGGCTACCGGGCAATGTGCCTGCGGCTACCGGCGCGCGCAGGCCGGTGATTCTCGGTCAGGTGACGTATGCGCCGTAGCCTTCTGCTGGCTCTTGTCACCTTGTTGGTCGCCGGTTGTCGCTCTGCGCCGCGCGATCCAAACACGCTCGTTTTCCTCATCGAGAGCAGTCCGGCGAACCTCGATCCGCGTGTCGGCACCGACGCCCAGTCGGAACACATCGACGAGCTTCTCTTCGATGGACTCGTCGCACACGACGCGAACTTCCGCTTTACGCCAGCATTGGCCTCAAGTTGGGATCAGCCCAACCCGCGCACCTATGTCTTCCATCTGCGCCACGGCGTTCGCTTTCACGACGGCCGCGTGCTCACTGCACGCGACGTGGTATGGACCATCAACTCTATGCGCACCGGTGCCGTCATTACGCCCAAGGCTGCGACCTACGCCTCCGTTGACAGCGTGGAAGCGCGCGACGCACAGACCGCCGTCTTCCACCTCAAGCAGCCCGACAATTTCCTGCTCACCAATCTCTCCACCGGCGCCATGGGAATCGTGCCTGAAGGCAGCGGGCGCGACTTCTGGCGGCACCCCGTCGGCACAGGCCCGTTCCGCTTCGTCAGCCAGCAGATCGATCAGGATGTCGTGATCGAGCGCAATCCTGAAAGCTGGAGCGCCGTGCCAAGAATTGCGCGTGTACGCTTCGCCGTGGTGCCGGACGCCATCACGCAGGCGCTCGAACTTGAGAAGGGATCGGGTGACGTAGAGGTCAATTCCCTGCCCATGGATGCGCTGCCGGAAATGGCTCGGCGGCCCGATCTGCGCATTGACGCCACGCCCGGCACACAGATCCAGTACCTCGCCTTCAACCTGCGCGACCCGCTGCTCAGCGACGCACGCGTGCGTCAAGCCATTGCCTGCGCCATCGACCGCCACGCCATCATCAATGCACTGCTGCGTGGCCATGCCCGGCCGGCGATCAGCCTTCTGCCCACTTCGCACTGGGCCTGGAACGGCTCCGTCGCACGTTACGACTTCGACCCGCAGCGCGCCGAGCAGCTTCTTGAATCCGCAGGACATCCACGCGGTGCGGACGGTGTGCGGCTGCACCTGACCATGAAGATGAGCACCGATGAGGATACCCGCCTGCTTGCCGCCGTTCTGCAGCAGCAGTTGGCTCGGATCGGCATTACGCTCGCACTACGCAGTAGCGAATTCGCCACCTTCTACGCGGACGTGACGCGCGGCGCGTTTCAGATCTATTCGTTGCGCTGGATCGGCGGCAACGAGCAGCCGGACATCTTCAGCTATGCTTTTTCGACCGCCCGCTTCTCACCCAAAGGAGCAAACCGCGGCCACTACTCTAATCCGCTTCTCGACACGCTGCTCAACGACGCCGCGATCAGCAGTGACAGCGCGCAACGCCGCGCCGACTATGCCCAGGTACAGCAGATTCTAGCGCTCGATCTGCCCGCCATCAATCTCTGGTACAAGGACACCGTTGTGGTACACAGCCAACGACTCTCCGGTGTAGTCCCATCGCCCTCAGGCAGCTTCACCTTCCTTGAGACAGCCGCCCTGACACAGTAGCCAGGCGCAGCCTGCCTTTTTCGTCCAAATCCGGTCCTTTTTCCGCCAAACGCGCCCCTCAACCTTTTGGGGCCGTGTTTCGTCTACCGGAATGGGTCCTGCAGTTGCCTCCATCCGGGATCACCGAGTACGAATATTGGAATTGAGAACGATCTTTATGACCAGAAACGAACAGCAAGGGCGTTGGCGTATTCGGAAGGCGCTGACATGTTCCGCATTCCTCCTCGGCTGCCTCTCGCTCGCCGCACAAGCGCCAACCAGCCGCTTTGTGGGCACACTCACCGCCGTCAATGGCGACACCCTGACCGTGAAGACCGACTCCGGCGATGTGCGCATGGTACAGGTCCCCTCCACCGCCGTACTCAAGCGCGTGGAGCCGGGGCAAAAGGATCTGAGCACAGCGGCGACCATCGCCCTGTCCGATCTTGCCACCGGCGACCGTGTGCTCGTGCGTCTGGACGCAAGCGAGACCACTGAGCCGCCACAGGCCTCGCAGATCATCACCATCAAACAGGCCGATGTGGCACTCAAGCAGCAGCAGGAGCGTGAAGCCTGGCAGAAGAGCGGCATCGGCGGTCTGGTCAAGAGCGTCGACGCCTCCGCAGGCGCGATCGTCGTCACCAGTGGCGCCGGCGCAACAGCCAAGACCATCACGATCCGCGTAAACAAGGCAGCACTTCTCAAACGCTACGCCCCGGCCTCGGTGCGCTTCGATCTCGCACAACCTGCGCCCATTGACGCGATCCAACCCGGCGATCAGCTGCGTGCACGCGGTACAAAGAGCGCCGATGGCGCCAGTCTCGAAGCGGCTGAAGTGGTTTCAGGCAGCTTCCGCAACATCTCCGGCCTCATTGCCTCGCTCGACCCGCAAGGCTCAACATTCGTTGTGAAAGATCTGCTGACCAAGAAGCAGATCACTGTGCACATCACCCCCGATGCGCAGATGCATCGGCTCCCAGAAGCGATGGCTCAGACACTCGCTGTGCACCTGAAAGGGACGACGCCCTCGGGTTCACCTGCTGGCGTACCGCCTGCCAACGCGCACACGCCCCCGCCTGGAGCACCCGCGGGTACACCGCCGTTGGGCGGGCCGAATCACTCGCCGAACGGCGCAACCAACGGAAGCGACACGCAGCAGATGCTCAGCCGCGCACCCGTCGTGCAGTTTGCCGATTTGAAGAAAGGCGAAGCGGTGATGGTCGTCGCCACCGCCGGCGCCACCGATGTAACCGCAATTACGCTCCTGGCTGGTGTGGAACCGCTCCTGCAGGCCCCGGAGGCAAGCAGCAATCTGCTCTCCAACTGGAGCATGGGCACTGGCGGCGAAGCGGCAGCTCAGTAGCACGCACACAGACGCACAAGAAACCAAGCGAGGATTCGTGTCTCTACGATTTCATTCCCTGTTTAACTTCCTGATTGCCCTGGCGGCGTTGCTCGCCTCAAGCGCCGCAATGTGCGCGCAGGCCTCGGCCCCAATGGCGACCTCCGCGCCTGCCACGGCCGCTCTGCACGGTCACATCAGCGACCCCAGCGGCGCCCTCATCCCCGGAGCGAAGGTTGACGTTGTCACAGTGACCGGAACCACAGTCGCCACAGTGAAAGCCGATGCTAGTGGCGCCTACGAGCTGCGCAGCCTGGCTCCCGGAAGCTACATACTCAACGTCACATACGATGGCTTCGCGCCCTTCCAGTCGCAAACTATTACGCTTGCAGCCGGGCAGATCAAGCGCATCGATGTAGCCATGGCCATGGTGACCGAGCAGCAGAGCGTCGTCGTCACCGATGAGTCTCCTGTTCTTAGCGTCGAGGCCGGAGCCAATGCGAACTCAGTCGTCATCAAGGGCAAGGATCTCGACGCTTTCTCTGACGATCCTGACGAACTGCAGAATGAGTTGAGCGCCCTCGCCGGCCCTTCCGCCGGTCCCAACGGCGGCCAGATTTACATCGACGGCTTCACCGGTGGACAACTGCCACCCAAATCCGCCATCCGCGAGATTCGCATCAATCAAAATCCTTTTTCCGCCGAATTCGACAGACTGGGCTACGGGCGCATCGAGATCCTCACCAAGCCGGGCACCGACAAGCTCCACGGACAGTTCTTCGGAATGGGCAACGACAAGTCGTTCAACACCGGCAACCCGTTCGTCTCTGATCTTCCGTCGTACCACACCTATATGCTGAACGGCTCGGTCAGCGGAGCGCTCTCCAAGTGGGCGTCTTTCTTCCTCAGCGTGCAGCAGCGCAACACCTCCGACGCTTACATCTACACGGCCACCCTCAGTGAGAATCCCGAGATTCTCGCTGAGGGCAGTGTCTACAGCCCGCGCGTGCGCACCAACGTCGCGCCGCGCATCGACCTGCAACTCGGCCTGCGCAATACGCTCACCCTGCGCTACCAGTTCGAGCGTGAGAACGAAAGCGGCGTGCTCGGCTCCACCATCTCCCTTCCCTCGCAGGCCACCGGCTCCAC
>DCFV01000217.1:14654-28820 GCA_002314435.1 Acidobacteriaceae bacterium UBA1795 | reverse complement strand
CCCTAATAATGAGACGATGCGCTAGCACAACGCCTGTGTGACCGAGGAGACAGCCAAACGAGGGGAAATGAGCCGTTTGCCCAGCGAACATGCGGTCAGCTCATCTGTTGCAAATATTGAGGTTAGATGAGCAAACGTCCCTACACGCTGCTTGTAGCATTCTCAGGATCGAATCTCAAGTGCTCGAATTGTGCGCGATCAGGAGAGGACAGATGTTCGGTACGCCGCAAGTCGTTTACTCAAAGATCACGAGTATGCTGCCGTGCGGGGCATTCAATGCCACGTCGCATACGAGTCGAGCGAGGCAACTGCAGCCTGCCCGCTTCGGTCATGCCGGCAACTTCTTCTCCCGTTTGCACAAACCGCACGCACAATTTATGGAGGAAAGCATGAGACGCATCATCTTCTGTCTGTTCATCGGGCTGCTCTGCCTGCTCGGAACCGGCGGACTACTCGCGCAGTCGACCACCGGCTCGATTCTGGGCCAGGTGACCGACCCGGCAAGCGCGGCCATCCCATCGGCGAAGGTCACCGTCACCAATGTCCTGACCGGTGAAATCCACGAGACAACCACCAACGAAATCGGATCCTACGTGGTGCCCCATCTCCCGGTTGGAAGCTATAAGGTGGAGTCCCAGGCAAACGGTTTCAAGCACACGGTCCGCGAAGGTATCACCCTTGCGGTCAACCAGCAGGCCCGCGTCGATCTGGTGCTTGCCCTCTGGGAGCGGCCAATGAGTCGGTCGAGATCCACGCTGATACGGCACAAGTCAACACCTACAGCCCAGAACTCGGCGAACTGGTCGATTCGAAAAAGATCGTCGACCTGCCCCTGAACGGGCGCAATGTCTACAGCCTGCTGGTCACACTGCCGGGCGCCTCGTCGATCAACGCCCAGACGGTCCCCACCCGTGACAACAATTCCTTTGTTGTCAACGGTGGCCGTTCCACTACCAACTCCTGCTTCATCGACGGCGGCTTCAACAACGACATCTGGCGCAACCAGTGCAGCACGCCGCCGAATCCCGACGCCGTGCAGGAGTTCCGCCTGCTCAGTTCGAACTCCGACGTCGAGTTTGGACGCATGCCGGGCGCGTTCATGAACATCATCACCAAATCAGGTTCCAACGACTTCCACGGATCCGCCTTCGAGTTCCTGCGCAACGATGTGCTCAATGCGAAGACAGACTTCTATCCCGGCGGTGGCGTAACCCCGCTCAAGCAGAACCAGTTCGGAATCACGGGCGGCGGCCCCATCCTGCGCAACAAGGCGTTCCTCTTCGGTTCCTGGGAGGAGTTCAAGCAGCGCACTCCCGCTGCGATGAGTGGAGTTCTTGTTCCCACAGCTCTGGAACGTACGGGTGACTTCTCGGCGTGGAAAGACAAGCCTGGCGAGCCGCTCGATCCAGCAACCGGCGAGCCATATCCAAACGACCAGTTGCCTGGTCTCGATTCTGTCGCCAAGGCGTTTGCAAGTGCTCTGCCGTTGCCCAATCAGGCCGACGGAAGCTGGGCCATTGGATCGGGGGCGCCAGTCAACGAGTGGCAATATCTGCTCAAGGGTGACTACGAACTGACCAAGACCCAGAAGGTAAACGTGAGCTGGTTCCAGATGAGCACGGATCAGGGAAACCCGTTTGCGTACTTCAACCAAATCCCGGGATTCGGCCAGCGAGTGGACGGTGTGCGCCAGCACAACCTGGTTCTCAATCACACCTGGACGGTCAACTCCAATTTTCTGAACGAAGCGCGCTTGAATACGATGCGCCGCGAGACGCCCTGGGCCATGATCGACGGCAAGACGCTTGACCAATACGGCAGCAACTTCCACCAGGGAGCCATCAAGGCGGTTGCGCCGCGCATTCAGATCAATGGCCGCTTCTCGGTCGGCGCATGGGATGCCGACGGACTCGATCACTCTTACAGCGGTTCCGACACCATTACCTGGATCAAGGGCCGTCACAACATCAAGCTGGGTGCCTTCGTGATGAAGGGCTTCTATACCGAGGTCGGCGCCTCCGGCGGCGGCGGTCAAATTTACGAGGGCGGCGACCTGACCGGCAACGCAATGGCTGACTTCATGCTTGGCTATATGACCTCGTTCTACGAGGACAGCGGCGACCATCCGGACGAGAGCGCCTGGTACATTCACCCCTACGCTCAGGATACCTGGCAGATCAATTCGCGCGTCACGTTGACCGCCGGCCTGCGCTATGAGATCACCACGCCACTGGTTTGGGGCGCGAACTTTATTCCCAGCTTCGTTCCGAACCAGCAGTCCGCGGTGTATCCGAACGCGCCCAAGGGATTATTGTTCTATGGCGATAAGGGTGTCTCCCGCGCGGGCCGTCCTTCGGACTGGAACAACTTCGCACCTCGCGTCGGTCTGGCCATCGATCCGTTTGGCAACGGAAAGACCTCCGTCCGCCTCGGCTACGGCATCTATTATCTGGCGGCTTACGGCGACGGCCTCCGCGCACCGCAGCCGTTTGTGCTGACCATTTCCCGTAACAGCGTCAAGAGCCTTTCCGATCCTTGGAAGGATTTTGCCGGCGGCGATCCGTTCCCCTACAAGGTCCCCACGGGGGCTGCGGCAACCTTCACCACGCCGACTGGCGCGGCGGTCTTCGATCAGCACGCCTCCACTCCATTCATCAATCAGATAAATCTGGCCGTTCAGAGCCAGGTGGCGAAGGACACGAGCCTGCAGGTGGCCTATGTCGGGACTATCTCGCGCAAGATGAGCGGCAACATCGATCAGAACAATCCGATCTGGGCGCCGGGGGCGAACGAGTCGAATATCGACGCGCGCCGTCCGTATATGCCCGGCGTCTGGCAGGCTGTGGGTACCTATGTCACAGGCTTCAACGCCAGCTATAACGGCTTGCAGGTTGTAGCCAATCAACGGCTCTCCCGTGGGTTAAGCTTCAATGCCAATTACACCTGGGCCAAGTCGATCGACTTGGTTTCAGGCGACAACTACAATGGCGGCCTCGGCTTCACCGATTCGAGCAATCCGGGCCGCGACAGGGGGCCGACCGACGGGATGGCCCACCACATCTTCAACTTCTCCGGGACCTACAATACGCCGAAGGTGCAGAGCTTTGGCACGGTTGTCAACTACCTGCTGAACAGTTGGCAGGCCAATGCCATTTTAACCATGCGCTCCGGAACACCCATCAACATCACCTCGGGCCAGGACAGCAATGCCGACGGAGTCTGGAACGATCGTCCCGATCTGGTCGGCGCCCTGCATATTGCCAGCAGCCGCTCCGAGATGGTCAAGCACTACATGAACTACGATGCGTTCGCACCCGCTGTAGCCGGAAGCTACGGCGACGTCGGCCGCAATTTCCTGCTCGGACCTGGATTCTGGAATTCGGATATCTCCTTCTTCCGCATGTTCCCGATCTACAAAGAACACAACCTGCAGTTCCGCGCCGAATTGTTCAACGCTTTCAACCACGGCAACCTCGGCAACCCCAACTCGAACCTGGCCGCTGGACCGGACCACTTCGGTCAGATCACGTCTGCATCCACTGGCCGCATCACGCAATTCGGCTTGAAGTACCAATTCTGAGTGTCTCCGACTCTCCTCCGGGACCCGAGTGGCCCCGGAGGATTCTTTTCTGTGTATCAACTTCATTTGGGTCTTTGAGAGATTATGCTGACCGGAAAATTTCCTTCGAGCAGTAAGGTACTCCTCGCTGTTTTTCTTTCACTTTCGGCAGTGAGCAATCGTCTGCCTGCGCAGCCTGCAGACACAGCGCAAAAGCTCCTGCGCCCAAACCCCTCTACCGCGATCCGATCCACGATGGAGCCTCCGATCCCGCCCTGGTCTGGGATCGTGCCGGAAGGCAGTGGATGATGTTTTACACCAACCGCCGCGCTGACTTGATCATGGACAACCCAAACGATGTTTCCTGGGTCCATGGGACCGCGATCGGCATCGCGCGATCGATCGACGGCGGCGCGCATTGGAAATACTCGGGGACGGTGAAGATCCCTTACGGCAAACCCGACTACACGTATTGGGCGCCGAACATCATCCGCGATCACGGAATGTACCACATGTTTGTGACGGTCGTGCTTGGGGTCTTCTCAGATTGGAATGCCGACCGAGAGATCATTCACCTGACCAGCAGCAACCTGCGGCAATGGAAATACATTCAGAAACTTCCGGTGGCGTCTTCGCGCGTCATCGATCCATACGTGCTTCACCTCGACAGCGGGCTTTGGAGACTATGGTTCAAAGACGAGAACGATCACAGCTACCTTCACTCCGTCGACAGCCCGGATCTCGAGCACTGGTCGAATGATCGAGTGGCAATCAATGACCGTCCGAGCGAGGGGCCGATCGTTTTCCGGTGGAAAAGACGCATTTGGCTCATTGCCGACTCCTGGGACGGTTTGAGCGTCTACCGCTCCAGTGATGCAGAGCATTGGACGAGTCAGAAAGAGCATCTGCTGGAGGGCGCAGGCCAGTTGCCTACAGACCGCTCCAACGGACATCATGCTGATGTCGTCGTCCATGGCGATCGCGCCTTCCTCTACTACTTTGTACAGCAGGAAGGCGCCGACGCCATTCCCGGTCAGCCGCAATCCACGCATCGATCCGTGTTGCAAGTGGCCGAGTTGTTCGAGAAAGACGGCAAACTCGACGTGGACCGCAACGCCGCGGTGCATGTCGATCTGGGCAGGGGCGAGGAATAATCGTCGGCAGCAGGGCGGGCTTGCGGCATGCCGGTGAACCATGAGTCGCATGATGAGAGACTGTTACAGGAGCCAATCGCGGCGTCGCTTGTACGGAAGCAGAGTCGCTGTGGACTGGATGTCGCGGCTGCTCTGCTTTCTCTGCTTTTGTGCCTGTCAGCCAGCCGCTGCGGGGCAGACTGCCTCCGCAGTGCAGCTGTCCATGTTGAATCGCGCTCTGGCCGCCGCCGAGCGCGGTCAACTCGACGAGGCGTTGCGCCTTGACAGCCAGCTGCTGGCTCGTTCTCCCGCGCTGCTGCCCGCGCTCAAACTGCGCGGCGCGCTGCTGGAACAGATGGGTCGTGCGCCGGAGGCCGACGAAGCTTATGTCCAAGCCTTGCGCGTGGCCCCGCGCGACGCCGATCTGCGCATCAAACGGGCCGAATTGGCCCTGCAGCGAAATAACGACCAGATTGCGATCGAGGAGCTGCGCCTGTATTGCAAGTTGCGCCCGGCCGATGCCACCGGTTTTTTCTATCTGGCGCAGGCGCTGCATCGCAGCTCGCAGTTCGACGAAGCGATGAAGGAGCTTCGTCAGGCCATTCGACTGGAGCCCCAAAGCGCCGCATTTCTACAGAAGCTGGGCGAGTGGCTAACCGCCTCCGGCAATGCGCGGGATGGCGCTGTCACATTGGCAAAGGCGCGGCGGATCGACCCGGCGCTGGAACGGATCGATTTCGATCTTGGGCTGGCCGCCTACTACGAGTTGGACTATGCACGCGCTGTGCAGGAGGCTGAGGCTGCCCTGACGCGTACGCCCGGCGATGCATCTGCCCTGCAATTGCTTGCCCCTCCAGCGAGCAGCTTTCCGACTGGAACAAAACGCTGGCCATCTGCCAGCGGCAATTGCGATCCGACCCAGCGAATGCCCGTTCCTTGCTTGGCGCCGGTCATGCGCAATTGGAGTTGGGAAACTCAGAGGCAGCCATCGAATCCCTTCGCCATGCGCTGAATATAGATCCGGCGCTGGCTGCAGCGCACTTCTATCTGGCGCGCGCCTATGCCAGACAGGGCAGGCAGGAGGAGGCGCGGCACGAACTTCAGTTGCACGAACAGATGATGCGTTACGCTTACGCGCCTTCAAAGCTGGGCCAGGAAACGGGAACTGCCGTCTGGCAGCGGGCCACCGAACTAATGCTCTCCGGTCACGAGGCGGAGGCCGTCGCCATAATCGCAAATGCAACGAAGGATAACCGGGACCATCCAGGAGAAGCGTACGTCCTTGCCGGCTCGCTCTGTCTTTCTTTGTCGCGCTGGGAGCAAGGCAAGGCGCTGCTGCGGCGCGCCATCGAACTGCAACCGGACGCGCGGGGAGCTTATTCCTACATGGGCCTTGCCGCTCTCCAGGATGAAGATCTGACCCTGGCGGAGCAGCAGTTTCAGCAGGAACTCAAACTGCACGCCAATTATCTTCCCGCGATCGAGGGCATGGGCGAGGTGCGATATCGTCAGCAGCGCTGGGAGGAGGTGGCGCGTACGCTTACAGAGGCGCACCCAACCAGCCCGCACTCTCTTTACCTGCTTATCGATGCTTGCTTTCACCTTGGCCAAAGGCAAAATGCGCGGCTGAATGCGGAGACGGCAGCCGCCTATAGCCACAATGATGCGGAGGCTCTGCTGGCGCTGGAGGATCTGCTGCGGCGTAATGGAGAATCGGAGTTGGCAGAAGAGATCGCCAGCCGGTGATTCCGAAACTGCACTACCGCGCTGGCTCGGTCACCGTCAGGCACTGGTCGGCCTTGACCCCGGTAAGAACTTGGTGCGCGCCGCTGGGCCAGTCAATCTCGATGCGGTCGATGGTCGCCGCCAACCCAAGACCAAAATGGACTCGCCTGTCGCTCGAGGAGTTGTATCCAACGGCTGTGGTCGCTTGATTCCATTGTGTCTGCCCCCCGGCCATAAGCTTGATCCGCGCGCCAAGTCCGTCGCGATTCGAGCGGACTCCGACGAGCTGAAGTTCGATCCAATGATTCGGATTCTCGCTGCGGTTCATCAGAATCTCGGGCAGACCATTGATTGCGTTCACCACCACGTCGATCTTTCCATCGTTGTTCAGATCCCCGAAGGCAGTGCCTCGATGCTGCGCCGGATGCCCCCCCCTCCCGTGGGAACCGCGGAAAAGCGCAGCCCGCCAAGGTTGCGGAAAACCATATCCGGCAAGGCAGCGGGCCGATGGACAATCTGCTCGGAATTGTCAAGGATCTCGCCGCCGGCAATGAACAGGTCCTTCAGACCATCGTTATCGAAATCGTAGATTCCGGTTCCCCATGCGGTCAGCCGTTTGGTGGCCGTAGCCAACCCTGAGCTGCCGGTCACATCCTCGAAGGCGCCACCGCCAAGATTGTGATACAGCGGAAAAGTGTTGCCAAACATGGCGGTGTGAAAGATATCCGGCCGGCCGTCGTTGTCAAGATCGCGAAAGTCCGCGCCCATCCCTGCCACCAGTGCGCCACTTCCAGTAAATGCCGCCCCTGCCTCCAGCGCCACATCCGTGAATGTACTGTCGCCGTTGTTATGCAGCAGGAAGTTCTGAAAGGTGTCGTTGGAAATGAATATGTCCGGGTAACCGTCGCCGTCGTAGTCGGCGATGGCGACGCCCATCGCCTTGCCGACGTAGCGAGAGATGCGAGAAGTATCGGAGACGTCGGTGAAGGTCCCGTCGCCGTTGTTGTGATAGAGAATGTTGGCGGTGCCGGCAAATCCATCCGGGGTGCAGTAGGCTGGATGCCCCTCGGACTGGCAATGCGCCGCCGTCTTCAGGTCGTAGTCCAAATAGTTCGCCACAATCAGGTCCAGCCGTCCATCGCGATCGTAGTCGAACCACCCGGCGGCCACGGCCCACGGTTTGACACCGTGGCTGATTCCGCTCACCCCTGCCTTCGTGGTCACATCGGTGAAGGTTCCATTGCCGTTGTTGCGATAGAGATGGTTACGGTCGTATCCGGCGACGTACAGATCCTCCCAGCCGTCATTGTCGTAATCGCCCACTGCAACCCCCATCGAGTATCCAGTGCCCGATAATCCGGCCTTCGCGGTCACATCGGTAAATGTTCCGTCGCCATTGTTGCGATACAGTCGATTCGAATAGCTGGCATCGGACTTATCGAGTGAGGGAATCGCCGCTCCGTTGGTGAAGAATATGTCGAGCAGGCCATCGTTGTTGTAGTCGAAGACGGCCACTCCGCCCAGCATTGTTTCGATCGAGTAGCGCTGGGGACTCACGCTATTGTTTAAAACGAATCGAACGCTGCTCTGACGAATCGTGTTCTCAAACCGGATGGCATTCTTGCCCGGCTTTGCAGCTTGCCCGTTCTTCGTCAATCCCACAGATCGCACTCCAGTCGGCGCATGCGCGGACGATGCATTGTGCGCCGTAGCCAGAATGAAGAAGACAGCAAGGTGCGGCAAGAGCTTCATGCGTAAGAAACCTCTTCGATCCCAACTGACATCCAGATGAATCCTTGCATAGAACAAATGGCAAAGCAGCAAGCCTGAGCTTTCAAAATTCCGCTCCAGTCACGGAGCCTACTGTGGCGGCGTGCCCAGCACTTGCACCTGGTTCAGTTGAAGGGACGACTGGCCAGGTGCGGGCAAAAAGACGATGCGTAGCCGGCGGGTGGCTGTGCCGGCGGGCAGATCGTTGACGAAGGACGAGGCCCAATCCCCATTGGCCTGCCGGTCGACGGCTGTAGTCCAGTTGCCGGCCGCGTCCTCAACGTCAATCCGGTAGCGATACGGGAACGAGTGGGCGAGCGAGAGGCGGACGAAAGAGACGGCGCATCGGCTTTCGAAATCGATCTGCCACCACGGCTGGGTGGTGTCGGCCTCAGCCGGCTGCCAGTAGGTAGCCGCGTCGCTATCGTCAGCCATGAAACTAGAGTGTCCGCTAGCATTGGAACTGGCTGCCGTTGGGCGCTGGAGAGAGATGTCAATCGGCCCCACTGGCTTTTGCAAAGGATTGCGATAGAGGACGTAGGGACGCTCGGCTGCAACGGTCGTGAGGGCTGCTTCAAAGGCAGGCCCACCTTCCGCCTGCACGGTGAGTTCCGCCGCGGCAAGGCCGGGTGAGGTGGCGCGCAGGCGAATGGGGCCGCTTTGATAAGCGCGCATCTCGATGGCGGCTTCGCCGTCGCGAATTGCGATGTCGGAGTTCGGCTCGAAGTGGATTGCGCGGCCCGTGGGAAACTCGCCGGGACCGGCGACGATCTCAAGACGGATTGGCGGCGAGTTCGAGATTCTCTTTCCGGCTGCATCGAGAACGGAGACGATCACCAGCGCGTCGCCGGATCCGTCGGCGCGGATTGCGCCGGGTGTGTCGGTTCGCAGGCCGAGTGCAGCCGGTGTTCCGGGCTTGGCGGGCTCAGGCGGTGCTATGCCCGCAAAGGCATTGCGATACCAGTACCACTGGCGCTTGGGCAAACGAAAGTAGTCGATCATGCCCATTTTGCCCATGCCGGAGAAGATGCTGCCGTGATCAAAGGCGCACCACAGCGCGACTCCGCTGCGCCAGGGAAACGCGGGCTGGTCCTTGAGATCACCCCAGCCGGGATCGTAGGCGCCGGGCCGCACGGCCTCGGTCGAACCGTACTCGGTGACGGCACTGGGCACGCCAGGATTGAGAAAGAGCGTGGCGCCATCGCCGTTGTAGCCGGCGATATCGGCGATATGATCGAGCTCCCCGCGCTGCACGCCGCCGGCTCCAGCAGGCCGTGTCGGATCGAGCGCGTGCGACTCCTTTACGAGCTCAGCGAGAAATGCCCTGACCTTCGGCATCAAGTCGCCGTCAGAGAAGAAGACCTCGTTGGTCATGCTCCAGGCAATAATCGACGGATGATTGCGGTGGATGCGAATCATTTCGCCAAGGCTGCGCTTGACACTCTCCTCGAAGGGTTTCTGGTCTTGTGCGTTGGGCGGATAGGCACTCGAACTCCAGGAGCCTTCGGCCTTCTCGCCGCCCGTTCCCCAAAAGGAGTTCTCTTGCCAGAGCAGAATGCCTTGCCGGTCGCACTCGTCGGAGAAGGCGGGCGCGTGCGGATAGTGCGAGCCGCGAATGAAGTCCATGCCAGCCTGCTTGACCAGGCGCACATCGCGCGCGATGCCGGTGTTGGTGACGGCGTCGCCCCACCCTGCGTGGTCCTGATGCACATCGGCGCCGTGAAAGAAGTGGTGCTCGCCGTTGAGGAAGAAGCCGCGATCGGCCGTCCACTGAATCCAGCGGAAGCCGAAGGGCGTTGTGTACTCGTCGAGCAGGCGGGTGCCAGCGTAGATGCGGGTTCGCACAGAGTACATGTTCGGATGGGCAGGGCTCCATAGCCCAGGCTGTACGACGAATGGCGTGGACTGCTCGAACGTTCTTGTGGCGTTGGCCGCGATGGTCTCATCGGAGCGTGCGCTGGCGGCAGCGTGGCCCGCCGCATCGAGCACATCGGACAAGAGCGTGAAGTGAACCTCTCGGCCACTCTCGTTTTTGATATCGGTAGCGATACGGACCGGGCCGCCATGCTTGCTCAGGCCGGGCGTGGTGACAAACGTGCCGTACCAGTCCACATGCAGGTCGGAGGTTGAGACCAGGTAGACGTTGCGATAGATGCCGCCGTTGAAGTTATGCTCACCCGCGCGCGGATTGAGCTGCGCATTCCACTTGTTGTTGAGGCGGACGGCGATCAGGTTGTCGCCGGCGTGCAGAGCCTGCGTGATGTCGAAGGAAAAGCCAGTGTAGCCGCCCTTATGCTCGCCGATGCGCTGGCCGTTGACGAAAATCTCCGCATCCTGAAACGCTGCCTCGAATTCAATTGTCATTCGGCGTCCTGGCGCCATGCGCTTCAGCGACAGGTGCTTTCTGTACCAGCCATAACCTACATAGAATTTCGAGTCGCCGAAGTATGGAATGCCAAAGGAATGGGGCAACCCAATGCGCAGCCATTTCGTGTCTTCGAAGCCCACCGCCTCGGCTCCCGCGGCATCGCCCAGGAAGAAACGCCAATCGGCGTCGAGCAGGCGGCGCTGCCGCGGCGAGTCAGCTTGCGCAAGGTTCACAGCAACTCCACCCAACAAGAGCAGGATGGCGAGTGTCAGGGGCAACTTCGAGGAGTTTCGTCTCATGGAGATTCTTGTGGACCTGCGTGTGGCAAAAATGCGGCCGTGATCCCGGAGCGAGCCTTTGCTCCCGCCGAATCGCCAGCTTTTAGGACTGGGTTTGAATAGTTAACGATAAACGGCCGAGGGGCGGGGTAACAAAAGCGTGTATCGATTGGTTCCAATGGAGGAACTCGATTGCGGTTCTCTGGAGAGGATGCCAGGGCGGAATTCTCGACGGCATTCTTCCCAAGCGGAGCGGTGCGTCAGGGTGGAGTGAATCCGGACTCACTGCGCTGCGACGAGCTTGCGATGGAGTTGCGGATCAAGCTGTTCGAGTGCGGTGATGCCGTCCAGGTGATTGAAGGAAACCCATGGCAGCCAACTGCGGTGCATGCCAAAGCCTCTCACGTTTGGACCCATGCGCCAGTGTTCCTGTTGCCACCCAGGCCCGAGCAAATCGTAGGTGCGTCAGGAAGAGCCAGCATGCTCGTGGTATCGAAGAGGAGGACGCGCGCGCCCAACGTGACTTTGGGGATTTACGCCCAAGCCGTGACTGCACACAAGAGGCAGGCCCAAGAACGATTGGCTAGGACTGTCCTTCAAGGGGCTTCAGCGGAAGTGGCTCTAGGCTAGTGGACCTATGAGGACCTGGGGATGGACCCATCTTTAGGTCCGAAGTAGGATAAGTTATTGATAATAAAGTGGTAGGCACGACTGGATTCGAACCAGCGACCTCTTCCGTGTCAAGGAAGCGCTCTAACCAACTGAGCTACGCGCCTGCGCTAGGAACCTCAAGTAGTCTATCAGGATCGCGCCGCGCGGGAAAGCGCGCGGCCTATGTGGCTCGCAGCCGTCGCCAACGTTCGCGCCGAAGGAAAACAACTCCACTTCACTGCGAGACCCCCAACTCATGCTGTACCATCGGGAACGGAGGAGCAACCCGGCTGCTGCCGGCATCCAGCCGCACCGATTCGAGCCGCCATGACCGACCTCGAGAACCACAAGCTGAACCCGTTGCGCTCGGCCCCCAACCTGCTCACGCTTCTTCGCATTTGCCTGGCTCCATTTCTTGTCTCAGCCATCCTGGAGGCCCGCTTCGAGCTGGGGTTCATTCTGTTTCTCATCGCGGGGCTCACGGACGCACTCGATGGCATCCTCGCCCGCATCCTCCACCAGCGCACCGTGCTTGGTCAGTATCTGGACCCAGTGGCCGACAAGCTGCTACTGAGCACGCTCTTTCTTGTCCTGCTGCATGAAGGGCTCATGCCCGTCCGCGTCACCGTGCTCGTTTTCGGCCGCGACGTCTGCATTCTGCTTGTCTCGGCCATTCTTTACGCGGCCGCCGGTCGGCGCGAGTTCTCGCCCAGCGTCTTCGGAAAGGCGAACACCGCAGCGCAGGTGGCTGCCGTTGCCGTTGTGCTGCTGCACCAGCTCACACAGGCTCCGTGGGTGGTCGCTCTCCGCGCCTTTGCGCTCTGGGCCACCATGGTGCTCACCGTGGTTTCAGGCCTGCACTATGCCTGGATCGCCGCCCGACGGCCACCCGCTCAAACGACCGCGCCCCACGCAAAGTGAGGTCGCTGGTTTGGTCTAAAGATCACAAGCTTCAGGAAGCGGAACTGCGCGCAGGCATGCCACGGGGCCCGGCCCACGCACTGCCCATCCTGCAGGCAAGGCGCGCTCCGCATGAAGGCCGGCTTACTCGTCCTCCGCAGCCTCTGCGTCAGGCTCTACTCCGGACTCCTCAATAGCGATGTCTTCAAATTCTTCAGAATCAAAGACTTCGCCACACTCCAGGCACTCGACAAACTCAACGTCGTCGTGCCGGGAGACGATTCGCACTTGCGGGTGTTTGCACACGGTGGGCATCGGGATGAATTCAGGTGGAATGGGTGCTCTTTCCGCCGATTGTAGCGGCCTTTTGCACAATTTCAAGCAACAAATCGTCGCCCAGCCACCCTCTGGGAACCGGCATACGGCGCGGCAATGCCGAACCGGACCCAACTGGCCTTGAATTGCCGACCGTTCTGGTCGTATACTAAATACGGACTGAAGCGGTCGCATATTCCATGCTCAAGCTGACTAAAAAAGCCGACTACGGGTTGATCGCGCTCAAGTTTCTCGCCGAGCACCCCGAAACGCACGCCTCCAGCGCGAAAGACATCGCGGACGCCTATGGAATCCCTGCGCAGCTTCTTGCCAAGATTCTGCAGCAGCTCACCAAGGCCGGCCTGCTCAAGTCCTCGGCCGGCATGA
Source organism: Acidobacteriaceae bacterium UBA1795 (assembly GCA_002314435.1). Lineage (GTDB taxonomy): Bacteria > Acidobacteriota > Terriglobia > Terriglobales > Acidobacteriaceae > Telmatobacter. Next base: position 15,734 of record DCFV01000217.1, on the reverse strand, counting down.
ACGGCGGCTATCTGCTTTCGCGCGAGGCCCGCGCCATCTCGGCGTACGAGGTGATTCTGGCCATCGACGGGCCGTTCTTCATCACCAGCTGCACCAAGGGCGCCAAGGGCTGCGAACTGACGCCAAGCTGCACAATCAAGGAGCCGCTGGCACGGGTCAACGAGACCATCGCCGGCGTTCTCAAGAGCATCAGTATTCAGGATCTGGCCGAGCACGAGCAGGCCCCGGGCCACGCCCATCAGGCGCAGGCGCTGATTTCGTTAACGCTGTAATGTAACTTCCCCGCCGCACGAACACGGCCGAGCAGCATCAACAAGGATGGAAACACGATGAGCACAGTCGAGACCCAAGTGGAAGTGCCGGCGGGCGTCAAGCTGCCGATCTATATGGATAATCACGCCACCACCCCGCTCGATCCGCGAGTGCTGGAGGCAATGATGCCTTATCTCACTGGCAAGTTCGGCAACGCCGCCAGCCGCAACCACAGCTTCGGCTGGGAAGCCGAGCAAGCCGTCGAGACCGCGCGCGAACAGATCGCCAGGCTCATCGGCGCCACCGCCAAGGAGATCATCTTCACCTCCGGCGCCACTGAGAGCAACAACCTCGCCATCAAGGGCATCGCGGAGATGTATCGCGAGCGCGGCAACCACATCATCACCCAGGTCACTGAGCACAAGGCCGTGCTCGACACCTGTAAGCGCCTCGAGAAATACGGCTACCGCGTCACCTATCTGCCCGTAAAGGCAGACGGTCTCATCGATCTCGAAGACCTCAAGCGCGCCATTGACGACAAGACCATCCTCGTCACCATCATGGCCGCTAACAACGAAATCGGCGTGCTGCAACCCATCCGCGAGATCGGCAAGATCTGTCATGAGAAGGGCGTCATCTTCCACACCGATGCCGTGCAGATCGTCGGCAAGGTTCCCTTCAACGTGATCGAAGACAACGTCGACGTAGCCTCACTCTCCGGCCACAAGATCTACGGCCCCAAGGGCGTGGGCGCGCTCTACGTGCGGCGCCGCAATCCCCGCGTGCAGATCGCCGCGCAGATTGACGGCGGCGGCCACGAGCGCGGCA
>DCFV01000217.1:9680-14388 GCA_002314435.1 Acidobacteriaceae bacterium UBA1795 | reverse complement strand
GGCATGCGCTCCGGCACGCTCAACGTCCCCGGCATCGTCGGCATGGGCATGGCTTGCGAAATCGCCCGCTTGGAGATGGACACCGAGGCCTCTTATCTGCGCGGCCTGCGCGATCGCCTCAAGGCTAAGCTCGAGTCTCATCTCGACTACATCCACATCAACGGCTCGTGGGAGCATCGCCTGCCCGGCAATCTCAACATGAGCTTTGTCTACGTCGAAGGCGAGTCGCTGCTCATGGGCATCAACGACGTAGCCGTTTCCAGCGGCTCCGCCTGCACTTCGGCCACCCTCGAGCCCAGCTACGTGCTCAAGGCCCTCGGCCTCGGCGACGACGTCGCACACTCCAGCATCCGCTTCGGCCTCGGCCGCTTCAACACCCAGGCTGAAGTCGATTACGTGGCAGAGAAGGTGATCCAGATCGTCAAGCATCTTCGCGAGCTTTCGCCGCTCTACGAGATGGCCAAGGAAGGCATCGACCTCTCCAAGGTGGAGTGGACAGCGCACTAAGGATTTCGCGTCGGCCCGATTGGCCGGAGCATCAAAAACAGGTAAACGCGGCTTCCCCCGCGGAGGAGACGGACCCAATGGCATACAGCGACAAAGTAGTCGACCACTACAACAACCCGCGCAACGTCGGCACGCTCGACAAGAGCTCTACCGAAGTCGGCACCGGCCTCGTCGGCGCCCCGGAGTGCGGCGACGTCATGCGGCTCCAGATCCGCGTGAACCCCGAGACGCAGGTCATTGAAGAAGCCAAATTCAAGACCTTCGGCTGCGGCTCGGCGATTGCGAGTTCGTCGCTCGCAACCGAGTGGATCAAGGGCCGCACGGTGGAAGACGCCCTGGAGATCAAGAACACCGATATCGTGAAGGAGCTCTCTCTGCCGCCGGTCAAGATTCACTGTTCCGTGCTCGCCGAGGACGCCATTCGCGCCGCTATCGGCGACTGGAAGAAGAAGAACGGCGTGGCCGAAGCTGCACCGGCAGCCACCACCACCGTGCAGTAAGAGCAGGATCGGGCACGAACACGGGTGCCCCAGGTCTCGATGTTGACACCCGGGAAAGCACGATGCAGGAAAGAAGAAGAACATGTCGAACATGGTGACCATCGAATCCAAGCCCGCCGCCGGCGCCATCGCGGCGCAGCCGCAGTCGGCTGCCCCGCAGTTGCCCAAGGCCCCGGCGCAGGGACTGCAGGTTACGCCCAAGGCATTGGCGCGCATCCGCACGGCCATGGCCAAGGAAGGCATCTCGCCCACCGAAGGCGGACTGCGCCTCGGCGTGATGGGCGGCGGCTGCTCGGGCCTTTCGTACTCCATCAAGTTCGACACTCATCCCCGCGAGCGCGACCGCATCTACGACTTCGATGGAGTGCGCGTCTTTGTTGACCCCAAGTCGTTCCTCTATCTCCACGGCATGACGCTGGACTATGAAGAGACGCTGATGCGTCAGGGCTTCAACTTCATCAACCCCAATTCCTCGCGCTCGTGCGGATGCGGCTCTTCGTTCTCCTCCTAATGCCCGTTGCACAGCAGGTTGAGTCATGTTGAAGGTCCTTGATAACGCAGTTCCAGTGGCATGTTGGGCGTGTTCGGTCTCGCACACACCTTCCACGCTCTTTTGTCCTCATTGCAGCAAGATCCAGCCCCCCATCGGGGGCAATTATTTTTCTATCTTCGGACTGGTGCCGCGTCTCGATCTCGATCTCGGCATGCTGGAGCATGAGTTCCACAAGCTGAGCCGCAAGCTGCACCCCGACCGCTACGCCCGCGCCACCACCAACGAAAAGGACTGGAGCCTGGCCGACACGGCGCTCCTCAACGACGCCTATCGCACCCTCAAGGATCCCATCCATCGCACCGAGTATCTGCTCAAGCTCTCCGGCGCGCAGATCGGCGAACAGCACGCTGGCAAGGATTCTGATGGAGCCCGCAAGGACCCCTCGCGCGTTCCAGCCGATCTGCTCGAAGAGGTCTTTGAGCTCAACATGCAGCTTGAAGAGATGCGTGCGGCGCGCAAGTCTGGCGTCACAGACCCCGAGCTGCAGATGAGCCTCTCCGCGGCAAAACGTAAATTTGATGGACTGATGGACGAAGTGGACCAGGACCTGCGCGCGCAATGGACCGTGTGGGACGAAGGCGACGAAGGCGCGCGCGCCGCGGCGCAAAGAACCATGGTGGCGCTTCTTGACCGCCGCCGCTATCTCGCCAACCTGGTACGCGACGTAACCGAAACTCTGGGAGCTTAATACGACACGATGTCTGATGGACGCGTAGTTGGCATTGACCTGGGAACCACCAACTCCCTCGTCGCATACATGCAGGGTGAAGCGCCGGTTGTCATTCCCGGCGTCGATGGCTCAAACCTCGTGCCGTCCGTAGTGGCACTCGACCCCATTCCCGTCCCCCTTCCGGGCCAGCCTGCAGGCCGCCCCACCATCACCGTGGGCAACAGCGCCCGCCGTGCCCTCATCGAGACGCCTGAGCGTGTCGTCTATTCCGTCAAGCGCCTCATGGGCCGCGGCCTCGCTGAAGTACAGGATGAGCTCAAGCTCTTCCCCTTCCGCCTCGCCGCCGACGTTGAAGAAGGCGAAGTGCCGCGCATCCAGCTCGGTGAAATGCGCTTCACGCCTCCGGAGATCTCCGCCTACGTTCTGCGCCAGCTCAAGCGCAACGCCGAGCGTTTCTTCGGTGAGCCGGTCACGCAGGCCGTCATCACCGTGCCCGCGTACTTCAACGACGCGCAGCGTCAAGCCACCAAGGACGCCGGCCGCATGGCGGGCCTTGAAGTCCTGCGCCTCGTCAACGAGCCCACGGCCGCAGCACTCGCCTATGGCCTAGACCGCGCCAAGGAAGGCACCATCGCTGTCTACGACCTCGGCGGCGGCACCTTCGACATTTCCATCCTCAAGCTTCGCGACGGCATCTTCGAAGTGCAGTCCACCAACGGCGACACGCACCTCGGCGGCGACGACATCGACAACCTGCTCATCGCCATCGCGCTCGACGAAATCCACGCCGAGCACGGCGTCGACCTCCGCAAGTTCCCCAACGCCGTACAGGCCGTGCGTAAGTCCGCCATCGACGCCAAGATCCGCCTCTCCAGCGAGCCCTCCGCGCAATTCGACATCGAGCTGCCCAACGGCGACCGCTACCAGCGCGAGATTCCCCGCGAAGTCTTCGAGCAGCTCATCGAACCGATCCTTGACCGCACCGCCGGACCCTGCCGTCAGGCCATGGCCGACGCCGGCATCACGCCCGCGCAGATTGACGAAGTCGTCCTCGTCGGCGGCTCCACGCGCATCCCCGCCGTCCGCTCACTCGTCGACAATCTCTTCCAGCTCGCCGCACGCGGCAAAAAGCCTCACATCGAGCTCAACCCCGATGAAGTCGTCGCCCTCGGCGCAGCCGTGCAGGCCGACATTCTCGCAGGCGCCTCCAAGTCCACTGAAGAGCTGCTGCTACTCGACGTCACACCACTCTCGCTCGGCATCGAGGCTCTCGGCGGCGTAGTCGCCAAAATCATCCAGCGCAACTCCACCATTCCCGCCTCGGCCACCGAGCACTTCACCACCGGCGTCGACGGTCAGACCAACGTCGCCATCCACGTCGTGCAGGGGGAGCGCGAACTCGCCGCCGACTGCCGCTCGCTGGCCCGCTTCGACCTCAAGGGCATCCCGCCCATGAGCGCCGGCCTGCCGCGCATCGAAGTCAAATTCCTCATCGACGCCGACGGCATCCTGCAGGTCTCTGCGCGCGAGCAGCGCTCCGGCAAGGCCGCGCAGATCGAAGTCAAACCCACCTACGGCCTCACCGACGAGCAGGTCGAGTCCATGATTCTCGACTCCTTCGACCACGCCGAAGACGACTTCGCCAAGCGCCTGCTCATCGAAGCGCGCAACGAAGCCGAGTCCATCCTCTCCAAGGTCGAGCACGCCCGCACTAATCCCGCATGGGCCGCGCTTACCGGCGAGGAACAGGCCGCCATCGGCGCCGCGCGAGACCATCTCGCCGCCGTCAAGCTTGGTGACGACGTCAACGCGTTGCGCGAAGCCACGCTCGCCCTCGACCACTCCACGCATCGCCTCGCCGAACTCATGATGGACGCCGCCGTGACCTCCGCCATTCGCGGCAAGACGATGAAAGCCGCCGACGATGAGATCTCCGACAATGTCACCGCGCCGCATCCCATGGCACCCGCAGAATTCAAGTAGCACGGGTGCCCCAGGTCTCGCTTCTGAGACCTGAGAAAGCACCAGACCGTACCACCACAAGGATCAAGACATGACCCAAGCCAACACGACCAACATTCCCCCTGAGAAGCTGGTGCGCGTCACCTTCGAGCCGGAAGGCAAAGTCGTCGAGTTCGAGTACGGCACCATGCCCTACGACCATCACGGCAAGCCCATGTCATTCCTTGACGTCGCCGAGAACTTCGGCATCTTCCTCGATCACGCCTGCGGCGGCTCCTGCGCCTGCACCACCTGCCATATCTGGGTAAAAGACGGCGCGGCAGGCATCAGCGAAGCTGAAGACGACGAGCTCGACCGCCTCGACATGGCCGCCGATCAGCAGCTCAGCTCGCGCCTTGGCTGCCAGGCCATCATCACCGGCCCCGGCAACTACGTCGTCGAGATCCCCAAGTGGAACCGCAACTACACCTCCGAAGGCAAGCCGCTCACGCTCGCCGAGTCGAAGTAGAGGAGCCC
>DCFV01000217.1:1143-9337 GCA_002314435.1 Acidobacteriaceae bacterium UBA1795 | reverse complement strand
TCACCGTGCGCTTCACCGATCTGCACCGCTACGTCACCGAGCTCGAAGGCTTCGCCGACGACCCCGCAAAATCCAACGAGCCCAAGTTAGAAGCCATCCAAATGGCCTGGCACGAAGAGTACGAAGACGCCAAGGGATAGTCCCGAACCCGCACTTCCCGCACTGCAACCCTCCGCACGAAAATGGGTGCCTGGGAAAGCACGAACCTGCCCCGATCAAGTGCATCGTTCCCCACGAACCTGGGTTCCCCAGCCTCGCGACGCCTTGGTCTCAGTCACCAGAGCGAGCGCACACCACTCCCGCCCAGCAATTACTGTTCTCTGGCCCCTGAAACCTTCTCCCTGTTCACACAAGCTGCGACAGCGACAGAACATTCCCATCCGGGTCTTTGAACCAAGCCACCTTGTCACCTGAGAGAAACGTGCAGATACCCTGCGCATCCTGCCCCATGCCCTCGTAGACCTGGAACCGCACGCCCTTCCGCACCAGCGCCGCCACATCGGCAGCAATGTCCATCGTCTCCCAACCCAGCACCGTGCTCGGCACCGGCGTATGCTCCTTCACCTTCGCAATGCGCAGCATCACGCCATTCAAGTCGAACACCAGCGCAAAACCGTCATCGCGCAGGTACGAAAGCCCCAGCGTGTCGCGATAAAACGCCAGCGCCGCGTCCGGCCTGGCCGTCAGCAGAAACGTGATCACTCGATCCATAGGGACCTCCGATGCGGGGATTTGCCCAGAAGGACCCTGAACTCCTCCTCATGGACTTCCAGAGCAATACTGAACGTGTCCAATCGAGATTCTGGACATTCCGAACGATAGCAGAGGTGCGACTCAGCGCCAGCCATTTGCCTAATCTCTGGCCAACACTGAGTCTGCTTCTTGCGCCACGCTATGACAAGTCTGACGTTGAAAGGCTCAGATCCTCACCTGCGGATGCTCCAGCAATTCCTATCTCCGGTGAGAGAGTTGGAATAAAGGCTGCCGATAGCCCGTAAAGGAGAAACGCCGCAATTCCTAGAATCGGTGTGCCACCAATCATAACGAGATTCTCCAGAACCCCACCGACCACAGCGCCAAGAAGGTTAATGCCAAGCGCTTGGGATGGTCTTGTAACATCCCGAAAACTGCGCGAAAAGATCAATCCCGAAAAGAGCACCGGAAGCCCAGCTAACGTTGCAGATGCCAGCACTTTGGCTATAGAGGGCAGGGCACCAAGTAGCGAATACGGCACAAACATGCCCAACGCCAGAACAGTGAACAACACAGCGTATGCGACGCGTCGAGAAATTGGCCGGAACATGATGAATGTGTTGGCCAATAGGCCCATAACAAGAAATCCGGCAATCACCACCGCGTTAACGATCCAGGTGGAACCAAACAAGAGCGAAAGCTCTGTGACGCCTTTGGTTTCCAAAAGCATGAACCCCGCACCGAGGAAGAATAGGTGCCGACCTTTATAGGTAGCGAGCCGTCGGAGTGGCACTTCACGCTTCAGGAATACCGTTGCGAAGAAAAGAAACAGTACCAGGATGCTCCAAATCGCAACGGGAAGGGTTCGAGAGCTGAGGTACAAAAAGGGCCAGTGGTCCGTAGCGACGATCGTGCTGCCTTGATGCGACTGCAGTTCCTCGCTAACTTCGGGAAAATCCGTGATCACGTTGGAATCTGCCGCTTTACCCTCCACAAAGACTACACCGGTGGTGTCGTAGCCAGTAGCGTAAGCGCGCGGTGGCGCATCAAAGGCCTGCGCAAGGGTTCCAAAGAGCCGATCGCTAATGAATGTCTTCCCCCCTCCGAAGGCCAGGACCAGCGTACCGTTGTCTCTGAGGAGACTTCGAGCCTCGCGGAAGCTTTCGAGTGTGTATACGTAATTGTCGAGTCTAATTGAAGAAAAACCCGTCACCATAGTATGAGAGTCGAGATATGCAAAGACAATCAGATCGTACTTCTGAGTAGTCTTCTTGAAGAACGCGCGCGCGTCATCCACAAATACACTTACCCGGGGCGAATCGTAAGGGTGCTCCGGGTGGTACTTCCGACCGAGCCCGAGTATGAAGGGGTCGATCTCAACGGCATCTACGTGTGTCGCTCCGTGACGAAGCGCCGCAGCGACATCGTTACCAGTGCCTGCGCCAACTACCAGTACCCGCCCTGGATTGGGAACTAAGCGGTAAGGGAGTTCGTAAGTCGGGCGTCCGGAGAGGTTCGGTTCAGCATTCGGAAAACGTGCGGTAAACTCCGGCGAGAGATCAAGCATCTTTTGGTGATAATCGTGGTTGACGTCAACAAAGTATGCTGCTGGGTGAGGCCACCCGGTTGGAGGCGGAACTTCGGTCAGAGTAATCCTGTAATAGGGCGACCAGTAGGTGTGCGGTTGAGGGATGGCCATCACACCGACAATCAGAGCAAATACCGCTAAAGCTAAGCGCTGGCGGAAATAGAAGGGAACAAGGGCCAGAAACCCGATCAAAATCCAGATAACCGGGGGAAGGCCTAAAAACGAGAGTGCCGTGAAGGCGGCGATGCCAGCGAGACTGCCCGCCAGATTCACTCCATAGCCAAGAAGAGATGGAAATGACTTGAGATGTTCTCCAACCATTCCACCGAGAACTGTAAAGAAAGCAACAACCAGATAAATGAAACCTGAAATTACAGCGAGATAAAGAAGGAAAAACAAAACATAGGCAAAGAGAAATCTTAGATTCCCCGGCACTATGAACTGAGTTGTAAACATCAGGTAACCGGAAGCGGGAACTGGAAGGTGCGTCAGTTTTAGCGCAGGCGCAAATGTTATGAGAGTGAAGAGAACCGCGGCAATCCATGGAAATACCTGTTTCAAGACCCTGGGAGGCCTCTCAATGAGCATTCCTAGCCCAATTCCGAAGAAACTGGCTATTAGCGCCAAGTTCTTTAGGTAAGCAAACACTCTGATCTCGGTTGAAAGGTACCGAATGACTACGAGCTCAAAATAGAGCGCTACAAAGCTCGTCAGGAATAACAGAATAAAGCTCCGCGCAGCCCTGTCAGGCAAATCAGACGCGGCTTCCAATGCAGACTCTTCCTGATTCACAGCATCATTCGTATCACTCATTGTCTACTGTCTCCGCCTTCCAAGAGTCACCTACACCATCCAGGCATCTTTCATCGGCCACTATGACCGGCCAAAGCAAAAAGATAACATGGTTTGCGCGATTCTAGCACTTGTTCGACGGTTGCATTGGCACCGTTCGACAAGCTGGTCTTTCATTGGTAACAGTTCTTGTAGAATCCCATTGCTGGCCGCCTTCGTTCGATACTCTTGGTCTTTTGGGGTTCCCCGCCAGTGGAGGATTTCTTGTAGCGGATGCGAGCACTTGACAGAGCCGGGACAGGTGTTTCCCTTCTCGCGAGAGAAGAATGCCGCATCGGTTCCTTCCCGGCTCCCATGCCGTCAAGCAAGTCGGGTGTTGATGAGGGCTTTTGCGGAAATCTGGCGCATTACTGTATAAGCCACACGGTTGCTAAGGACATTCTCGACATGACCGAAGATCCTGTTCGAGTTCAGAAGATGCGCAGGTACGGATCCATACTCATGGCACGACGCTCCCTGAGTCCGGAATTGACGAATCCGGTGCGACCCATGAATGAACACAACACGGAGATTGCTTGTGGGGATTTAAGGCACAGCGGAAAGAAGATTCAGTTGGGAAAGCGGCTTGCGCATCGCATCTATTGGCCGCTCCACGGAATTGCGCCCTCAAAGTGCTCCACGGCGCTCGCTTCGCCCGGCGACCGATACACGCTCAGCACATCGAACCGCACCGGCGGTGTCTGCTCCAGCTGCCGCACATAGCGCCGTGCCAGCCGCAGCAGCGTTGCACGCTTGTGCCCATCCACCGCAGCCTCTGCAGGCTTCGCATCGCGTTCCGTCCGCGTCTTCACCTCAATGAAGCACAGCACATCGCCCTGCCACGCAATCAAATCCACATCGCCCGGCAGCTCGCCCGAGCTCCATCGCCGCGCCACAACGGTGTATCCCTTGCGCCGAAGAAAATGAAACGCCGCATCCTCGCCCGCAACGCCCACCGCCAAATGCGCAGGCAGATCATCCGCACGGCCGCGCACGCGCGCCAGCCGGTCCAGACCACCCAGCGCCTTCTCCAGCAACCCCGGCGCAATGCGCACAGAATCTTTCATCGCTCTCATTGTGAACTGGAAGCGCCGGCCCCGCAACACGCACGCGCCAAAAGCAAACGGCAGAGCGGGCTTAACCAGCCGCTCTGCCGTTCGTGGTTCGTGTGGTTGTGGATTGCCCTACGCGCCGTCGCCGGCAGAAACCTCCGCCAGCTTGCTCACCGGCACGCTGTCGCGTTCCACAATCGTCAGCACGTCTTCCAGAATGTCCAGCGCCACCATCGCCTCGTGCTCGTTGATCACCAGCGGCGGACACAGCCGCAGTGTGGTCTCGCCGCAGCCCAGGATAATCAGCCCGCGTTCGAACGCCAGCTCCTCAATGCGGTTGCGCTGCGCAGTCGCGGGCTCGCGCGTGGCCTTGTCCTTCACCAGTTCCACCCCGATCATCAAGCCGCGTCCGCGCACATCGCCCACCATGGGATGCGTCTGCTTCCACCCTTCCAGGCGCGTCTTGATCAGTGCTCCCACGCGCGCCGCGTTGGCAATCGCCTCGCGCTCCAGAATGTCGAACGTCGCCAGCGCCGCGGCAATCGAAACCGGGTTGCCGCCAAAGGTCGAGGCATGCGAGCCCGGCACCCAGTCCATCACGTTGGCCTTCGCCATGCACACGCCCAGCGGCATACCCGAGGCAATGCCCTTCGCCATGCACACAATGTCCGGCTCCACGCCCGTGTGCTCCACCGCCCACCACTTGCCCGTGCGTCCCGAGCCGCTCTGCACCTCGTCCACCACCAGCAGAATCCCGTGCCGGTCGCAGATCGCGCGCAACTCCTGCATAAAGTTCGTCGGCGCCACCACGTAGCCGCCCTCGCCCTGGATCGGCTCCACCACGATCGCCGCCACTTCTTCAGGCGGCAAAATCGTCTTGAACAGTTTCTCCTCGATGTAGCGGGCGCAGCCCAGCGCAAATGCCTCTTCCTCCTGCGCGCCGCCCGTGCACCCGCGATACGCATATGGATAGCGCACATGCGTCACGCCCGGCACCAGCGGAGCGAAACGCCGCTTCTGTTGCGGCTTCGACGCCGTCAGCGACAACGCGCCCATCGTGCGCCCGTGGAACGCACCCAGGAACGCGATGATGTTCTGCCGTCCCGTGTGATAGCGCGCCAGCTTCATCGCACACTCCACCGCCTCAGCGCCCGAGTTGCCGTAGAAAAACTTGTGCGGCCCCTTCATTGGCGCAACGGAGCTCAGCTTCGCCGCCAGGTCCGTCAGGTGCTCGTCATAAAAGTCCGTGCCTGAGATGTGGATCAGCTCGGCGGCCTGCTTCTGAATCGCGGCAACCACTTCCGGATGGCAGTGGCCGGTCGACGTCACAGCAATGCCTGCGGCAAAGTCGATGAACTCGTTGCCGTCCACATCCTCCACGCGCGCGCCGCGGCCACGCTTGGCCACCAGCGGATAAGAGCGTGTATAGCTGGGCGAAATCAGCCGCGTATCGGCTTCAACGGCGGCTTTGGCTTTCGGCCCGGGCAGCGGACACACGAGCTTCGGGCCATATTGTGCGTGCAGTTCCTGCTTGGTCATCTCTTCGTCTCCTCGGCAGAGGTTGGGCGGCGCGCTTCCCGGCAGCGGGAGGGAATCAGGCGAATGCGCAGCCGCGGACCCAGGGGGGTTGGGTCGTCCTGTTTCTGCGGACCACGTACGGGTCCAAATGCAGGCGAGGGGTCTTCGGCGGATAGGTGCTAATCGCCGCCGAAGAGACTAGGTCGTGTGCAGGAGGGCAACACGCGGCGGTGTTGCCGCGGGCAGATGGCGCGCGCGCGGCTCCGTGACCAGCGCTTACACACCGGCAAACCAACCACGACGCTGCAATCTGACTTGTCCATGGGAGCGACCCGTTGGCTACGAGCATAGCACGGGCGCCGCTCGCTAACCCCTGACACCTGATCCCTGGCCTCAGCTACCATGGACTCACCCCCATGTCCGACACCGACGCGCACGCCCACCCCCGCAACAAGCCCTCCACCTCCACCGCGCTGGTTCTCGCCTTCGCCAGCCTCTACTTCTTCTGGGGCTCCACCTACACTGCCATCAGCATCGGCGGCACTGAGATGCCTGCGCTCCTGTTCGCCGCCGCGCGCTTTCTCATCTCCGGCGGAATCCTGCTTGCCGCCTGCGCCCTCTCTGGCATGCGCATCTGGTGGCCTTCGCGCGACATGGCCGTCACCGCTGTCGTCGGCATCTTCCTGCTCTCCGGCAGCAACGTCGCACTCATCTACGCTGAGCAGCACATCCCCAGCGGCCTCGCCTCGCTCATCTCCGCCTGCATTCCGCTCCTTGTCGCCCTATCGGAAATGATCCTGCCCCACGGCGAGCCGCTGCCCTTGCGCGGCTGGCTCGGCCTCGCGCTCGGCTTCGCTGGGCTTGCCGTTTTGCTGTCGCCCTCGCTCCACTCCGGCTTCCGCGGAGACACCGCCCGCCTCATCGCCATCGGCGTTCTGCTCTTCGGTTGCGCTTGCTGGACCCTCGGCAGCATTATCGGCCGCCGCTCCCGCCTGCGCATGAACAGCTTTGTCGGCGCTGCCTGGCAGATGCTCGCAGCCGGCATCGTCAATCTGGCCCTCGGCACCGCGTTCCGCCAGTGGCCCGCTTTCCATCCCACCAGCCGAGGCCTCCTCGCCATCGCTTACCTCGTCGTGGGCGGCTCGCTGCTCGGTTACACCAGCTTCGTCTATCTCATCGAGCGCGTCCCCATCGCCAAGGTCGCCTCGTACGCTTACGTCAATCCCGTCATCGCCGTCCTGCTCGGCATCTTCATCCTCGGCGAGCGCCCCGCCGTGGCGGAGTTCACCGGCATGGCTGCCATCCTTGTCGCCGTCTTCCTGCTTACCACGTCGCAGGTCAAAGGAAAGAACGTTACGGTCGAAGACCTCGAACAACTCCCCGCCGACCGGCCGCTCTGAGACTGAACCCCGGCGCAAACCCAAATGAAAAGCCCGGGCCGCAAAAGCACCCGGGCTGAACTGACCACTGTTCACTGCTTTTACTGCGTAGGTTTCTTCGCAAACGCATTCGCCGGCACCAGCGCCGCCGCCGGATCGCCTTCCAGCGCCACCGCGCCGCCCTCCAGTATCTGCAACGACGCCGCGTCGGCCGCCATCATCATCCAGCACACCGCACCCTTCTTCAGCAGCGTACAGGCAATCTCCACCGTGTACGGCAGCTCAGGATGCCCTTTGGGAGCCCCCTGCGCACGCTCCACCCACATGCTGTGCGAGCCCAGCGCGTAGGTGCCAAACACCGGCTCCGCCAGGTCGAAGTTCTGCTTCAGCCCCTCGCTGGCGCCCTGCGCAAACCCCGGCAGGTCCTTCTCCGTGGCCGTCTGTCCCAGGCAGTCAAACGGCAACTCCACAATCACCATCACCGACGCCGGCGCGCCATGCTTGGCCGTCAGACTCACGGCCACGCACGCGGCTCCGCGCTTTTCCACGTCTTCGCTTGCGTTCTGTTGTGCCTGCTGCTTCACGCCACCCAGCGTGGCTGAGGTGTCCACCACCTCCCAGTCCGCGGGCACGGCATAGGTAAATCCAAGAGCGCTCGTGTGCGTCTGCGCAGCCGGTGCCTGCGGAGCCGGCTCCTGCGCCACAAGCGCAGCGCCACACAGGAGAAATGTCGCAGCGAAAAGAGCTTTCATGTCGCGCCAAGTCTACCACTTCCCGCACCGCGCAACGCGTACGCGCTACTTCAGCAGAAACGCCGACGCCGCCGACAGAATGCCGCCCAGCGCAAACACCATGCCGAAGTACCAATAAGCCCGCCGCCGCGTCAGCAGCGTCACTGACGTGATCACCAGGCCAATCTCCAGCAGGGCCTCGCCCAGGTCGAAGCGGTTGGCGCGGGCCTCGGCCTGCTCCACTTTCACTTCGAGCGCCTCGGCCTTCTCCTGCTCTTCCTTCAGGTCGTCGTTCCACTTCGCCTGGTGGTCGGCGTAGGCCTTCGCCACCTTCGCCGCGGCCGCCTTGTCGGCAATCGTCACCACGCCCAACAGGTCCTGGGCCAGCGCCGTGTCGTTCGA
>DCFV01000217.1:0-839 GCA_002314435.1 Acidobacteriaceae bacterium UBA1795 | reverse complement strand
GCCTTGTTCTGGTTCAGCACCGCCTCCGTGTGCGTGCGATGCCCCAGCACCGTCGTCACCGCCACCAGCACCGCCAGCACGCTCATCGTGAACGCCACCGGCCGCATCGCCGACTCGTGCGCGCCGTGCTCGGCGTGCTCCTGCAGCTCCTGCGCTTCGTTCGCTTCCATGGGGAATACCTCTACTTCGTTCTAAACGCCGCGTTGACTGGCGGGGAACCAGCACGAACCACTGACCACTGACAACTGATCACTTTCTCTTCCAGCGCACGCCGTCCTTGGAGTCCTCGATGACCACGCCCTTCTCCGCCAGTTCCTTGCGGATCTGGTCCGCGCGTGCGAAGTTGCGCTGCTTCTTGGCCAGCGTCCGCTCGGCCACCAGCGCCTCAATGGCTTCGTCCGTCAGCCCTTGCCGCGCGAGCAGCTCCGGCGCAACATCCGCCATCCGCCCCGCCTGCTCCGCCCATGCCAGCGCGTGCCGCGTGGGCTCTGCATCGCGGTCTTCGATCACGTCAAACACCGCGTCGAAAGCAGCCAGCGCCTTCAATATCGCCGCACGGTTGCCGGCCTTCAGCTTGCCCTGATCGATGGCCGTGTTCGCCATGCGCACCAGTTCGAAGATCGGTGCCCTCGCCTCCGCCGTGTTCAGGTCGTTGCCCAGCGCAGCCATGTACTCGGCCTCAGCCTTCTGCGCCGCAGCCTGCAGCTCCGCGTTCTCGCCCTCGGCAAATGCGCCCGCCGTCAGCCGCGCGTGGAACGTCCGCAGCCGCTCAATGGCGTTGGTCGCCTCCGTCAGCCCATCGAAGGTGAAGTTGAGCTGATGCCGGTAGGGAACTGAGA
>DCFV01000008.1:18826-27525 GCA_002314435.1 Acidobacteriaceae bacterium UBA1795 | reverse complement strand
ATCAGGATCGCGTGTTGCGTATAGATTACAATTCGTCCGAGCAGTTGACGAGGCGCGAGTCAATGGATATACGAACGAATCTGGCGGAGTTGCGGACCATGAGAGGCCTGGGTGCAGCTGAACTTGCCGCCAAGGTCGGCATCAGCCGACAAACCGTTTATGCCATTGAAGCAGGCACATATGTTCCAAATACCAGCGTGAGTCTGAAACTTGCACGCGCGCTTGAATCGACAGTCGAAGCGATTTTTGAGATCGTGCCAGAGGAGACGGCGCCGGACGACATCTCGAAGGCAACCATCCTCGGCAACAGTGAACTGATGGTGTCGGGGCAGCCGCTGCAGTTGTGCTCCGTAGGCAGGCAGCTTGTTGCAGTTGTGGCAGAGCCAGGTATCTGGGGCCTCCCACCTGCTGATGCGGTACTGTTGGGGCCGGTCCGAAGAGGAAGACATGCCCCCAAGGGGAAGATCAGGGTACTCGGGGACCGCTGGATGAAGTCGTCGCGCATCCTTCTTGCCGGTTGCGATCCGAGCGTCTCCATCCTGGTGCGGGCCATCCACGCACACGATTGCGAATTGCTGGTCACCTACGAGAACAGCACCCGGTCGCTCGAGTTGCTCCGCCAGGATCTCGTCCACATTGCTGGTAGCCACCTGATAGACAAGATGACCGGCAAGACCGATCTTTCCCCGATCACCAAGGAATTCTCTCCAGACGAAGTCGCTGTTGTTTCCTATGCAGACTGGGCAGAGGGGATTGTGACTGCGCCAAATAATCCCAAGGGCATCACCGGAATTGCTGACCTGACTCGCAAAGACGTCTCATTCACCAATCGCGAACAAGGAGCGGGCTGTCGTCGCGTCCTTGATGATCTCCTGAAGCGGAATGGGATCTCGTCTCGAAAGGTGAACGGCTACAATCACATCACTGTCGGTCATCTGCCTGCGGCGCGCTTGGTTATGAATGGAGAAGTGGACTGCTGCATCAGCACCCAGGCCGTTGCACGCGGACTCGCCCTCGATTTCATCCCCTTGGCCAATAAGCCCTATCATCTGGTGATTCGCCGCGAGTATCTTGGCCTGCTGCCGGTGCAAACCATGCTGGACCTGCTGCGGCGAGCCTCCTTCCGACGCGAAGTAGAATCGTGCACCGGTTACAGCATGCGGACTGCCGGCGATCTTCTTGCCTAACGGCACTCGCAGACTCAGGCAGACCGGATCTGACTTGGGACTCAGAAGATTCGGCGCAGTCCCGCCGCTCTACTCCGGATCGCTACCCTGGGTCGCAATGAACTGAACAACAGCCAGGGCACAATGGCGCTGCCTGATTTCGGACTTCGCGTGCACACCAATCCGTTGAAGTTCTCACATGGATGGGGAACGAGGCTGGCAGGCGACACGCTGTTCAGCCAAGTTGCGTCGGCACTGAATGGTGAACCACGGCATACTCCGGGCGGGGACGACAGCGACGTTGGTATGGGCAATATCGTTCTTGTGCCGTTGAATCTCTCGTACAACCGGCCGACATTTCACAGGCACTACGAAGATGGCTATGTGCTGCCCAGCGTGTCCTACGACAAGAATGCGATGGTCACTGTGCCAGGCCGATGTGAGCGCATTTACGAGTATTGGCGGTGAGCGGTGGTGAGCTAGTGTCGTTGCGAAGTGAATAGGAATATGCCGAAGCAGATCGTGCGTCTGTTTCGGCATATTTCTGTAGTGGGTTTTACGAAGAGTGCGAAGGCACTCATCTTTGGTCGATTCAGACGGCGAGCGTTTCGTTACTGCTGGTTGAGGTCATAGTTCAGGTAGATGACGTGGGTTTGCAGGTATTCTTCCAACCCGTGCTTTCCGTCGGCACCGCCAATACCTGACTTGCGCCAGCCGGCGTGGAAGCCTTGCATCGCTTCAAAGTTCTCGCGATTGACATAGGTTTCGCCAAACTTCAATTCATTGGCAGCACGCATTGCCACACTCAGGTTTGTAGTGTAGATCGAAGAGGTCAGGCCATACTCGCAGTCGTTCGCCATTTCAATAGCTTCGTCCAGCATCTTGAAAGTGGTGATAGGCAGGACGGGGCCGAAGGTCTCATTCTGCATGATGGAGCTATCCTGACGGCAGTTGCCAAGTACCGTGGGAGGAAAAAAGTAGCCTGTCTTCCCCTCGCTCGCCGTTCCGCCACACAGCAGCTTTGCTCCGTCCTTAAGAGCCTGTTGTACGGCTGCGCCAACCAACTCCCGCTGTCGCTTGCTTACCAGCGGACCCATTTCCGTAGCGGCATCAAAAGGATCACCAACGACGGTCTTCTCCATTGCCGCAACCATCTTCGCAGTGAATGCTTCAGCGACCGATTCGTGAACATAGACGCGCTCGGCGCAATTGCAGACCTGACCGGTATTGATGATGCGTGAAGCGTGAATGGAGCGGACAGCAAGGTCGAGATCCGCATCAGCCATGACGATAGCCGGAGCCTTGCCTCCCAGTTCCAACGAGACCTTGGTGACATTTTCGGCCGCAGCGCGCATCACCGCAACTCCGCCCTCCACGCTGCCCGTAAGGCTCACCATTCCAACCTTGGGGTGCGATGCCATGGCATTCCCGATCACCGACCCTGAGCCGGAAACGAGATTGAAGACGCCCTTGGGAAGCGATGACTGGGCCACCAGCTTGGCAAACTCGAAGGCGTTGTTGGGCGTTTCGCTGCTCGGTTTGATGACGATCGTGTTGCCCGTGACCAGGGCGGGCGCCATCTTGCGCACGATGAGAAAGAACGGAAAGTTCCAAGGAAGAATGCCGGCAATAACGCCAATAGGGGCTTTGTAGAGGAGGATGTTTTCGCCTGGGCGGTCACTCTGGATGATCTCGCCTTCATACCGGCGGGCAAACTCCGCCATGTAATCCAGATAGTCCGCAGAGAAGTCCACTTCGACCTGGGCCAGGGAGAGAATCTTGCCCTGCTCCTCAGTGATCACGCGAGCCAGTTCCTCGCGATGAGCGCGAAGCAGGCCGGCAATCTCTCGCAGGTGGGCTGCACGCTGAATCGCAGGTAGAGCGGCCCAGGGCTTTTGTGCTCGTTCCGCTGCGCGGACAGCGCGATCCACGTCCGCGACCGTCGCGTTCGGGAATTCTGAAATGACTTGTTCGGTCGATGGATTCACGACCTGAAGGCTTTTGGACGACGTAACAAATTCGCCGTCGATTAGCATCTGGTATCGCCTGATGGTGGCTGGTGCAGTGCTCATGATATGCACTTCCTCCTTGCGGCAGGCGTAAAACGCCTTCCGAAGTCGCACAACATCATAAGTTCCGCGCAGCGTCGTTTGGAAGGGAAATATGTTCAATAGCGAACATTTAGGCCTTGGAAGTCTCTATCTACAACAAAATATGCGCATGAATGGCGAGAGCGATTGTCACGGGGTGTGTTTGCGCAACCGTGATTGCAATAGACAATTTATATCTCTGTAGAATATACTCGCCCTTCATTGATAATGTCGCTTCAGACGGTGACATCCATGCACGCATCGCTTTTTATAACCTGCTACAACGATACATTGTTCCCCGAGACGGGAAGGGCGGTGGTGCGCCTGCTGGAGCGGCTCGGAGTCGAACTGGAGTTCAATCAACGGCAAACGTGCTGTGGGCAGATGCACGCCAACACCGGCTTCCGCTTCGAGGCATTCGCTCAGGCCAAGCGCTTCATCCACCTCTATAAGGATGCGGAGGCAGTCGTGGCTCCATCCTCTTCGTGCGTGGCCATGATGCGCGATCAGTATCCCGGCTTGATCGAGGAACTGGGCAACGAGGATCTGCGCAGAGAGTTTGAGGCGCTGCTACCCAGGGTGTACGAACTCAGTGAGTACCTGATCGACAAGTTGGGCATCGAAGACGTTGGCTCGTACTTTCCCCATCGCGTGGCCTATCATGCGAGCTGCCACGGAGTCCGCGCATTGCATCTGGGCGAGCGGCCGTACAAACTGCTGGCCAAGGTGGGCGGTCTAGAACTCGTTCCAATCCCCAGCGCAGAACGTTGCTGCGGCTTTGGCGGAACCTTCTCGGTAAAGAATGCCGAGGTCTCTTCCGCAATGCTCGCCGCCAAACTGCAGGACGTGGTCTCGACACGCGCCGAATACTGTACTGCCCTCGACAATAGCTGCCTGATGCATCTTGGCGGGGCCATGCACCGTCAGTACATCGGAATGAAGACGATCCATCTGGCCGAGATCCTGGCCAGCACACAGGCTGATGCTGAACGATTCCCGGTGGAGGCGACGCGATGAATCCAGCGAGTCCCGATCGCGTTGTGCTCGATCCGCGCTTCGCACCGCCGTTTCCGCAGGCTGCGCTGCCTGTTCTGCGCAATCCGCAACTGCGCAAGAATGTGGCTCACGCCATCGACGTGATTCAGGCCAAGCGTGGCAAACTGGTGGCGGAGAAGACTGACTGGCAGGCATTGCGTGCGGCAGCTTCAGCCATTCGCTCGCATGCACTGGAAGACCTGGGCACATATCTGGAGCAGTTTGAAGAGCGCTGTACTGCTGCCGGGGGTGTGGTGCATTGGGCGGCAGATGCCGACGAGGCGCGGGTTATCATCCTCGACCTGCTACGCCAGGAGAACGCCAAAGAAGTCATCAAGATCAAGAACATGACCTCGGCGGAGATTCAGTTGAATCCCTTCCTCGAGGCCAACGGTATAAACGTCTTTGAGACGGACCTGGCTGAAATCATTCTGCAACTCGGTGACGAAGAGCCTTCGCACATTGTCGTCCCGGCACTGCACGTGAACCGCAGCCAGGTGCGCGAGATCTTTGCTCGACGCATGGGGCTGGAGCATCTCTCCGACGACCCGAAGGAGCTGACCAACGCCGCACGCACCTATCTGCGCCAGAAGTTCCTCAACATTCCTACTGCCATCGGTGGCGCCAACTCGCTGATTGCCGAAACCGGTTCAGTGGCCGTGGTCGAGTCGGAAGGCAATGGGCGCATGTGCCTTACTCTGCCGCACACGCTGATCACCCTTGCCGGCATCGAGAAGGTGATTCCACGCTTCCGGGATCTGGAAGTTATGTTGCAGGTACTGGCCCGTTCGGCCACCGGCGAGCGCATGAACCCATACACCTCGTTGTGGACCGGGGTCACGCCGGGCGACGGTCCGCAGCGTTTCCACGTGGTGTTGCTCGACAATGGCCGCTCTTCGATTCTTGCGAAACCGAAAGAGCGGCAGACCCTCAAATGCATTCGCTGTGCGGCCTGCATGAATGCGTGCCCGGTCTATCGCCAGACGGGCGGCCATGCGTATGGATCCGTGTACCCAGGCCCCATCGGCGCCATTCTCACTCCGCAACTGATGAAGATGGAGCACGCGCAGTCGCTACCGTTTGCGTCTTCTCTTTGTGGTGCCTGTTACGAGGTTTGTCCGGTAAAGATCAATATCCCCGAAGTTCTGCTCGAGTTGCGCGCGCAGGTGGTGAACCAGGAACGCAAGCTGGCCGGCCGCATCTTCGACCCGATGTACATGGGCCTGCGCGTCGCCAATTTCCTCTTCTCCAATGCGGGGCGTTTTCATCTTGCGCAGCGCCTGGGGCGAATTGGGGCACGGCTCTTCACACGCAAGGATGGATGGATGCACAGCCTGCCCAGCGTGGGCGGCAAGTGGACTCAGACTCGCGACCTGCGGGGATTGCCGTCACAGAACTTTCATGAATGGTGGGCTGCGCGCGATAAGGGGGCAAAATGAGCTCTCGCACCTCCTCTCGTCAGAGCATTCTGGAGCAGATTCGCACCGCGACCGGAGCCGTGGCCAATCATTCAGTTGATACTGCTGAGGCGTATGCTGCGCTGCCGCGCGACTACGTCCGCAAGGGCAGCATGACGCGCGAAGCCTGCCTTGAGCGGATGGTCGAGCGGCTGCGCGAGTACGATGCGGAGGTGGCGGAGACCGCCCCGAATCAACTTCTCGATACCATCAGCGATCAACTCAAAGCCAGCGGCATGCGTGTCTTTGTGGCTCCTGAGGGTTTGCCTGGCGAATGGCTGGTTCCAGGCTTCGATTGGAAGGTGGACCACAACCTGCCGATCGCAGAGATTGAAGCGGCACAAGGAGTGGTCACCTCGGCGTTCTGCGGCATCGCTGATTCCGGCACCATCGCACTGCATCACTCTCAGGCAGAAGGCAGGCGGGTATTGAGCCTGCTGCCCGACTGGCATTTGTGCATCCTGAAGGCGAGCCAGGTGGTAGAGACTCTGCCTGAATACTTCAGTCGCTGCGCAAAGCCTGCGGCGCTCGCAACGTACATCTCCGGCCCCAGCGCCACGGCGGACATCGAGATGACCCGCATCAAAGGCGTCCATGGGCCGCGCTTTCTGCACGTGATTCTGGTTCGTGACTGAACTGTTCACGATTGACTCGATCGGCTGTTCCTCGCGCGTGTAAGGATCAGGTCGCTTTTTAGATTGAAGAGTTTTGGCCGGAGGAACGAATTCCAAGCCAGGTTTCGAGGGAATCCAAGCAATACGCAGTGACGGCCGTGAAGGAGAGAGCTCGATGAGCGAAGTGAGCACGAGGATACAGGTGGCCTACGATCTGTCCAAAGAGCGATTCGCAGAGACTGGTGTGGACACCGAAAGCGCTCTGCGCACCCTGGATCAGGTTCCGATCTCGATTCAATGCTGGCAGGGGGACGATGTGCGCGGATTTGAAGACCCCGAAGGCGATCTGACCGGCGGAATTCAGACCAGCGGTAACTATCCGGGACGCGCCTGCAATGCGAGTGAGCTGCGGGCTGACCTGGAGATTGCGCTCTCTGAGATTCCCGGCCAGAAGCGGGTGAACCTCCATGCCATCTACCTGGAATCCGAGGTTCCGGTCGAACGTGACCTGATTGAGCCAAAGCATTTTGACCGTTGGGTGCAATGGGCCAAGAAGAATGATCTGGGTCTCGATTTCAACCCGACCTGCTTCTCACATCCAAAGAGCGCAAACGCGACGTTGACGCATCCCGATGCGGAGATTCGGCGCTTCTGGATTGACCACTGTCTAGCCAGCCGCAGAGTCAGCGAGTATTTCGGTACAGAGCTTGGGAAGCCCGCCGTAATGAACGTGTGGATTCCAGACGGCAGCAAGGATCTACCTGCCGACCGCCTCGGCCCGCGCCAGCGACTCGTGGAAGCGCTGGACGAAATTGTCTTTGCGCCCCTGGGAAAGAATCACAAGGTTGCGGTCGAAGGAAAACTATTCGGCATTGGCGCAGAAAGTTATACCGCAGGATCGAATGAGTTCTACATGGCGTATGCTGCCACCCGCAAGACTCTGCTCTGTCTTGACGCCGGACATTTCCATCCAACTGAGAACGTAGCGGATAAGATCTCGACCGCGTTGTGCTATCTGGACGAGATTCTGCTCCATGTATCGCGGCCAGTTCGCTGGGATTCCGATCACGTGGTTTTGCTCGACGAACCGACCATCGCCATTGCGCAGGAGATTGTGCGCTGCAACGCGCTCTCACGCGTGAACATCGGCCTGGACTTCTTCGATGCCAGCATCAACCGGATTGCGGCCTGGATTATCGGCGCCCGCAACATGCGCAAGGCTTTGCTCCTGGCTCTGCTTGAGCCCCTGGCGCTTCAGAGTGAGGCGGAGAAGAAAGCGGATTTCGCGGGCCGTCTCGCGCTCTTTGAAGAACACAAGTCGATGCCGTGGGCCGCAGTGTGGGAGTACTACTGTGCGAGTCAAGGCGTTGCCGAGGGGATCGGCTGGCTGGAGAAGGTTCGCAGCTACGAAAAGAGCACGCTGTTAAAGCGTGGGGGCAAACAATGAGCAGTCCAATCGAATCATCCTGGTTCATCAAAGGTATGGTGAAGGCAACCACCGATATGTGGCTGAAGGGATGGGATGAACGCAATGGCGGCAATGTCAGTCTGCGTTTGCAGACAGAAGACATTGCGCCGTTTCGCCACCTTCTGCAAGAGGATCGGCTCGTCGCAATTGGTGAAACGATATCCGGGTTAGCCGGCCAGTCTTTTCTCGTTACCGGCTCAGGAAGATACTTCCGCAACGTTCAACTGGACCCCGAAGAGAATCTCGGTCTGATCGAGATCTGCGCGGATGGTGAATCGGCGCAGGTTTTGTGGGGCCTAAGAGGGAATGGCGTTCCAACCTCCGAGTTGTCCGCACACCTCAAATCGCACCGTGCTCGACAGCAGGTAACGCATGGGGCAAGCCGCGTAATTATGCACTGTCATGCGACGAATCTGATTGCGCTTTCGTATGCACTGGATCTCTCGTCTGCAGCTCTGACCCGTGCGCTGTGGGAAATGAGCACCGAGTGTCTGGTCGTTTTTCCCGATGGTGTAGGCGTACTCCCGTGGATGGTGCCGGGGACGTCCTTCATTGGCGAGGCGACAGCGGAGGCCATGCTGAAGCATCCTCTTGTTCTTTGGCCATTTCACGGTATCTTCGGATCCGGCGCCTCGCTGGATGAAACCTTTGGCTTGATCGACACGGCCGAGAAAGCCGCAGAAGTTCTCGTGAAGGTCTTATCGATGGGCGGCAAAAAGCACTCCATCACGACGCAACAGTTGAGGGATCTTGCTGCACGTTTCCACGTAGACCCCATGGCCGAAGCACTTGCGACTGAGAAGTGGATTTCGTAACGTCGGCGGGTTGAAGCAGAGGGAAAGTGCAGATCGAATTCCGCTGTACAACAG
>DCFV01000008.1:7441-18499 GCA_002314435.1 Acidobacteriaceae bacterium UBA1795 | reverse complement strand
TATTCTGCGGGGCCGGCGCGTCCCGGTAGAAATCCGAAAAGTTCCTCGCCATATCCTTGCGCGCCGTACCGGGTGACAGCCCGGCATGGGAGGTGAAAAGCGAGCTTGGGAAGCCTCTATCCTGCCTTGCTCTGCCGCGTGTATGATGCCTGCGCCGCGTTCCCCTTGCGTTTTTCCGCGCGGTAGGTATTCCCCTGGAGGACAATTCCGATGGCGACTGTAACGGCGACGCATCCTGGCAAACTGAGCGACCGAGTGAGTTTTCGCCCGCGCTATGGCAACTACATTGGCGGCAAGTGGGTGGAGCCCGCTTCAGGTCAGTATTTTGAGAACGTCACGCCGGTGACGGGCAAGGTATTTTGCGAGATTCCCCGCTCGAACGCGCAGGATATTGAGCACGCCCTGGATGCGGCGCATGCGGCGCGCGACGCATGGGCCCACACCAGCCCCACCCACCGCGCCATTCTGCTCACGCAGATTGCGCAGCGGATGGAGGACAACCTCGACATCCTGGCGCACGCCGAGACTTGGGACAACGGCAAGCCGATTCGCGAAACAATGGCTGCGGACCTGCCGCTGGCCATCGACCACTTTCGCTACTTTGCGGGGTGCATTCGCGCGCAGGAAGGTACCATCTCCGAGATCGACCGCGACACGGTGGCGTATCACTTTCACGAGCCGTTGGGCGTGGTGGGGCAGATCATTCCGTGGAACTTTCCGCTCCTGATGGCGACCTGGAAGCTGGCTCCGGCGCTGGCGGCCGGCAACTGCGTGGTGCTGAAGCCGGCCGAGCAGACGCCGGCGAGCATCCTGGTGTGGGCCGAGCTGGTGGGGGACATTCTGCCGCCCGGCGTGCTGAACATTGTGAACGGTTTCGGTCTGGAGGCGGGCAAACCGCTGGCATCCAGCTCGCGGGTGGCCAAGATCGCCTTCACCGGCGAGACCACGACCGGGCGGCTAATCATGCAGTACGCCAGCCAGAACCTGATTCCGGTGACGCTCGAGCTGGGCGGCAAGTCGCCGAACATCTTCTTTGCCGACGTGTGCAACGAAGACGATGACTACTTCGACAAGGCGGTCGAAGGCTTTGTAATGTTTGCGCTGAACCAGGGCGAGGTGTGCACATGTCCGAGCCGCGCGCTGATTCAGGAAAGCATCTATGACAAGTTTATGGATCGGGCGCTGAAGCGCGTGGCGGCGATCAAGCAGGCCAATCCGCTGGATCCGACGACGATGATCGGTGCGCAGGTGTCGAGCGAGCAGATGGAAAAGATCCTGAGCTATATCGACATTGGCCACAAGGAAGGCGCGGAGCTGCTGGCGGGTGGACGGCGCGCTCAGATGGCGCCCGAACTGGAGGGCGGTTATTACGTGGAGCCGACGGTCTTCCGTGGCCACAACCGCATGCGCATCTTTCAGGAGGAGATCTTCGGGCCAGTAGTTTCGGTAACCACGTTCAAGAACGAGTCCGACGCGCTGGAGATTGCCAACGACACGCTCTACGGGCTGGGCGCGGGCTTGTGGAGCCGCGATGCCAACCGCTGCTATCACCTGGGACGCGGCATTCAGGCTGGACGCGTTTGGGTGAACTGCTACCATGCCTATCCGGCGCACGCGGCGTTCGGTGGCTACAAGCAGTCGGGTATTGGGCGCGAGACGCACAGCATGATGCTGGACCACTATCAGCAGACCAAGAACCTGCTGGTGAGTTACAACCCGAAGAAGCTGGGCTTCTTCTAGACAAAGGACAGTGCTATGGCGGAGATACCCGCGCAGGTGATGGCGACGGATCTGGCCGTGCACCTGATCCGCGTGCTACGCCAGAAGTACGGGCCGCTGATGTTCCACCAGTCAGGGGGCTGCTGCGACGGCAGCTCCCCGATGTGCTTTCCCCGGGGCGAGTTACTGGTGGGCGACGTGGACGTACAGCTGGGCGAGGTGGACGGCGAGCCGTTCTACATGAGCCGCAGCCAGTTCGAGTATTGGAAGCACACACAACTGACCCTGGACGTGGTGCCGGGCCGGGGCGGGATGTTCTCGCTGGAAGGGCCGGAGGGGTTCCGCTTTTTGATCCGCTCGCGGGTGTTTACAGACGCCGAGATCGGTGACCTGCGGGCTGCGGGGCGGATTTAGGGCGCGCAGGTCGGAGAATGTTGCATGGAGCTTGCACATGAAAGACGTTGTGCTGGTTGCGGCGGTTCGTACGCCGATAGGGCGTTTCCAGGGCGGGCTTGCGCCGTTTTCTGCGCCGCGGCTGGGGGCGATGGTAGTGCGCGAGGCTGTGCGGCGCGCGGGGCTTGAGAAACTGCTGGTCGACGAAGTGCGGCTCGCAGAGTCGACCGAGTGCGTGATGGGGTGCGTGCTGCAGGCGGGGCTGGGCCAGAACCCGGCGCGCCAGGCGGCGATTTTTGGAGGCTTGCCGCAGCAGACCGGTGCCCTGACGGTGAACCAGGTATGCGGTTCGGGGCTGCGGGCGGTGGCGCTCGGCGCGCAGGCCATCCAGACGAACGATGCTGAGATCGTCATTGCGGGAGGCATGGAGTCGATGACCAATGCCCCCTACCTCGCGCCGGGCGCGCGGGCGGGTTTGCGCATGGGGAATGGAACGTTGATCGACTCCATGGTCTACGACGGGCTGTGGGACGCCTACAACGATTTCCACATGGGCTCGGCGGCGGAGATTGTTGCCGAGACGCTGGGCATTACACGCGCGGAGCAGGATGCGTTTGCGGTAGAGTCGCACAGCCGCGCAGCGGAGGCGAAGGGGCAAGGGGCTTTTCGCGAGGAGATTCTGCCAGTGGAACTGCCGCGAAAGAAAGGCGAGCCGCCGGTGCGAGTGGAGGCGGACGAATCGATCCGGCCGGGCGCCACGGTAGAGGCGCTCGAACGCTTGAAGCCGGCGTTCAGGTCAGACGGAACGGTGACAGCCGGCAACGCACCGGGGCTGAGCGACGGTGCTGCCGCGTTGACCCTGATGAGTGCGGAGCTGGCCCGCGAGTTGGATCTGAAGCCGCTGGCCGTGGTGCGGGCGCAGGCCTGGAGCGGGCGTGACCCGGCGTGGTTTTCCCTGGCTCCGGTGGAGAGCGTGCGGCGCGTTGCAGCGCGGGCGGGATGGACTCTTGATGAGGTGGACTTGTTCGAGCTGAATGAGGCCTTTGCGGTGCAGGCGATAGCGGTAAATCGCGCGCTCGAGCTGGACCCGGCACGGGTGAACGTGCACGGCGGAGCGGTGGCACTGGGGCATCCCATCGGGGCAAGCGGGGCGCGGGTGCTGGTGACGCTGGTGCATGCCCTGGCCCGCCACGGCAGGCGGAAGGGGATTGCTGCGCTGTGCCTGGGTGGCGGAAATGCGGTGGCCTTAGCCGTGGAGCGGATGTGAATAGGGAGCCATGAGTGTCCGATATCGGACACATGACCTCGTCAGCGGTCAGTACATACGCCAGCACCAAGGCAGGATGGCACGGCTAACCCCTTTCATTGCAATATTAGACGAGGGGCTGTCTTTGGCACGCCAGATGCACTCTACTTTGCGTGATGGATATCGCACGGCCTGACATCAAGAAGAGGAAAAAGCGCCAGCTGTTTGTGTGGGCTGGCATTGGCGTGGTGGTTCTGGCGGTGGCAGCGGTGGCGGTTTCGCGGCTCAAGCCGGCGGCGCCGACCGTTGACCGCTCCACGATTTGGACCGACACAGTGAAGCGCGGCCCGATGGTGCGCCAGGTGCGCGGATCGACCGGAACGCTTGTTCCGCGCGAGGACTCGATCGAGCTGATCCCGGCGCAGACAGACGCGACGGTGGTGCGCATTCGCGTATTGCCCGGAGCGCAGGTCACCCCGAACACGATCCTCATGGACCTGGCCGATCCACAACTGGAGCAGCAGGTGCTGAACGCGAGGCTCGCGCTCAAGGCCGCGCAGGCTGACTACAAGAGCCTTCAGGCCACGCTCGAAAGCACGTTGATGGATAAGAAGACGGCCGCCGCGCAGGTGCATGCCGACTACACGCAGGACCAGTTGCAGGCGCAGACGGACAAGGCGCTCTACGACTTGGGCGTGATTTCCGGCCTGGCCTACAACAAGTCAAAAAACACAGCCGACCAACTCAACACGCAGCACGACCTGAGCAAGCAGCAGTTGGACGTGAACCAGAAGGCAATTGAAATTCAGCTTGCCTCAGCGCAGACCAAGATCGACCAGGCAAAAGCCCTGCTCGACCTCTATCAAAAGCAGTCGGCTGCGCTCGAGGTGCGGTCCACGATCTCCGGCACGCTGGCCCCGCTGGCGACTCCGGTGCAGGTGGGCCAGCACGTCACAGCGGGCACGTCGATTGCGCAGGTCATCCAGCGCGACAAACTGAAGGCTGCGCTGCAGATAGCGGAGACTCAGGCGCGCGACATCCAGGTGGGGCAGCCGGCCTCCATCGACACCCACAACGGCGTGATTCCTGGCCATGTGACGCGTATTGATCCCTCGGTAGTGAACGGAACGCGCACAGTTGACGTAGATCTGGATGGGCCGCTGCCTGCGGGCGCGGTGCCGCAGTTGAGTGTGGACGGGACCATTGACCTGGAGCGCCTGACGGATGTGCTGTATGTGGGCCGGCCGGCACTGGGGAACGAGAATTCGACGCTCAGCCTGTTCAAGCTCGACGTGGATGGCAAGGGGGCAACGCGCGTCCCGGTGAAAGTGGGCCGCGCCTCGGTCAACTCCATCCAGGTGCTCGAAGGATTGAAAGAAGGCGACACGGTGATTTTGTCGGACATGTCGCGCTACGACAATGTGGATCGCGTGCGGCTGGAGTAGAAGGCTGCCAGCAGGGAACAGAGAAGAGATTTGAGCGAACGAGGAGAAGCAAATGGCAAACGACAAGCTGATTGAGATTGAGGATCTGACGAAGGTCTTCTACACCGACGAAGTGGAGACGCACGCACTCTCCGGCATTCACCTGAGCATTTCGCGCGGCGAGTATGTGGCGATGTCGGGGCCGTCGGGCTGCGGCAAGTCCACACTGCTGTCGATCCTGGGCCTGCTGGACACGCCCACCGGCGGCAAGTATCTGCTGAACAACAAGCCGGTGGAGAACCTGAGCTTCAGTGACCGTTCGCGGATCCGCAATCAGGAGATCGGGTTCATCTTTCAGAGCTTTAACCTGATCGGCGACCTGACGGTGGAAGAGAACGTCGAACTGCCGCTAACCTATCGCGCAGGCATGCCCGCTGCGGAGCGCAAGAAGCGTGTAAAGGATGCGCTGGAGCGCGTGAACATGGCACACCGCATGCGGCACTATCCGGCGCAGCTCTCCGGCGGCCAGCAGCAGCGCGTGGCCGTGGCGCGGGCGCTGGCTGGGTCGCCATCGATCCTGCTGGCCGACGAGCCGACGGGCAACCTGGACTCGAAGAACGGCGAGGCGGTGATGCATCTGCTGGCCGATCTGCACCGCGAGGGCTCGACGATCTGCATGGTGACGCACGATCCACGCTTCGCCAAGCACGCGCAGCGCGAGGTGCACCTGTTCGATGGCAAGGTCGTATCAGAAGACGAACTGAAGAAGCTGACCGAGGAAGTGGAGGCGTAAAGGCTCCTCGCCGGCAGCTCCGGAAGGCTCCTGGATATACCACCACGGTTTCGCTCACGCTGGCGTTGGGATCAACGCGCTGCGAGGATCGAGCCGATGCAGGTACTGCGCAATGAATAGGAACAGGGTGCGTTCACCGTTTAGGTCATGGAGATGAATGGCGATGAATCAACTGGTCAAGGATATCCGCTATGCATTGCGCCAGCTGCGCAAGTCGCCAGGCTTCACGCTCACGGCCATTGTCACGCTGGCTCTGGGTATCGGCGCCAACACGGCCATCTTCACGCTGGTGCATGGCATTCTGCTGCGCACCCTGCCGGTCGCCGATCCAGCGCATCTGTGGCGCATTGGCGACAACGATGACTGCTGCGTCGAGGGAGGATTCCCGGGCAGTGCGAGCGACAACGGCGATTTCTCCATCTTTTCAACCGATCTCTATTTGCATTTGCGCGACCACACGCCGGAGTTCCAGCAATTGTCCGCGATGCAGGCCGGCGAGTGGCACTGGTCCGTCCGCCGCGGCAACGCCGTGCCTAAGTCCCTTCACGGTGAGTTTGTGTCCGGCAACTACTTCTCCACGTTTGGCGTGAGCGCCTGGACGGGGCGCGTGTTTGCCGACAACGACGACACGCCTTCAGCAGCGCCCGCCATGGTGCTGAGTTACAAGGCATGGCAGGGCGAGTACGCCGCGGACGCCGGGATTGTCGGCTCCACCATCTTTATTCAAACCAAACCGTTCACCGTTGTGGGCGTTGCGCCGCCCGGATTCTTCGGCGATCGAGTATCGCAGACTCCGCCTGACTTCTGGATGCCGATTCAGGAAGAGCCTTATGTGCGCGGAGCGGGCTCGGTTGTCCATCACCCTGACTCGCACTGGCTCTATATCGTTGGCCGCTTGCCTGCGGGGCAGAGCATCCCCGCGCTGCAATCGAAGATCGATACAACGCTGCGCCAGTGGCTGTGGACGCGTCCGGATCTTACGGCGAACGGCGGTGGCACCATCATTCCCAAGATGCATGTAGTGCTCACGCCCGGCGGCGGCGGCATCCAGGCCCTGCAGCAGTACGCA
This sequence comes from Acidobacteriaceae bacterium UBA1795, assembly GCA_002314435.1. Lineage (GTDB taxonomy): Bacteria > Acidobacteriota > Terriglobia > Terriglobales > Acidobacteriaceae > Telmatobacter. The sequence continues at coordinate 11,855 of DCFV01000008.1, read as the reverse complement.
GGCACAGGCCTGAAGATGCTGATGATTCTCTCCTCCATCGTGCTTTTGATTGCGTGCGCCAATATCGCCAACCTGCTGCTGGCGCGCGCCACAACGCGGCGCGCCGATATTGCCGTGCGCATGGCGCTGGGCGCCGGGCGTCGTCACCTGATTCGTCAGATTCTGACGGAGAGCGTGATCTTGAGCTGCATCGGCGGTCTGGCCGGACTTGTGGTTGCCTACGCGGGTTGCCGTACGATTCTTGCGCTCGCATTCCCCGATGCGCGCAACATGCCCGTCGACGCGAGCCCATCGCTCACGGTTCTCGGCTTTGCCTTTGTAGTCTCGCTGGTGACCGGCGTTTTGTTCAGCACGGGGCCGGCGTGGCTCTCCTCGCACGCGCAGCCGGCCGAGGCGCTACGCGGAGTCAACCGCTCAACGAAGGATCGCTCGTCGGTGCCGCAGAAGGCGCTGGTTGTGCTGCAGGCCGCGCTTTCGATCGTGTTGCTGTGCGGAGCGGTCCTGATGACGCGTACTCTGAGCAACCTGGAGCACCAGAACTTCGGCATCGCCACGCACAACCGGTACGTGCTGCATATCGATCCCATTGGCGCGGGCTACACGATTGACCGCCTTCCCGCGCTCTATCGCCAGATAGAAGACCGTTTCCAGGCACTGCCCGGCGTGCTGCACTTGAGCCTGGCAATGTACAGCCCGCTCGAAGGCGACAATTGGGGCGAGTGCGTAATTCAGCAGGGACATCCGGCACCGCGCCCCGGGGACCACTGTGGCTCCACGTGGGTTCGCGTGAGCAGGGGATACCTCGATTCAATTGGCGTGCCCATTGTTCGGGGCCGCGACTTCAGTGAGCAGGACACGGCCACTTCTCCGCAGGTGGTGCTGGTGAACGAGACCTTTGCCAAACACTTCTTCCCCAACCAGGACCCGGTCGGCCAGCACTTCGGCATCGGCTTTCCGCAGTACTCGGGCGCATGGCAGATCGTGGGCGTCTTCCACGACTTCAAGATGAACAACCCGCGTGATGAGATCCGCCCCGTCTATCTGCGTCCGCTTACCCAGCAGTATGCCGGCTTTACGCAACCCCAGATGATCAGCGTCGAAGTAGACTCGATGAATATGGACGCGGTGATTGTGGACTTCCAATCGCCTCCTGCCAACGTCGATGCGTTCGTGCGCCGCACGCTGGCCGGCATCGATCCCAATTTGACCGTCATCGATCTCCGCTCGCTGGATGCGCAGGTGGCCGGGAACTTCGACCAGGAGCGCCTCGTAGCGCGGCTTACCACGCTGTTCGGGCTGCTCGCGCTGATTCTGGCATGTATCGGCCTCTACGGCGTCATGTCCTACTTTGTGGCGCGGCGCACCAGCGAAATCGGCATCCGTATGGCTCTGGGTGCTACGCGGAACTCGGTGATCACCATGGTCCTGCGTGGCGCCCTGTGGCAGATCTTGATCGGCCTGGCTCTTGGCATCCCGGCGTCGCTGTATGCGGGGTACCTGATGAAGAGCATTCTCTACGGTGTTCGCAGTTACGACCCCGTGGCCCTTACTGTTGCGCCGCTGGTGCTTCTGCTCTGCGCCGCATTTGCCGGATTCCTGCCCGCGCGCCGCGCCGCAACAATCGAGCCGATGCAGGCCCTGCGCACTGAGTAAAGGAGCTGTGATGAATACCATTCCCCAGGACATCCGCTACGCGCTGCGCCAGTTGGGCAAGGCGCCTGGCTTCACATTCACCGTGGTACTGACGCTGGCGCTGGGCATCGGCGCCAACGCGGCGGTGTTCACACTCTTCGACCAGGCGCTGCTGCGAATGCTGCCGGTGTCGCATCCCCAGGAACTGGTGCGCTTCTACTGGAAGGGCGCGTTTCGTGGATCAATAAGCAGCTTTGGCGGCGACCAGGGCAACTACTTCTCGTATCCGATGTACAAGGACCTGCGCGACCACAACCAGGTGTTCAGCGGGATGATCGCCGCGGATCGCGCGAATGTTGGCGTGTCGTGGCACAACCAGGCGGAGAGCGAAGACGCCGAGGTGGTGAGCGGAAACTACTTCGACGTGTTGGGGCTGAAGCCGGCGGCGGGCAGGCTGCTGACGCAACAGGACGACACGGTGAAGAACGGCAATCCGGTGGCCGTGTTGAGCTACGGCTACTGGAAGACGCGGTTCGGCGGCATGCCGGACGTGGTGGGGCAGAGCGTCGCGATCAACGGGCGTCCGTTCACGATCGTGGGCGTGGCGCCGGAGCGTTTCGACTCGGCGATCAGCGGTTTCAAGCCCGGTGTGTTCGTGCCGGTGAGCATGGTGGCGATTGCCATCCCGTGGCGCGCGCAACTGGATGACCTGAACAATCGCCGCTCGGCGTGGTTGACTCTGGTGGCGCGGCGCAAGCCGAACGTGACGAATGCGCAGGCCGAGGCGAGCCTTGGGCCGCTGTGGCACTCACTGCGCGCCGCGGAGTTGGCCGCGTTCAAGGACTCGAGCGCGCTCTTTGCGCGGCGGTTTGTGGACGAGTCCACGATCAAGGTGATCGACGACGCGAAGGGGTTTGCGCCGGCGCGTGAGCAACTGATGAAGCCCCTGGGGATTCTGATGGGCATGGCGGGATTGCTGGTGGCGCTATGCGCGATCAACGTGGCGACGCTGCTGCTGCTGCGGGCCGCGGCGCGGACGCGGGAGATGTCGATGCGCTATGCGCTGGGCGCGCGGCGGAGCCGCATCGTGACGCAACTGATGGTGGAAGGCGGTCTGCTGGGGCTGGCGGGCGCGGTGGCTGGGCTTGCAATGGCACCGCCGGTGGCACTGGTGCTCGTACGGCTGATGACGAGCGCCGATCCGGGTTCGGAGCCGTACTCGGCCTCGGTGGATCTGCGAGTGCTCGGATTCGCGCTGGTGGTCTCGCTGGTGGCCACGCTGGTGTTCAGCATTGCGCCGGTCTTTCACTTTCTGAAGCCGGATTTGACGAACGCTTTGCGCCAGAACGCAGGCACGGCGTCGCTGACCTCGCAGCGATTCCGCAAACTGGCAGTTGGCGTGCAAATAACTCTGAGCGTGCTGCTGCTGGGCGGAGCCGGACTCTTCGTGCGCACGCTCAATAACTTGCGCTTGGCAGACGTGGGTTTTGAGATATTCCACCTGACCACGTTCACGCTCGACCCGACAGCCTCGGGTTACGGTGAGGATCGTACGCCCTCCATCGTGCAGGATAGCCTGGCAGCGCTGAAGCGCATTCCGGGTGTCGCCAACGTGGGCGGCACGACGGACCCGGAACTGGCTGGAGATACGAACTCGTCAAACTTCTCTGTGCAGGGCTACAAGGCAGGCGAAGAAGAGGACATGAACTTCGAGTCGCCGGAGATCACACCAGACTACTTTGCGGCACTGCGGCAGCCGATCCTGGCGGGGCGCGAGTTCGCCGTTGGCGACGCGAAGGGGCAGCCGAAGGTGGCGGTCGTGAACCTGGCGTTTGCGAAAAAGTTTTTCGGCGCGCCGCAGAACGCAATCGGACGGCAGATCTCGGCTGGCGGCGGCAAGGACATCAAGTACGACATCACGATCGTAGGCGTCGTGGGCGACGTGCGACACGCGGACCCGCGTACGAAGATGGGCGGGGCGGTGTACCGGCCCTACTTGCAGATGGAGCATCCGACGGGCGTGGCAATGTACGTGCGTTCGACCGTGGCGCCGGAACTGCTGATGCCGGCGATCCGGCAGGCAATGCGGCAGAAGGACGCGACGCTGGTGGTGAACGAGCTGCGCACGATGGATGAGCAGCTGGATCGCACGATCAGTGACGAGCGGGCGCTGGCCTTTCTGGCCGGGGTTTTTTCGCTGCTCGCCATTCTGCTGACGGCGGTGGGGCTCTACGGCGTACTGGCTTACTCCACCGAGCAGCGTACGCGCGAGATCGGGGTGCGGTTGGCGCTGGGCGCGCCGCGTATGAGCGTAATTCTTCTGGTACTGAGTGAGATGGTATGGATTGCGGCGGCGGCGACGGTGGTGGCACTGCCCGCGACGGTCGGGCTGGCGCAGTTGTTTCGCAGCCAACTCTACGGAGTGGCCGTGTTTGATCCGCTGACGTTGGCAGCGGCGGTAGCCCTTACGGCTGTGATGGTGCTGCTGGCAGCAGCATTACCGGCACGGCGGGCGGCGGCGGTGGAACCGATGCTTGCTTTGCGATCGGAGTAAACGGATGATTGAGCTAAAGAACATAGAACGCAGCTACAAGGCAGGGCACACGGAGACGTGGGTGCTGCGCCGCGTCGGACTCACAATTCACCAGGGCGAATTCGTCACCGTGATGGGTCCGTCCGGAGCGGGAAAGTCGTCGCTCTTGAATGTGCTGGCGCTGCTCGATGACGGATGGGCCGGTGAGTACTGGTTCGGCGAAACCGCGGCGCATGCGCTGAACCGCAG
>DCFV01000008.1:0-7123 GCA_002314435.1 Acidobacteriaceae bacterium UBA1795 | reverse complement strand
CACCTGCTGGACGATCTCACGGTCGCGGAGAACATCGACCTGCCGCTTTCCTACAAGAACCTGCCGGCAAAGGAACGCGCAGGCATGGTCGCCGATATCCTGGACCGCTTCCAGATTGTTGCGAAGAAGGACCTGTTTCCGAACCAACTCTCTGGCGGACAGCAGCAACTGGTGGGTATTGCGCGCGCGGTGGTGCACGCCCCCGCGCTGCTGCTGGCCGACGAGCCGACGGGCAATCTGCACTCCACACAGGCGCGCGAGATCATGGAGCTGTTCCGCGAACTCAACCGCCAGGGCACTACCATCGTCCAGGTCACGCACTCTGAGGAGAACGCGCGCTACGGCACGCGCATTCTGGAGCTGCGCGACGGCTGGCTTACCCGCGACGAATCGCTGGCGCCCTCCTCCACGGGAGTTGGCGCGCAGTGAGCATTCCCCAGGGACACTCAGTGATGACTCGAACGAACGCACCTTTGGGCAGGCGTCTTCAGTCGCTTGCATCCGCAGTTTTTCTGCTGGTCAATCTCGCGCTGGCGGCTAAGCCCGGCGCCTTGGCGCAGGCTGCTGCGCCAGCATCCACTGCAGCACCGGCCGTTGCAGATCAGGTTCCCTTCAACGCGATGATGCGCCACTCGGACAATCCTTTTGCGGCATATCGCGGAGAAACGGTGCCGCCGCCAAGCCTGGCCAACTCCTCGCGGCTGAACGCGCTCATGCGCGACGGTAGGCTTTATCTTTCGCTCCGCGACGCGATTGATCTGGCGCTCGAGAACAATCTCGACCTGGTGATTGCACGCTACAACCTGCCGATTGCGCAGACCGACCTGCTGCGAACAGCGGCGGGCGGCTCAGTGCGCGGCGTGAACACGGGTGTGGTGAGCGGCACGCCGGGCGGCGCGGGCGGAGGGTCGGGGTCGGGAACCGGTGCGGGTGGCACATCGAGCGGTGCGGGCGGTGCCGGTGCCGGCGCGTCGGGTATTGTCGCCTCGACGCTTGGCACGGGCACATCGATCTCGAGCTTCGATCCGGTGCTCTCGGCCAAGGTGTATAACGACCACACGTCGGAGCAGTTGACGAACTTCCAGGTCGAGGGCGTTTCGATCTACAAGTTCAATACGTCGGCGGCGAATATGACGTACGACCAAGCGTTTCCCACCGGCACAGCATTCGAGGTGAACTGGGTCAATAGCCGACAGACGACCAATGGCATCTACGACTTCTTCAGCCCGTCGTTCTCTTCGTCTGTGCAGGTGTACGTACAGCAGCCGCTGCTGGCAGGCTTCGGACTGGGGCCGAACCTGCGCTTCCTGCGCATTGCGCACACCAATCAAAAGATTTCGGACATTGCTTTTCGCGCGCAGGTGATGGCCACCATCACGCAGGTCTGCGACATCTACTGGGACCTCGTAAGCGCGTACGACAACGAACAGGTAAGCGAGCGCTCCGTGGCTTTTGCGCAGGACACTCTGGACAAGAGCCGCAAGCAGTTAGACCTCCAGGCGATTCCGGCTATGGATGTGCTCAAGGCTGAAGGCGACCTGGCCACGCGGCAGCAGGACCTGACCGTGGCGCGTACCAACCTTGAGTTGCAAGAGCTCTACATGAAGAACGCGATCACGCGCTCGCTGGACGATCCGATCCTGGAAGAGATGCCGGTTGTGCCGACCGATCACATTGGTGCGGACCTGGCGACGAGCAGCGAGCCGGTGCAGGACATGATTGCGCGCGCGCTGCGCGACCGCACGGAATTGCAGGAATCGGCGCTGGACCTGGAGAACCGCGCGCTGAGCCGCAAGACAGCGCGTAATGCGCTTCTGCCCACGCTGGATGTGTACGGCTTCTATGCAGGCACAGGAGCAGGGGGTACCAAGAATCCGAAATACTTCGATCCCGGGACGGGTTCCGACCTTCCGGACGGTTTCGGCGGAGCGCTGCAGGACGCGCTGAACAACACCTCGCCCGAATACCGTGTGGGTGTTTCGCTGAATATTCCGCTGCGCAACCGTACAGCCAAGGCGGACCAATACCGTACGGAACTGGAGTACCGGCAGTCGCAGGTGTATCTCGAGGAGCAGAAGAAGCGCATCCGCATTGAGGTGCGCAACGCTCGCTACGCGTTGGAGCAGGGAGCGGCGCGCGTGGACGCGGCGCGCAAAGCGCGCGACCTTGCCGCGAAGACATTGGATATCATGCAGAAGGAACAGAAATTGGGTGCGGGGTCAAACCAGCAGACACTGGCCGCCGAGCACGACCTGGCAGTGGCCGAGTCGGCGCTGGTGGCCGCCGAGACGGCCTACGAGAAGGCGCGCATCGAGATGCGGCGCGCAACCGGTTCGGTGCTGGAAGACTACGGCATCTCCATAGCGGATGCGCAGTCGGGTGTGGTGCAGGAGTCCCGGCCGTGACCGCAGTGCGGACGGAGCGCGCATGACCGATTCACGCAAGCAGCAGGAGAAAATCCGTGTTCTGGTCGCCGATGATCAGCCGCACATCCTGGAAGCGGTGGAACTGCTGCTCCAGCCGCAAGGCATCCGCGTAGAGTGTGTACGCTCACCGCAACTGGTGCTGGAGGCGCTGGGGCAGAGCGACTACGACGTCTTGCTTATCGATCTGAACTACACGCGGGACACAACGTCGGGGCAGGAAGGCCTAGATCTGCTGGCACGACTCCAGGAGATTGATCCACGCCTGCCGGTGATCGTGATGACAGCGTGGGGCAATATCGATCTTGCCGTCGAGAGCATCAAGCGCGGGGCGCGCGACTTCATCCAGAAGCCGTGGGAGAATGAGCGTCTGCTCTCGCTGATCCGGGTGCACGCAGAGCTGAACCAGGCGCTCAAGCGTGCTCGCCAGCTGGAACTCGAAAACCGGTTGCTGCGCGCTGAAGGCATGCCTGAGTTTGTGGCTGGCGCACCGTCGATGCAACCGGTACTGGAACTGATTGCGCAGGTTGGTCCGTCGGACGCCAATGTGCTGATCACGGGCGAGCACGGCACAGGCAAGGAGATTGTGGCCAAGCTGCTGCATGCAGCTTCGCCGCGGGCGCGCTCGGCACTGGTTGCGGTGAATGCGGGCGGTCTTCCGGAAGGCACGTTCGAGAGTGAGATCTTCGGCCACGTGAAGGGTGCGTTCACAGACGCGCGCGCAGACCGTGTGGGGCGGTTCGAGCTGGCCAACGGCGGCACACTTTTTCTGGACGAGATTGCCAATGTGCCGATGCGGCAACAGGCCAAACTGCTGCGCGTGCTGGAGACGGGCGAACTCGAACGCGTGGGCAGTTCGCAGACGCGGCGCGTGGACGTGCGCGTGCTCTCGGCAACCAATGCGGACCTGCAGGATGAAGCGCACAAGGGCAATTTTCGTGAAGACCTTCTGTTCCGCCTAAACACAGTGGAGATTCACTTGCCACCGCTGCGCGAACGGCGCGAGGATATCGCGCTGCTGGCGGCGCACTTTCTAAACCGCAATCGCACGCGCTATCGCAAGCAGGTGACGGGATTCTCTTCCGCGGCGATGCAGCAGATGATGCAGTATCTTTGGCCGGGCAACGTGCGCGAGTTGGAACACACGGTAGAGCGCGCTGTGCTGTTGTGCCGTGGTGAGCAGATTGAGCCGGCGAATCTGGCCGTCGCGCCAGGCCGTGGCGGTTCGCCTTCGTTTGACAACATGAGCATCGATGAGGTGGAAGCGCTGCTCATTCGCAAGGTGCTGCGCCGCTGCGACGGCAACATCTCGCAGGCGGCCGAGGCGCTGGGCCTTAGCCGGGCCGCACTGTACCGGCGCATCGAAAAATATGGCCTATGAACGGCAGGATCGCCGGCGGCGCGGCTCGGCGGTGCGCCGGGCGTGGCTCTACTGTCTGTGTTTATCGCTGCCGGGGCTGCTCTTCGCCGCGCTGCTGGGCTGGCAGCAGCAGATATCTGTGCCGATGGCGATTCTGGCAGGCGTCTGCCTGCTGGTGTACTTTGCACTGGTAGCTGGGTCTCTGATCGAAAGCCTGGTGCGGCCGCTGCAAACGCTGTCGAACGTTGTTTCGTCGCTGCGCGAGGGCGACTACTCGTTCCGTGCGCGAGGCGCGGGTGCACACGATGCTCTGGGCGAACTTTCGGCGGAGATTAACTCGCTGGCGGATCTGTTGCAGAAGCAACGGGTGCGGTCGCTCGAGGCCACCGCGCTGTTGGCACGCATTCTCGAGGTCATGCACGCACCGCTCTTCGCCTTTGACCGCGACAATGTGCTGCAGTTGGTGAATCAGGCAGGCGTGCAGCTGCTTGGGCTTCCGCATGCGCGCTGCTTCGGGCACACGGCCCGCGAGCTGGGGCTGGAGGCGCTGCTCGCGTCGGCTGATCAAAGCATTCATTCTTTTGGCTCCAAGCCCAACCGCTGGCTCCTGCGCAAGGCGGTCTTCCGCCAGGACGGCGCACCGCATGTGCTGCTGCTGCTGGCGGACGTGAGCCAGCCTCTACGCGAAGAGGAACAGGCCGCCTGGAAGCGATTGGTGCGCGTACTTGGACACGAGCTTTCGAACTCATTGGCGCCGATCAAGTCCATCGCGGGCAGCCTGCGGGTACGCACGGAGCAGATGGAGGGCGACCCGGCGATGGCGCACGATTTCCGCCGCGGCCTGGGTGTGATTGAGAGCCGGGCCGATGCGCTGCACCGGTTTGTGCAGTCCTATCGCGTGCTGGCGCAACTTCCGCCACCGGCACTCAAGTCGGTGCAGGTGGGGCCGCTGGTGGAGCGTATCGCACTGCTCGAACAGCGCGTGCCGGTGGAGCTGGCGCCCGGGCCGGCGGCGCAGCTGCACGCGGACTCCGACCAACTGGAGCAGATGCTGATCAACCTGTTGGCCAACGCGGTGGATGCCTCGCTGGGCAACGGTGCCCGGCCTGTGCGGATCGGCTGGCGGGTGGTGGAACCGGATGTGGAAGTCTTCATCGAAGATCGCGGCCTCGGCATTGCCAACATGGAGAACTTGTTTGTGCCCTTCTACACGACCAAACCAACAGGCAGTGGCGTGGGTTTGGCGCTGGCACAGCAGATTGCGCGTGCCCACGGGGGCGAGATCCGGCTCGCCAACCGCGAAGATGGCGAAGGGGCATGCGCGGCAGTGCGCCTGCCGCTGGCTTAGGGGGCCAAGTGGGTCGGAGACGCCGCGGTGTTCCGCAACGGGACACTCTTTCGTCGTACGTGACTAAGGTGTGCAGATTCAGGACGGAAGCAACTTTTGTGTCATATGCGCAATTGCGCTGAAACCTATACTTGAATCATTAAAGCTACTGGACCATGCGACGAAGTCGACCGGCAACCATATTCGCCAATCGCACCCGGCGTTAGCCCAGTTTCTAGTGAAAGTGGAATACAGCGGGAGACGGTTTGAACGTGCGGAAGCTATTAAAAATCTATAGATTAGTCGGCAAGCTTCTGTGCGCAGTGGGCCTGATTGTGGCCATGCGCGCGCCGTCCTGCGCGCAGCGGTACAGCTTCCGCGAATATGTCCAGGGACTGGGCAATCTGAACATCGTGTGCATGGTGCAGGATCGGACCGGGTATCTGTGGGTGGGAACACAGAACGGGCTCTACCGTTACGATGGCGCGCAGTTCCAGGGCTTTGGGTCGGCGCAGGGCCTGCCGGAGCGGATGATCCAGAACCTGTACGTGAGCCCGGATGGAACGCTTTGGGTAACGACGACGACTGGAATTTACTTCGAGTTGCCGGATGGGCAGTTTGCAGAAGTGAAGGCTCCCAGCAGGGCGACCCAGTTTCAGCCGCTGTCGGGCACCGCGTTTGCGGCCGGGCGGCAGGATGAGCTGGTAGCGCTGACGAGGGACGGCGCGTTCCGGCTGAAGCGGGCTTCGCGGACGCAGTGGACAGCAGAACCTCTGGCGCTGGAGGGCGGTGCGGTCCGGAGCGTTGCGTACGCGCCAGATGGATCGCTGTGGTACGGATGCGACTCGGACTTGTGCCGTCTGCAGAACGGGAAGTCGATGCGTATGGGTGCGGCCCTGGGATTGCCCGAGGAAGCGTGGTTCAGCCTGCTGGTGACGCGCGGCCATCTGTGGCTGCGCGGGCAGGACCATGCAGGGGAGCTTGATCTGGCCGCCGGCCGGTTTGCACTGCACGATCTTCCACCGCCGGCGGGTCCGGAGTCCTATCCGATCCTGACGCTTGATGCGCAAGGACGGGTGCTCACGGCGCAGGGCACGACGTTGGCGATGTGGGTGAACGGTGCGTGGCGGCAAGTGACGGAACACAATGGTTTGGCCGCGTATGAGATTCAGAGCCTGTACGTGGACAGGGAAGGTTCGGTGTGGATTGGCCAGGTTGGGCATGGCCTGAAGCGGTGGGTTGGCCAGGACCGCTGGGAAGGCTACACGAAGGCCGACGGGCTTAGCAATGACCTGGTTTGGGCTGTGATGCGCGACCAGCAGGGGAGACTGTGGCTCGGTACCGAGGGCGGTCTGGACTATATCCCTGCCGGGGAGCAGCTACCCCACCCTTGGCGGCAGCCTAATGCGCAGACGCCGCCGACAAGCGCCCTTGCCATGGACGCAAGTGGTGCGATTTGGATGGCTAGCACTGCCGGGCAGCTCGTGCGGATTGACTCCAAAACGCTTCAGGGAAAGAACTGGAAGGTGCCCGGCGTGTCAGACGTGGTGGCGGACAGCGAGGGGCGCATCTGGGTCGCGACCACGAAAGGCCTGTACACGGTCAACGCACCTGCAGGCGCGGGCGATGCTCCGTCACTGGTTGAGGCGCCGGCATTCAAGAATGCGCGGCAGCGCTTTTCTGATTTGTGCGTGGACGCACACGGTTGGTTGTGGGCGGCGGCGGACCAGGGACTGCTGGTACGTGACGGAAGGGGCTGGCACGCGATAGATCTGGGATCGACCGGGGCCGCACCGGACGTGATTTCGGTGGATGACAACGGGACGGTGTGGACCAGTGGACCCTCTCAGGATCTAATGCGACTCAGGATCGACGGCTATCAGGTGGTGGACGTCAAGCGTGTAGGCCGGCCACCGCTATTGTCGCAACAGGTGGTATCACTCATGGTCGATCACCGTGGGTGGTTGTGGGTGGGCCAGGACGCGGGGCTGACGGTGTTTGACGGCCACGCCT
>DCFV01000167.1:6659-11709 GCA_002314435.1 Acidobacteriaceae bacterium UBA1795 | reverse complement strand
CTCAGTCCGCGATGCGGCATCGCTGGCCAGTCACGCAGTGTGGGCACAAGCAGCACGGCATCTTTGCCCGATCTGCGGATGAGTTGCTTGACCGTCTGCGCACCGTAGAAGAGGCCGGCGGAGGTATCAGCGACGACGGCAAGGCCGCGCTTGCCGTCGGGCACAATTACGTATCCCTCTTCGTGCTGCGCTGCTTCGAGCTTCAGGTTGTGATGGGCGAGGAGTTCCTTACCGGCGGCCTTGTCTGCGTGTACGAGTCGCACTGGCGCCCCCTGCCCTGCGGCGTGGATACCGAGGCCCATAACGGTTTCTGCCAGATCCTTGGCAGCAAAGGCGTCGTCCGCGTTCTCGTCCGCGAGAATGGCAATGCCCGTCGGGCCGATTGCAACCGTCTCAACCGCCGTACACTCCCGCGGCGCGGGCACCAGGTGCAGGTCTGCGCAGCTGAGCGCGGCAGAGGATTGAGCCAATAGTTGAGGAGACACGCCAACTGCGGCGCACACGAAGACCAACGAAGCCAAAGGATGACGAAAACGCATAAGCCCCTCTCCCGCAATGCAATTTGGAAGCAAGGCTACAGTAAGGCCGACCGGGATGTACAGGCAGAATTTAGCGTTTCTAGCTTAAATGATCAGAATAACGTCCGTTAATCCGTACAAATGCTCGAAAGGCGACCCGCAGGCCGCCTTTCGCTGGGTAGATACTCCCATTGCTTACCGCAAGGACCGGAGCGCCGGATAGACCTTTCGCCACTGCGCGTAGCCGGTCTTGTAGGCAGCCAGGTCGGCCGGATCAGGTTCGATGCGCTGGGCCACTTCGATGGCTTGTCCGCAGGCGGCGTCCAGATTTGCCCAGTGGCCCGCGCCCACGCCGGCCAACAGCGCCGAACCGAAGGCGCCACCTTCCTCCGCAGTTAGCACTTCGACGGCCTGCCCGTAAATACCGGCCTGGATCTTGCGCCACAGCGGCCCTTTTGCTCCGCCGCCGCCCAGCCGCACCGCACTCACCGGAATACCTAGTTCGGCAAACAGCGTGAATGTGTCTTCGAGCGAGTAGGCCACGCCTTCCAGTACCGCGCGGACAAAATGCCCTGCCCTATGCGTCGGGCCGATATTTGTAAACGCTGCCCGCACCTCCGGGTCCAGATGCGGGGTGCGTTCGCCCAACAGATAGGGAGCCCACTGCAATCCCCCGCTGCCGGCCGGAACCTTCTCCGCCAGCGCCGTCAGCGCGTCGTAGTCCTGCCCGGCAAAGAACGTCTCCTTCAGCCAGCGCAGGCTCTGCCCCGCCGACTGCGTTACGCCCATCACGTGCCACACGCCCGGTACGGCATGGCAGAAAGTGTGCAGCCGTCCGTGCGGGTCTTTCGTCGGGTTGGCCGTGGCGGCAAAGACCACGCCCGAAGTTCCGATCGTCGCCGACACCGACCCGGGCTGCAAAATGCCCATGCCCACTGCGCCCGCACCCTGATCGCCTGCGCCTGCGACAACTGGCGTTCCCGGCTTCAACCCCGTGGTGCCCGCTGCAGTTTCACTGATGCGCGCGCAGACCTCCGGTGACTCGTAGACCTTTGGCAGCCAGTTTTCTGGAATGCCCGCGGCCTCGGCAACTTCCTTTGACCAGCGACGATGCGTTACGTCGAGCAGCAGCGTACCGCTGGCTTCCTGCACGTCGATTGCAAACTCGCCCGTCAGCCGGTAGCGCACATAATCCTTCGGGCACATAATGTGCCGCGTCTTGGCGAAGATCTCCGGCTCGTGCGTCTTGACCCAGAGCAGTTTCGTAAGCGTGAAGTTAGGGAGCGCGGGATTGCACGTCAGTTCAATCAACTTCTCGTAGCCGATCTTTGCGTGCAGCCAGTCGCACTCGGGTTGGGTACGCGTGTCGCACCAGATGAGCGACGGGCGCAGCACAGCACCGCTCTCATCGAGCAGCACGGCACCGTGCATCTGGCCCGTCAGACCGATTGCCGCGATGGGCTGCTTCGGCTCGGGCGCGGCGGCGAGTGCCTTGCGGATGGCTTCCTGCGCGGCACGCCACCAGTCTTCGGGGTCCTGTTCGGCCCAGCCCGGATGGGGCGTGCGGAAGGGCGCGTGTTCGCTCGATGCGCCGCTGATGAGTTTGCCGTCTGCGTCCACCACCACGGCGCGCGTGCCGCCAGTGCCCACGTCCATTCCAAGGAACCACATACTCGTATACTCCCTTGCATAAATCGCTTTTCTCGGCGCTGGAAAGCATATCAGCTTTTGCTCTAAGCAGGAAGCCGCACTTTATGCGTGAACATTTCTAACGCGGTGCGCGTACTCCACGCATGCGACCGCAGCGGCAACGAGCTGCGCGTGGCCCATTTCCTCGAACTGTTCGGGAATGGACACCGCCGGACAAAAGCGAACAGGCATGTCGGCGTCGCTGCCCGGAATTTGAAGGAAAACTTCGAGTTACGGGAGCGCGGGTTGGCCCCGAGCTTGCATTCACCTGTAGTGCACCCTGCACGAGCGCGACGGTTGCAGCGCTCGTACTGACGCCACCCCACTGCCAGGAGGCTCCACCATGGCCCTCGTTCCCGACCAGATCAAGCAGGTTTTGCGCCGTCTCGGCCGCGCCCCTCTGTTCACTGCCATCACCCTGATCACTTTGGCTATCGGCGTCGGCGCCAACACCGTAGTCTTCAGCGTCGTCGAGAGCGTGCTGCTCAAGCCCCTCCCCTACCCCCAGTCCGACCGCCTCATCGGCGTGTGGCACAGAGCCTCTGGCATCGACATTCCGGAACTCAACATTGCGCCGTTCCTTTACTTCATCGACCGCGAACAGAACACCACGCTTGAGGACATCGGCGTCTACAACGGCGACTCGCTCAGCGTGACCGGCGCAGGCCAGCCCGAACATGTGCGCGCCTTCGACGTCTCCGACGGCACCCTGCCCCTGCTCGGTGCCAAGCCGGTCCTTGGCCGCCTCTTTACCCGGCAGGACGACTCGCCCCACGCCCCACTGACCGTGGTCCTCAGCCACGCTTACTGGCAAAGCCACTTTGGCGGCTCCAACGCCGCCATCGGACAGAACCTCACTCTCGATGGCAAGAGTCACCAGATCATCGGAGTCCTCCCGCGCGATTTCCACCTGATGGATGACACCCAGGCTCAGCTCTACATGCCCATGCAATGGGATCGCAGCAAGACCAAGCTCGGCAACTTCAGCTACCAGGGCGTGGCCCGGCTCAAGCCCGGCGTCACGCTCCAGCAGGCCAGCACCGATCTCGGCCACCTGATTCCTGTCGCCGTCCGCAGCTTCCCTGCGCCGGAGGGCTTCAGCGCAAGCGTCTTTGAGAAGGCCCAACTCCAAATGAACCTGCGCCCGCTGAAGAAAGATGTCGTCGGCGACGTAGGCAATGTCCTCTGGGTGCTGATGGGTTCCATCGGGCTCGTGTTGCTCGTCGCCTGCGCCAATGTCGCCAATCTCCTTCTCGTGCGCGTGGAAGGCCGCCGCCAGGAATTGGCCATACGCGCTGCGCTAGGCGCGAGCCGCAGCAGCATCACCAATGAGTTGCTTGCTGAGAGCCTCGTTCTCGGCTTGACCGGCAGTGTGCTTGGCCTGGGCCTCGCGTATGGCGCGCTGCGCCTGCTGGTGTCCGCCGCACCCACAGGCCTGCCCCGCCTCAACGAGATCGGGATCGACCTGCCCGTGCTCGGCTTTACCCTCGCGCTCGCTCTCTTCGTCAGCTTCGTCATCGGCCTTATCCCCGTCGTAAAGTACTCCGGCATCCGCGCCACCACAGGCCTGCGTGAAGGCGGCCGAGCGCTCTCTCAGAGCCGCGAACGCCACCGCGCCCGCAAGACTCTGGTCGTCGTGCAGGTTGCTCTCGCTCTTGTTCTGCTTATCTGCTCGGGCCTCATGATCCGCACCTTCCAGGCTCTTGCCCATGTCTCACCCGGATTCCAGGACCCGCAGTCGCTCGAGTCCTTCCGCCTCTACATCCCGGAGATGCAAATCCCCGAAGGCCAGGAGGAGCGCGTCGTTCGCATGGAGCAGTCCCTTCACGACAAGCTCGCTGCTATTCCGGGCGTTGCCGCCGTGGGCATGACCACCAGCGTTCCCCTCAGCGGCAACTACTCCATGGACCCGGTCATGGCCGCCGACCGCACCTACAAGGAAGGCGAACTGCCGCCCATCCGCCGCTTCCACTTTGTCTCACCCGGCTTCTTCGCCACCATGGGCACGCCACTTGTCGCCGGACGCGACCTCACCTGGGACGAAACCTTCCAGCTCCGGCCTGTCGCCCTGATCAGCGAGAACTTTGCCCGCGAGTACTGGGGTAGCGCCGCCGCCGCTCTCGGCAAAAAGATTCGCGTGGGCACCACCGACGACGGGTATGAGGTGATCGGAGTTGCCGCCAATGTCTACCATGACGGCGTCAGCAGCGACCCGCCCACATCCGTCTACTGGCCCATCTATACCCAGAACTTCGAAGGACGGCACATCCAGGTGCGCCGCGGCCTGGACTTCATCCTACGCAGCGACCGCGCCGGCTCCGCCGCCTTTATGAGCCAGGTGCAGCAGGCCGTCTGGTCCGTCAACCCTGATCTGCCGCTCGCCGATGCCACCACTCTCGGCCGTCTCTACACCAAGTCCATGGCGCGCACCTCGTTCACACTCGTGATGCTCTGCGTGGCCGGTGCCATGGCGCTGCTATTGGGCCTCGTCGGCATCTACGGCGTGATTTCCTACGCCGTTTCGCAGCGTACGCGCGAGATCGGCATCCGCATGGCTCTCGGTGCGCAGCGTGAAGCGCTCACCGGCCTGTTTGTTCGTCAGGGATTGACGCTGGCAGCTATCGGTGCGGCCGTCGGAATCACCGTTGCCTTTGCCGCCATGCGCCTGATGCGCTCTCTGCTTTACCACGTGAGCCCCATGGACCCGTGGACCTATTTGATCGCCACGGCCAGCGTGGTGGGCATTGCTTGGCTGGCCTGCTACCTGCCTTCGCGGCGAGCCGCAGTGGTCAATCCGGTGAATGCGCTGCGCACGGAATAGGCCGTACACAGCAAGTTCCGAA
>DCFV01000167.1:0-6335 GCA_002314435.1 Acidobacteriaceae bacterium UBA1795 | reverse complement strand
ACAGACTCCCCAAACGTCGCCGCGTTCCAGTACACTCGTTCCACTCCGCCTGGGGCCCCTTCCCATAAGGCGTGCTTCCCGATGTCGACACATTCCCTAACTCTGAGCGATGCGTGAGCCTCGCTTTAAGAAAGAGACAAGATGACTGCGCCCTTACTCACACCAGATCACATTCTGCAGACCGGCCTTGCCTTCTGGGCCTCAAAGACACTGCTCAGTGCCGTGGAGATGGAAGTCTTCACCGAATTGGCCAAGAGTCCCCAGGACCTCGACACGCTCACCGGACGGCTCGGTCTGCATCCCCGCGCCTCCCGCGATTTTCTCGACGCCCTGGTGGCACTCGGCTTCCTGGAGCGCAACGACGGCGTGTATGCCAACACGCCCTCTACTCACCTGTTCCTCGACAAGCACAAGCCCTCCTACATCGGCGGCATGCTCGAAATGGCCAACCGGAGGCTTTATCCGCAGTGGAGCAATCTGACAGCGGCTCTCCGCACCGGCGAACTCCAGAATGAGGCACGCGGCGAATCCGATGTCTTCGCCGCTCTCTATGCCGATCCCGCTCGCCTGAAGGGCTTTCTGCGCGCCATGACCGGCATCAGCCACGGCTCCAACATGGCCATCGCAGCACAGTTCCCGTGGGCAGACTACAAGTCCGCAGTGGACTGCGGCACCGCCCAGGGCGATCTGATTGTCCAGGTGGCGCTCCGGAATCCGCATATCGAAGGCACGGGGTTCGACCTGCCTGAGGTTGCGCCCATCTTCGAAGAGTATGTGGAAACCAACGGCCTCTCTTCGCGCGTCCGCTTCAAGCCAGGCAGCTTCTTTACCGACCCGCTTCCCAAAGCAGACGTGCTGATGATGGGACACATCCTGCACGACTGGAACCTTGAAGAAAAGCGCATGCTGATCGGCAAGGCATATGAGGCACTTCCGGCCGGTGGCGCCTTCATCGCATATGACGCCATCATTGACGACGACCGCTCCAAGAACTCCATGGGGCTGCTGATGAGCCTGAATATGCTCGTTGAAACCCCGGGCGGCTTCGACTACACCGGCGCAGACTGTGTTGGCTGGATGCGGGATGCCGGCTTCCGCCAGGCGCGCGTAGAACATCTGGTAGGGCCGGACTCCATGGTGATAGGCATCAAATAATCTGCGGAGCTGCGGCCCGCTGATCAGTGGGCCGCTCACGCTTCGAATAGGTCACGGCTGGTTTCATAAAATGAGACTCAATGCCGAACTGTGATCTGCCGCACAAGACGATCACTCTCCCCGGCGTGAAAATGATGGGGTATGGCCGGTTTATTTCCCTTCCGGCCTGGAGATGATTTCGAATGAGCGATCTTGCCCCCCTTGCTGAAGCAGTTGCTGTTGACCCCCTGGTGGGCCACCCTGCCGACTTTCACGTGTTTCACAAGTTTCTGGAGCGCTGCAAGTCCCTGCCCGCCATCACTACCGCGGTGGTCTGGCCACTGTCCGACGTTGCCCTGAAGGGTGCCGTGGAAGCCGCCAACGAAGGGCTGATCAAGCCCACACTGGTCGGCGATGAGCCCGAGATCCGCGCCCTGGCCGCGAAACTCGGCGTCGACATCAGCGAATTCCCGATTGTGCAGGCCGATACCGAGGCCAAGGCCGCCGAGACCGGCTGCATCATGTGCCGCACGGGCGGCTTCCAGGCCCTGATGAAGGGAAGCCTGCATACCGACGAGCTGATGAAGGCCGCCATGAACAAGGACACCGGCCTGCGCAGCTCGCGCCGCATCAGCCACGTGTTCGTTATGGATACGCCGGCCTATGCGCGCACCCTGCTGATCACCGACGCGGCCATCAACATTGAGCCCGAACTCGAGGACAAGATCCACATCGTGCAGAACGCTATCGACCTTGCCCACGCGCTCGGCATTCCCGAGCCCAAGGTGGCGCTGCTGTCTGCGGTGGAAACGGTAAACCCGAAGATCAAGTCCACGCTGGACGCCGCAGCGCTGTGCAAGATGGCCGATCGCGGCCAGATCACCGGCGGCATCCTGGACGGGCCCCTGGCCTTCGACACCGCCGTGAGCCAGAAGGCTGCGACGATCAAGAACCTGGTCTCGCTGGTGACCGGACAGGCTGACATCCTGGTCGTGCCCGATCTCGAGAGCGGCAACATGCTGGCAAAGCAGCTCGAGTATCTGGGCGGCGCGCAACTTGCCGGCATCGTGCTGGGCGCGCGTGTTCCGGCCATCCTCACCAGCCGCGCGGACTCGGCAGAAACCCGGCTCACCAGTTGCGCGGTGGCCGTATTGCTGCACTACGCCGACCACCCCGTCGAGTAATCCGCCATCGCAGGAAAAACTACGGGCTCTCTCCTCTTGAGGAAAGCGCCCGCTTTCTTTGTGCCACACGCTGCCCCGCGTGGATTAGTCCATAGACAAGCTGAGCTGGTGACGCACATCAGCTCCGCGAATCCAGAAGATCACGTCCGTGGCAATGTTTGAGGCGTGGTCGGCGATGCGCTCCAGGCTGCGCGAGACCATCAGGCCGTTCATGGCCTGCTGCGTGTACTGCGGCTTATCCTGGATGAGTTGGAGCAGATCAGCGTGCGCGCGACGGTTCATCCGGTCGATCTCGTCGTCCATCTCGCGCACTGTGTCGGCCAGCCGGGCATCGCCCTCGATCAGCGATTGGACTGCAGTACGGATCATTTTGCCTGCGTACTCGCCCATGACGGCGAAGTCCACCGGCAAATCAACATACTCGGCCTGGATGATTTCGCGCGTACGCCGCGACATGCCCATTGCCTGGTCACCTATGCGTTCGAGGTCGCCATTGATTTTAATCACGGAAAGGATGAAGCGCAGGTCGATAGCCATGGGCTGCTCCTTGGCGAGCAGTTCATAGGCCATCTCGTCCAGCTCGCGCTGGGCGGTGTTGATCGCCTTCTCGTTCTGCTTCACGTATTGGCACAGGCCGGAGTCCCGTTGCAGGTAGGCCTCTACCGCCGTCTCCACGGCGAGCTGCGCCAGTGCGGCCATGGCAAGAAGCTTGTCCTTGAGCTCGGCGAGTTGTAGCTGAAAATGAATGCGCGGCAAGACAAAAAATCTCCTAAGGATGATTGTGCATCATTGAATGTTACGCGTCTGCAAATTTCGGGCGGCGCACCACATCGGGCATGGTCCGAAAGTGATGTCGGAAGCCTATTTCCGCTCAGGTGTGGTGCATCTCCGCGCCTTTGGCCTCACGGCCCAGTGAAGCGAGCAAGGCTAACGTAAGCGCAACAACTACCACGGTGATGGCCAGCACCGGCGGATAGGTGCCCCAGTGCTCGGCCACCAGCGCCTGCGCCTTGCCGTTCCACGAGGTTACAAGCCCTCCGAGCTGATAGGCGAGCCCGGGCGCCGTGGCGCGGACCGGCGCGGGCGAGAGCTCGGTGAGATACGCCGGAACCACACCCCACGCACCCTGCACCATGAACTGCATCAGCACCGCTCCAGCGCCCAGCATCCAGGCGGAGTGCCCGTAGGCGTAAAGCGGAATCACAGGAATCGACAAGAGCGCCGCAGCGATAATGGCGCGTTTGCGGCCCCACTTCTCTGACAGTGCGCCGAAGACAATTCCGCCGCCGATGGAACCGAAGCCGTAGAGCACGCCGATAAGTCCGACCGTCTCTGGCCTGAGCTTCATCTGCACGGAGAGAAATGTTGGATACACGTCCTGCGTGCCGTGCGAGAAGCTCATGAACGCCGTCATGAGCAGCACAAGAAATAGAAACGTGGGCAGAAAATTAAGCAGCTGGCCGGAGATTTGCGGCCCGGCCTTGTGCACTTTGCGGTGCTTCCGGCCCTCGAGCCACACCGGGCTTTCCTGCACGAGCGTCTGCACATAGAGCACAAGCAGCGCGGGGCTGGCGCCCACCAGGAACAGTCCTCGCCAGCCAATACCGGGCAGAGCGAATCCGTGCCAGTGGACGCCTGCGAACAGCAGAGCGTAGGCGGTGGAGGCCAGGATGGAGCCGAAGGCATAGCCCTCCTGCAGAATACCCGAGAAAGTGCCGCGGCCCTCGCGAGGCAGCGTCTCAAAGGCCAGCGCCGCGCCAACGCCCCACTCGCCGCCCATGGCGATACCGAACAGCGCGCGCAGCACAAGCAACACACTGAGCGAAGGCGCAAAAGCGCAAGCCGCTTCGATCACTGAGAAGCTAAGGATGTTGACAATGAGGATGGGGCGTCGGCCGTATCGGTCCGCGAGCATCCCGAAGATGACCGCACCCACGGGCCGGAAGGCCTGGGTTAGGAAGACCGCACTCATCACATCAGAAGGCTTGGTGCCAAAGTCCGAGGCAATGGCTTTGACGCAGAAGATGAGGAGAAAGAAGTCGAGGCTGTCGAGCGTCCATCCCAGGAACGATGCCACAAATGCGTGGCGCTGCGTGCGGCTCAACCCTTGGAAGTCGCGGACGAAGGACATTTCCGGAGCATATCAAACCGGCCACGCCCACTGGCCACAGGCCACGCCTAATGCGCGCACATGCCGCCGCAACATCCGCCAGAGGCTTCGCGCATGCCACAGCCGCCCATGCCACAGGCTGGAGCCGGAGCCGCGCCGCCGTTGGTGATGGCGCCAGCGCCGCCGCTGATGAGCCGATGCAAGGCTCCGCCGCACTGTGGGCACAGCTCGAGCGCCCGGTCAGACATCTTCTGGCGCACGTCAAAGTGGTGCTCGCAGGCTTCACAGCGGTACTCGTAGGCTGGCACGGGCAGAGTCTCCTGAATGGGTTGTGCTGTCTCTATTTTACCGGGAACCGAATCGCGCAGCAGAAGGCCACACGCGAACCGAACCGATTCAGGCAAAATGGAACGGTCCCGGGCAGAGCGCCCTGGACGGAGGCGAACGGACGCGCAGTAGAAAGCGAAATATTTGTTGCAACGAATAATCCTCTTCGCGCGTCTCTAATACAGATTCCCCTCGGCTTCCCCGGGGCGCGCGGGCCTGGCCCGCCTTCCGGAAACGGCGGATCCGCCCGCAAACGGGCGCGCGCCGGCAACGACCAGCGGCCGCAAGGCCCCGATTGAAAGGACACTCCTCATGAAGCGTTCGGCAGTTCTCTCCGCGATTCTGGCACTCGCCGCTCCCCTGGCGATGGCGCAAACCTCCACCTGGACCCCCGACAAGGCGCACAGCGAAGTCGACTTCGCCATTCTGCATATGGGCTTGTCGAAGGTTCGCGGCCACTTCAGCAACGTTGATGGTGCCGTCACTCTGAACAAGACCGACATCACGAAGTCTTCCGTAAAGGTCACCATCGACGTGACCACCGTAGACACCGGCAACAGCGCCCGCGACAACCATCTGAAGACCGACGCCTTCTTTAATGTGTCGCAGTTCCCCACCGCGACCTTTGTTTCCACCAGCGTAGCCAAAACTGCCACCGGCCTGACCGTCGCCGGAAATCTGACGCTGCACGGAGTGACAAAACCCGTTGTGCTGCAGGTGGAAGGACCCACCGGCCCAGTGCAGGGTATGGATCACAAGCCGCATGCAGGATTCTCTGCTTCCACCACTCTCAGCCGCACGGCCTTTGGAATCGGCTCGTCATTCCCCTCCGCTGTCGTGGGCGACGATGTGACGCTCACCATCGACCTGGACGTTGTGGAGCAGTAAACGCGCACTGCGCCGGATGAGGCCCACGGCTTCGTCCGGCAAAGCTGCTGTACCCAACAGGCACGGAGCAACAGGATGGCCGGATTGAAACAGGAAATTGCGCAGCAGCGCCCCTTTGCCAGCGCGCAGGAGGAAGCTCTGCTGAACCTGATGCGGACGGCCGACTGTCTGAATCGCGCGTTTCACCGCACGACGCGCGAGTGGGGCATCACCAATACTCAGTACAACGTGCTGCGCATCCTGCGCGGCGCACACCCGCAAGGGCTGGCGTGCTCGGCCATTGGTAGCCGCATGATCACTGCGGAGCCGGATATTACCCGGCTGCTGGCGCGGCTCAAAACTCTCAAGCTCATTCGGCAAAAGCGCGACCATCACGATCGTCGCGTGGTGCTGACCTATGTTTCCGACGCAGGCCTCGAACTGCTGCGCCAGATGGACCCGGTGATCCAGAAGCTGCCCCAGGAGTTGCTGGGCCACTTGAACGAAGAGGATGTACGCGAGTTCTCCCGGCTGCTGGAACTCGCGCGCCACGGATGCGACGACGCGGTTGCTCCGCCCACTTGTACGGGAGAAGGAAAAACCTTGAGTTGTGATGGAACCGCCGCAGTCGGGAAAGACACGGCTGCGGCGGTTTAATTAGAGACTTCTGGCAACCTGTTGATCAAATCTATCGAGCAACAACCTTCTTGGCC
>DCFV01000228.1 GCA_002314435.1 Acidobacteriaceae bacterium UBA1795 | reverse complement strand
CTGCGCGCAGCGAGCGCGGCAGCGTCCCCACTCCGCCCACCTCCACCACCAGATCCACGCCCGTACCGCTGGTCTGGTCCAGCACCCAGCGATCCCACTCCGGCGTCTGGCCGTAGTTCAGGCCCGCGTCCAGACCCAACCCGTGCGCCCGCTCCAGCTTCTGGTCACTCGAAGAGATGCCGAGCACCCGCGCTCCCATCAGCCGTGCAAACTGCAGTGCGAAGATAGACACGCCGCCGGTACCCTGAATCAGCACAGTGGAGCCGGGCTTGAGCCGTCCAGCCTGCAGCGCGTTCCACGCTGTGACAGCGGCGCAAGGCAGGGTTGAGGCCTCCTCCATGGTGAGGTGCGGGGGCAGGGCGACAAGGCCCGTCTCAGCCAGCACCACGCGGTCAGCGAGCATGCCGTCGATGTCGCCGCCCAGCGCCCCAGCCGCCTTGGCGGGAGTAGCAGCGCCGTCCAGCCAGTTCTGCATAAAAATTCCGGCCACGCGATCGCCCGGCTTCCAGGCGGTCACGCCATCTCCCACAGCGTCCACCTCGCCTGCACCGTCCGAACACGGAATGCGGGGCAGCATCAATTTCGGGTTGTAGAGGCCCTTGACCATGAGCAGATCACGGTAGTTGAGCGACACCGCGCGCACCTGGACGCGCACTTGACCTGGGCCCGGTTGCGGATTGGGCTGCTCCACGCCTTGCAGCGCATCTATACCAAACGAAGGGACTTGCCACGCACGCACGCTGCTACCTCCGGTGCTCGCCACGCGCCCAGGGGCCAATTTGCGGGACGCGGGCCAAACGACACCTCTAAAATGAAGATATGGCTCGTGGTTGGGAAAGTAAATCAGTGGAGGAGCAGATGGCGAATGCCTCGGGGGTGCCAGCAACTGCACCCGGGACGACTGAAGAGGAAAAGAGGTTGGCGTTCCAGAAACGTGCACACAATGCACGCAAAAAGCAGCAGCTGAGCCTGCAGCGCGAAAACATCCTTTCACAGCGGACCTCGAACCCCGGTCGCCGCGAAGCGCTGGAAGCAGCCCTCAGGCAGATCGAATCCCAGATCGAGGCCCTCGGCTAAAAGCGCCCCTCCCCGGCGCTACCCCTCCCGGTGGAACAGCAGCGAGTTGGCCTGCTGCACCGGGGTCATCAATACGCGCGCGATATTCACGTGCGCCGGCCGGCTTGCGACCCAGACAATGGTCTCTGCCACATCGGCGGCCGAAAGCGGTTTCACGCCTTTGTACACCTTGGCGGCGCGCTCGCTGTCGCCGTGAAAGCGCACCAGGCTGAAGTCGGTCTCGACCATGCCGGGGTCCACGCTGGTCACACGCACCGGTGTGCCCAGCACGTCCTGCCGCAGGCCGTCGTTGATGGCGCGCTCTGCTGCCTTGGTGGCGCAGTAAACCGCGCCATTCGGATAGGTCAGCTCGCCCGCCGTGGAACCCAGGTTGATCACGTGGCCGCGACCGCGCACCACCATGCCCGGCACCACCGCGCGGGTCACGTACAGCAGGCCCTTCACGTTGGTGTCGATCATCTCGTCCCAGTCCTGCAGACGGCCGGTGTAGAGCTTTTCCAGACCGCGGCTCAGGCCGGCGTTGTTCACAAGGATGTCGATCTCCGCCCACTCCGGCGGCAAGTCGTCGATGGTTTGCTGTACGGCCCGGTGGTCGCGCACATCCATCTGGACTGAGTGGACCGCAGGAGCGCCAAGTTCGAGCGCGCGTGAGGCCACTTCCGCCAGTTTGCTTGCGCGCCGCGCGGCCAACAGCAGGTTGGCGCCCTCGGCGGCAAAGGCCCAGGCCGTGGCTGCGCCAATGCCCGAGCTGGCTCCGGTGATGAAGACGATCTTTCCCTTGAAGCTCATTGCCCTATCCTACTCAACTTCGGAGTGACAACAAGGTGACAGCCGCCACGAATGCAGGTTCACACCCGGGCCAACTGCTGCGCCGTCTGGTAGAGGCCGGCAGCCCAGTCCTCGGCGGCAAAACCAGAATCCTGCGCATGCATAAACACTTCCGCAAGGTGGTCAGCCAGTGCCAGCTTCGTGCCACCTGCTGCGGCTGCCTCGCGGAGAAGCCGCAGGTCCTTTGCGCCCAACTCGATCGTGGCGCCCTTCACCTCCGGCGGGTGGAGCATGACCTGCGCGTAGGCCGCGTAGAACGGCGACTGGAAGAGCGCGCTGTTCACCGCCTCAAGAAACGCCGCCGGCTCGATGCCCTCAGCCTGCGCAAAAACGAAGGCTTCGCTCAGTGAGTAAATCATGGTGCTGATGAGGAAGTTGCCGCCGATCTTGAGCGCGTGGGCCTGGCGCGGTTCGCTGCCCACCACCGAGATACCGCGCGACAGCGGCTCCAGCAGCGGCCGGGCCAGCGCAACGTCCGCATCGCTTCCGGCCACCACAATCCACAGGCGCGCAGCTTCGGCCACGTTGGGACGACCGAAGACCGGCGCAGCAACATAGCGTTGGCTGCGCTGGGCGTGCTCCCGTGCCAGCCGCTCGCTGAGCGCAACGCTGATGGTGCTCAGCGCAACGTGCAACGCACCGGGCTTCATCGCATCCAGCACGCCATCCGTGCCCAGCAGCACGGCTTCGTGCGCGGCGTCGTCAAACAACGATGTGAGCACGGCCTCGGCGTCTTGCACGCCTTCTGCCGCGCTTGCGGCTACGCGCACGCCCTCCAGCGCCTCGGCCCGCGCGCGGCTGCGGTTCCACACCGTCACGTCGTGCCCTGCCTTCACCAGGTGCCTCACCATGGGCTTACCCATCGCGCCCAGTCCCAGAAATGCAATCTTCATACGGAACAAACTCCTCGGCAATCCATCCTAGAACGGCACGCGCAGCTTCGACTTTGCTCGAACATGCGCGGCCTGCAATTACACTGATCCTTCGATGCTGCGAACCGTACACGCGACGCGATATGTGCTGCCCCTGCGCGAGGGCGGCTCCCTGCCCGCCATCGTGGAAGCCGATGACCTTGGCCTCTATGTGGTCAAGTTCCGCGGCGCGGGCCAGGGCGTGCTCGCGCTCATTGCTGAGATCATCGCTGGCGAAATCGGCCGCTCCCTTGGCCTGCGCGTGCCGGAGATCGTCTTTGCCGAACTCGACGCCTCACTGGGCCGCAACGAGCCCGACTACGAGATTCGCCAGTTGCTGAAGGCCAGCACAGGCCTCAACGTCGCACTCGATTACCTGCCCGGCTCGGTGATGTTCGACCCCGCCGCGCGCGACGCCGCGCCGTCCGATGAGGCCTCCCTCATAGTCTGGTTCGACGCCTTCACGCAGAACGTGGACCGCACCGCCAAGAACGCGAACCTGCTGCTCTGGCACCGCAGGCTCTACCCAATCGACCACGGCGCGGCGCTCTTCTTTCATCACGACTGGGACGCAATGCCCGCGCGGATCGAGTCGCCCTTCGCCGCCATCGAGCAACACATCCTGCTGCCCTGGGCATCGCAGATTCCGCAGGCCTCCGCACTCGCCCACGCAAAGCTCACCCCCGACGTGCTTGCGGGAGCTATTGCCGACGTGCCGGATGCGTGGCTCGAAAGCATTCCCGGCGGCCTGAGCGCGGCCGACCGGCGCGCGGGGTATCTCAACTTCTTCACGCGCCGCCTTGCTGCGGCGCACATCTTTGAACAGGAGGCGACCGATGCCCACGCCCGCCTCGTTTGATTACGCCATTCTGCGCGTGGTGCCGCGCGTTGAGCGGCAGGAGTTTGTAAACGCCGGCGTGGTCGTCTTCTGCCGGGAAAAGCGCTACCTCGCGGCTCGCATCCGGCTGGATCGCGAACGGGTGAAGGCGCTGTGGCCGGAGGTAGATCTCGACCTGGTAGCCCAGCACCTTGAAGCGGCCCGCCGCATCTGTGAGGGTGACGCCACTGCGGGCGCGATTGCGCAGCTATCGCAGAGTGAGCGATTCCACTGGCTGGTTTCTCCACGCAGCACCATCATTCAGCCTTCGCCTGTGCACACGGGTGTATGCGACGCAACAGGCGGGCTGCTCGACCGCCTGGAGACACAGTTTCTCTCGTGAGCGATCGAGGACAGCTTGCGATTTGAGCTGTAAGTGGCTGCGCAGACCTACTGCTGCGGCGTGACCAGGTGATGGGCAATGGCGAACAGGGCGAGTTCCAGGCGCGTGGAAACGCCGGTCTTGTCGAAGATGTTCGAGAGGTGGCGCTTGACCGTTTCCTCGCTCAGCGTGAACTGCTTGGCGATGTCGCGGTTGCTGCAGCCTTCAACAATGCAGCCCACCACTTCAAGCTCGCGCGGCGTCAGGCCATAGGTCTTCTGCTGCGGCGGAACTGCCTGCTGCATCAAGTCATGCAACGCAGCGACGAGGTTGACCACGCGCTTCCCGCCGATCCAGTAGTCGCCCGCGCAAACGGTGCGGATGGCAGTCTTCAGATGGCCGGCCAGCGCATCCTTGAGTACGATGCCGCGCGCGCCAATGTGCAGTGCCTCGATGATCTGCTGCGTGGTGATCGTCGAAGTCAGCAGCAGGATCTTGACCGATGGCGAGCCCTTCATGATGGCGCGCATCGCTTCCAGCCCGGGCAGGCGCGGCATGGCCACGTCGAGGAGCAGGATGTCCGGCTGCAGTTCCAGAGTTTGCGTAATGGCCTCGTCGCCGTCGTCGGCCTCGCCGACCACGTCGAACCCCTCGTCCGCGGTGAGCATATTGCGCACACCAATGCGGACCACCGGGTGGTCATCTGCCAGAATGATTCGTGTCAGGCCTTCCACGGCAGCGTGTAACCTCCGATCCCTCAATCTTGGTTGCGAAGTGGCGCAATAGCTCGGCTACACCAGCAGGACCCGGGCTCGCGTTGCCCACGGGAAAAAAGCCCTGTCGCTTACGCAGAAAATTCTACCTTAAGCATACGCTCAAGGTTTTCAGCAGTTTGCGCCAAGTCCGTACGAAGGCTTTCAGAGTTGCTTAGATCGTCACTCTCTGCCTCAAGCAGCGCGCCCAGCCGAGCCGCCTGTTGCGCGCCAGCCATGCCGCAACCGCCCTTGATGGTGTGGCCAATGCGGCGCACTTCTACGGCATCACGCCGCGCGATGGCATCTCCCAGCGCTGCAACGCGCTTTTGCAGGTCGCCCAGCACGGCGGCGTAGACCTCGCGCACCGTGGGCTCCGGCATCATCTGCCGAAACTGCGCCAATATCTTGGCACTCAGGACGGGCGCATCTTCCGCCGCCGTCAGCTCTTCCGGTTTGCGGTTGTGCTCGTCCAGCAGCTTCTGCAGGCTATCCGGGCTGAAGGGCTTCAGCAGAAAGCCGTCCACTGCGGCCTTCAGTTCCTCCGGCGGGTTGCTTCCGCTGATGGCGTAGATAGCCGCACTCGAACGGGTGCGAAGCTCGTTGACCAGCGCCACGCCGTTCAGGCCCGGCATCTGCACATCCACCAGCACCACCTGCGGCTGGAACTCGCGACGGTCCAGCATGGCCATCGCTTCCTCACCGCTTTCAGCTGTGTGCAGCGTGTAGCCGTTCAGGGTGAGGATCGTCGCGATCACCTCACGGCTGATCAGATCGTCGTCGATCAGGAGCACAGTGGCGTAAATGCGGTTCCCACCAATCCCAAGCATTGTTTCCGTCGCTCTCCGTCCTGCTCAGCCGCTTACTCTTCCGACATTGAAACTTCGTGGAGCCAACCCGGCGCCTTCAGCAGTTCGCGGGGACGGGAACCATCGGCCGAACCCACCAGGCCGTCGCGTTCCATCATGTCGATCAAATGCGCAGCGCGGCCGTAGCCAATGCGCAGCCGGCGCTGCAAGAGCGAAGTGGAGGCCTTGCCAAACTCGAAGACCAGCCGTACCGCATCGTCGAACATCGCGTCGTTGTCGTCGGCGTCCGCACCTGTGCCGTCCGCATTTGGCCGCTCATCCTTGGGCGACTCGAGGAAGCCTTCGACGTACTCGGCGGCTCCCTGCTCCTTCCAGAAGGACACCACCGCAGCGGTCTCCTTCTCGCTCACGTAGGGTGCGTGCAGGCGCATCAGGCGGCTGGTGCCCGGCGGCAGAAACAACATGTCGCCACGGCCCAGCAGCGCCTCGGCGCCGTTGGTGTCCAGAATCGTCCGCGAGTCCACCTTGGTTGCCAGCCTGAAGCTGATGCGGGTGGGCACATTGGCCTTGATGAGTCCGGTGATCACGTCTACGCTGGGCCGCTGCGTGGCAAGAATCAGGTGAATGCCCACCGCGCGCGCCATCTGCGCCAGCCGTGTGATCGACTCTTCCACGTTGGCCCGGTCGAGCATCATGAGGTCGGCCAGTTCATCAATGATGATGACGATGTAAGGCAGCGGCTCTTCCTTCTCGCCTTCGTCAAACAGCGAAGGCATCGAACCTTCAAACAGCTTGTTGTACTGGTCGATATTGCGCACGCTGCGGCTGGCCAGAAGCTTCAGCCGCCGCTCCATCTCGCGCACCGCGTTGCGCAGCGCGTTCGCCGCAAGCTTGGGCTCCGTGATGATAGGCGTGAAAAGGTGTGGAATCCCCTCGTACATGCCCAGTTCCACGCGCTTCGGATCCACGAGAATGAGCCGCACCTGGCTGGGTGTCGTCCGGAACAGCAGGCTCATGATCATCGCGTTGATAGCGACCGATTTGCCCGAGCCCGTCGATCCGGCAATCAGCACGTGCGGCATCGACGCGAGATCGGCCGTCACGATGCGGCCGTTGATGTCCTTGCCCATGGCCAGCGTGAGCCGTGACTTGGCCTTGGAGAAGGTCTCCGACTCCATCACGTCACGCAGGTGAATGGTCTCGCGATCGTGATTGGGCACCTGGATACCGACGGTGCTCTTGCCCGCCATGCGCTCGATCAGGATGCTCTCGGCGCGCATCGCCAGGCACAGGTCCTCGGCAAGCCCAGTCACGCGGCTGTACTTCACGCCCGCCTCGGGCTTGAACTCGTAGGTGGTAACCATGGGGCCGGGGTTGATCTGCACCACCTGGCCGCGGACGTCGAACTCGCCGCACTTCTCCACCAGTACACGCGCCTCATCGCGCAGCTCGTCCTCGCGCACTGCCTGTGGGCCGCTACCGGCGTTGAGCAGTGTGCTGGCGGGCAGCTTGAAGCCGCTCACATGCTTGGGCGCGACGGTCACAGTGCGCAAATCGGCGTCAGCCCGCTCGTGGATCGCGATGTCTCCGGCGTGCGCTCCAGGCGCGGGCGGAGCGGCAGGCACGGGCACAGGCACTGGCCTCATCGGACGAATCTCAATGGGCGGGGCCATCGGCTGCGCGACGGGCTGCGAGGCTGTAGCCTGCGACGCAACCGGCGGCGGCACGGACACAGGACCCAGCGGCACTGGCGCGGCAACCGGCTCGGCGCGTTCCCAAATGCTGCGGCGGGCTGGCGCGGCAGCCACGGGAACCTGCGCCTCGGCAGCCTCAGCAGCGGCCACGCGCTGGAAGGCGGGAATGTCATCAACCGGGTCAAGCTCGGCCGAGCGATCCTTGCGGCGGAACAGCGACGTCAGGCTGAAGTGCCGCTTCACCGGCGGCTCGGCCATCGCAGCCTCATCCATCGTGCTGCCAAACAGTCGTTGATCCGGCCCGGGAGACTCCTGCGATGCGCGGGCCGCGTCCGCTTCTGCCTTTTGCTCGGCGCGCTCTTCGCGCCAGTTGCGCCAACGGTCGTTGAGCGCAATCATGTGCACCCAGCGGTCTTCAATCGCCTGCTTCAGCGCCCAGAAGCTCACAGCCGACGCAAAGTAGATGCCCGCGGCGGCCAGCACACCAGCCACCAGCCACGCGCCCTGTGTATTGAGGTAGACCACCAGAGCCCCGGCCACCAGTTGTCCAATCACGCCTTCCACCGGAACCGCGTGCAACCAGTGCCAATGCCACGGCAGCAAGCCAAAGATCGCAGGCACAAAGATCAGCGCCAGCAGGCAGCCCATCCAGCGCAGCCAGACAGAGCCGCCAGAGCGAGAACGCATCCAGCCCCAGGCCAGGCCTCCGAGCCATAGCGGCAGCAGAAAGGCGGTCAAACCCCACGTTTGCAGCATCAGGTCGCTGAGTGAGGCGCCGAAGAGCCCAACCCAATTGTGGACCGCGCGCGGCAAAGCGGCGTCAGTGGCTGTATTCAGCGAGGGGTCCACCGGGTGATAAGTGGCAAGCGAGAGGAATAGGAGGAGCGAGACGAGCGCCAGCACAAGCCCCAGAAACAGGTTCATGGCGCGGCTGCGCGTCGGCGACAGGGCAATCGGAATCGGTTTCATGTGAGGGACGCCTCCGCACTGCCGGTTGCACGCGCTAGGGGTGCTCGCGTGCCGCCAGAACGGATGAAAGAATCCCAGAGCAGTTCCTATTATCGGGGGCGCAGGGACTGATTCCCGGCAAATCCCCGCAGGGGGAACCTACGGCATTACCCGGCGATAAAGCGGCTGCCCAGCGCCAGCAGCAAGATGCCGACGATGATGCGATAGACGGCGAAGATGGTGAATCCGTGCTTGCGCACCCAGGACAGGAACCACTCCACCACACCCAGGGCCACGATGAACGACACGATAAAGCCAATGCCCAGCACGATCCAGCGCTCGCCGGTCATGTCTACATGGGCAGAGGCTCCGGCGGCCAGCGCCACCTTGCCGGGATGGATCTCCTTCAACAGGTCGTAGCCGGTTGCGGCCAGCATGGTGGGAATGGAAAGCAGGAAGCTGAACTCGAGCGCCGACGGCCGGTCCAGGCCCGCCAGCTGCCCGGCGGCGATGGTCGACATGGAGCGCGACACGCCAGGGAAGACTGCCGAAAGCGACTGGCAAAGACCGATCCAAACCGCCTGGCCCAGACCCATCTCTTCCACATGCGTCGTGTTCGGCTCAAAGCGCGAGGCCCAGGCATCCACCGCCCACATGGCAATGCCGCCGATGAGCAGTGCCAGTGCGATCACCGTCAGGCTGCCCAGATTGTGGTCCGACCACTTCTTCAGGGCCAGCGCAGGCACCGAGGTGCACACAAAGGCGAAGGCCGTCATCGAGATGGGATGCGTAAACCAGTTGCGGTCGCCGCTCTCGCCGCGCGGAAACGAATGCAGAAACTCCACGATACGGGCCAGATAAAGCAGCAATAGCGCCAGAATTGCGCCCGCCTGAATCACGATCGTGTACATCTTCCAGTAGGCATCTTCCATGGGCAGGTGCATCAGCGCCTCGGTAATGCGTAGATGCGCCGTGGAGCTGACCGGCAAAAATTCGGTCAGGCCTTCAACAATGCCCAGCAGAACAGACTGCATGTATACGTTCAAAACGCCTCCGGTGCGTCAGTGGCCATGAATGGAAGATCGCGTCGCAGCGCTCACGGCCGGTCAATGCCGTAAACCGGAACGCCCTGATCCAATTTGAACACGAGCGCCGCGGCACGCCACGTGTAATCCGACTGGGGAAACTTATCCTTCAACTTCGCGGCGAGTTCGCGGGCATGCGCATGTGCTTCTTCCTGCTTGTGCTCGTTCTCATCGGCCGCGTACATGTCACTGAGCACCGCCTGACGATAGACAGCCTCGTAGAGAGCACGCGCGGCGCGCGGGCTGTCCGGGTGCTCCTCGGCATATTTCTCGTAAATCTCCGACTCTTTCGCAGGACATTTGGTGTTTCCCTGCCAGTCGCCGCACAGCTTGTTGTCGATCAGGTTGAACTCGGCCAGATCGGCCTGCCGCGTGTGCGGATAGTACTTGATGACCTTCTTCAGGCCGTCGTCGTCCATCTGCTGGCGCATGTAGGGGTCGCGTTCCTTGGAAGAGGGTAGTGCGGCGAAATCGCTCTTTTGGATCTGCCACAGAATGTCAGCCGCACGCCAGGCAGCTTCAGCCGCCTGCGGCGAATTGGGGTACATCTCCACCAGCCGCCTGTAGAGCAGGTGCGCGGTGCGCGCTGCATTGGCCGGCCCTCGCGGATCGCTGGCCTCGGCCTCCATCTCGGCCGCCGCGCCCATCAGAACCTGGTCGCCGTTGGCCGTGCTCTCCACCACGATGCCCTTCGCCTCCATCCAGCCGGAGATGGGCGGCGGCGTCTCGTTCGTGCTGAAGATAGGTTGGTCGCTCGAGTGCTCTTCCTCAATATCGGTGTTGGCGTAGACGCGAATCCACGGGCCGCTCCTCTCCGCCACCACCAGCTCCCGGCCGGGCTGCACGCGAGACACCTTTTGCGTGCTCTTGTCCGGACCAATGTAGAGCCACGTCAGGCGCAGCGCCGTAGCGCGCGGCCCCGCCATGGGCTTCACAATCTGCGGTTTCTTGTCGCCGGCGCGCGCACTCGGCGCCACAGATGCCAGCAGGCATGCGGCCAATGCGCAGTGCGTGAGTATGCGGAGTCTCATTCCAGTGAAGATCATAGTCGAATGACGTTACACGCCAATTTCTGTAAGCCCCATATCGTCGTCGCTTCCATTCGGCCAGCGATGCCCGCAGTCCAGGCAGCACCATCGTGGGCCCTTCAGCCGAAGCATGCAGCCACCTCTCACAAACTTCGCCGGCTGCTTCTCTCGGCCATCCGGAAGCGATTCGTCGCCACGGAGCCCGTACAACACGGGAACCACACTCCGCGATTGGCAGCGCTCACAACAGGGCCTCGGTTTTCCCTCCTGCCCATCTGAAGTCACCTGCGCCGCCCTGCAATCTACTCCTGATGACATGCCGAGATCGCCTCAGGCCTCGGTCAGCACCTCGGCCAGCAGACCGGGCGCTACATTGCCGCCGCTCACGATGGCCACAGCCTTGCGATACGCGGGCAACTCGGCCGCGTGGAAGAGCAGCGCCGCCGCGGCCACCGCGCCGCTCGGTTCCGGCACCAGGCGCGTAGCCGCCACAATCGCACGCATTGCCGCACGAATCTCAGCCTCGGTCACCGTCACAATGCCGTCGACAAACGCCTGGATATGCGCGAAGTTACGCACGCCCACGCTCTGCGTGCGCAGCCCGTCGGCAATGGTGCGGCTGGTGAGCTCCGCCGGCCACTCCACGATCTTGCCCGTGCGAAAACTCTCCGCCGTGTCGCCCGCTAGTTCTGGCTCCACGCCGATGACCTTCGCTGTGGGCTTCAACTGCTTCACCGCAGCGGCCACACCGCTCAACAGGCCACCGCCCGAGACCGGCGACAGCACCAGATCCACATCCGGCAGATCCTCGACAATCTCCAAGCCGCACGTCGCCTGTCCTGCAATGATCGCCTCGTCGTCATACGGCGGCACCACAACATAACCGTGCGCGCGCACCAACTCCTCGGCTTTCGCAAGCCGCTCGCTCGACGCCACACCCACATCCACTACTTCCGCGCCCAGCGCCAGCGTTGCATCACGCTTGATCTTCGGCGCATTCGACGGCATCACGATGACCGCCTTCGCACCAACCGCCCGCGCCGCGTATGCCACGCCCTGCGCATGGTTGCCGCTCGAGTAAGTGATAACGCCGCGCTTGATCTCTTCGGGAGAGAGTTGCAGAACCTTGTTCGCAGCGCCGCGAATCTTGAACGCGCCGATGGGCTGCAGGCTCTCGGCCTTCAGCCAAACTTCTCCGGCCACCCCCGCAAACGGCCCGCGCAAGAGCGGAGTCCTGATGGCAATGCCAGCAATGCGCCGCGCGGCCGCGCGAATGGTATCGAGAGAAACGAGA
>DCFV01000157.1:22467-29069 GCA_002314435.1 Acidobacteriaceae bacterium UBA1795 | reverse complement strand
TCTATAACCGCGTGGCCGTACCCATCGGCCTGTTCCTGCTCTTCCTCACAGGCGTGGGGCCGCTGCTGCCGTGGCGTGCCACGTCGCTGCGCGCCATCCGCCGCAACTTCATCATTCCCTCCATCGCCCTGTGGGGCACGGCCATTGTCTGCATGATCGCGGGCGCTCGGCCGTGGAAGGACGGCGCATTCGACTCCGGCAACTTTTACGCGCTGGTCGGCTTCTCGCTTTCCGCAGCCGTCTTCGCCGCGATCGCTTCGGAGTTCCTGCGCGGCGCCGCGGTGATCGCCAAGCAGACGCATCGCAATCTCTTCGCAGCCACGGTGCTGCTCACCCGCCGCAACACGCGCCGCTACGGCGGATACATTGTCCACATCGGCGTGGTCATCGTGATCGTGGGCTTGGCCGGAGCGGCTTTCAACCACAACGAGGAGAAGGAGCTCGGCGTCAACGATACGATCTCCGTTGGCCCGTACTCACTCAAGTGCGTTGGGTTCACCCAGGATTCGAACCTGAACTTCAACTCCGAATATGCCATGCTCGACGTCTACCGCGACGGCAAGAAGCTCTTCCAGATGACGCCTGAAAAGCGCGTTTACCTGGCGAGCCAGCAGCCTGAGACCCGCGTCGCCATCCACTCCGTGGTCGGCTGGGACCTTTACGTGGTTTATGAAGGCACCAATCCTGACACGGGCCAGCCCATCATCAAGGCCTTCCTCAATCCGCTGGTCAGCTGGATCTGGGCGGGCGTGGTGTTTATGGTCTTCGGCACATTTGTTGCGCTGGCACCCAGCGCTACTCCAGCCACCGCTTCGCTGCGCGTGCCTGCCACACAACCCGTGACCGCAGAGGCCGCGCTCAAAGGAGGCGACTGATGCGCACCGGCTCCCGCTCCATTTTCTGGATCAAATCCGCCCAGGCTGTGCTGCTGGCCGTTGCCGTCTGCTTCTCAATGGGTGCCGGCAATTCGAGCGAGCGCTTCACGGACCTTGGCCATCGGCTCATGTGCACGTGCAGCTGCGCGCAGATGCTGGGCGAATGCAACCACGTCGGCTGCCCGGAATCCGGCCGCATGCGCAACGAGCTGAGCGCGGCGATCGCCTCCGGCGCTTCCGATAAGGAGATCCTCGCCAGCTTCTCCGCCAAGTACGGAGCCACCGTGCTGGCTGCGCCCACCACGAAGGGCTTTGACCTTGTGGCCTGGATCGCTCCATTCGCGGTGTTTGCCGCCGCGCTGCTGGGCACCATCCTGCTTGTCCGCCACTGGTCCATTGGCCGCACCGCCGCCGCACAGGAGGCCAACCCTGCCATGGACGCTCTGCGCGAGAAAATCCGCCGCGAAACCGATTCCGGCAACGAGGGAGACATCTGATTTATGACTGAAACCCAGGGCCTGGTGGCCGGACTGCTGCTCGCCTTCGTGCTCGTCATCTATACCTTCTGGCCGGATAACGTGTTTGCCAGCCAGCGCGAGAAAACCCGCCTCGACTATCTGCTCGAGCGCAAGGAACAGCTCTACGAGAATCTCCGCGACCTCAACTTCGAGTACCGCGCCGGTAAGTATCCCGAAGAGGACTTCGTCACTCAGCGCGCCGTGCTGGAGAACGAAACCGCGCAACTGCTCGCCGAGATCGAATACCTTCAGCAGGCTTGAGCCCACATCAGCACAGACTCCGGGTGCCCCGCTCTTGCCGCGTTTTAGCTCAAGCGGCAAGGGTGGGAAAGCTCAACCCCAACAGCATCGATAGGACGCCACGCACAATCATGAAAGCATCCAAGCTTCTTCTCCACTCCGCGGCCGCAGCTGTTCTTCTCGCCTCAGCATGGGCGCAGGCGGCCTCCGTCTCCGGCACCGTGACCAACAAGACCACTGGCAAGCCCGCCGCTGGCGATACCGTCGTCCTGGTTGATGTACAGTCCGGCATGAGCGAGGTCGCCAAGACCACCACCAACGGCCAGGGGCACTACACGCTCAGCGAGCCCGGCAGCGGCCCCTACCTCATCCGCGTTACCCATCAGGGCGCCGGCTACTTTATCGCCGCCCCCCAAGGTGGCGGTCCCGGCGACATCCCTGTCTACGACGTCTCCGCCAAGGTTGAGGGCGTGTTTATCGAGGCCGACGTCCTTGAATTTGAAACCGATGCCAGCGGGCAGCTCCACGTCATCGAGCGGTACTTCGTCCACAACACAAGCAATCCGCCGCAGACTGAGTGGAGCCCCAAGACCTTCCTGCTCAGCCTGCCCGCAGAGGCCACCGTCTCAGGCGTCGCTGCGCAGCGCCCCACCGGCCTGCCCACCAGCGTCAAGCTCGACCCCGGCAGCACCAAGGGCCACTACTCCTTCAACTTTCCTATTGAGCCGGACCAGGGCGACAAGGATACCCTCTTCCAGATCGACTACACGGTGCCTTACAGCGGCGCGAAGTTCACCTTCCACCCTGAGGTCACACTGCCCACGCAGAGCGTGGGCGTGCTGCTGCCCAAGAGCATGACATTTGCCGCCGGCTCGGGCTCGGTGTTCCAGCAGATCCAGCAGGACCCCGGCATCCAGACCTTTGTTGCCAAGAACCTTACGCCCGGCAAGACGCTGGAGTTCACCATCTCCGGCACCGGCTCGATGCCCCGTGAAGCGCAGGGCAGTCAGGGCGGACAGGGTGATGCGAGCGGCCAGGCGGCCGGCCCCGGCAACCAGCCCGGCGGCGGCATCGGCGCTCCCATCAACACCCCCGACCCGCTCACCAAGTACAAGTGGTGGATTCTCGGCGGCCTTGCATTGCTACTCGCTGCAGCCGCGGCATTTCTGCTGCGTAAGCCGGCCGGTGCACCGGCTGGTCCGGCGGCGACCGCGGTCAACGTGGCCACTGCGCCCACGCCCGGCTTCGCTGGCACGCCCGCACATGCCGCTCCTGCAACCCCGGCCGGACGGAACGCCGCACTGCTGACCGCCCTCAAGGAAGAACTCTTCGCCCTCGAAAGCGAGAAGCTGTCCGGCACCATCACAGCTGCCGAATACGCCGAGGTAAAGCCAGCACTTGAAACCGTTCTGAAGCGCGCTCTGAAGCGTAATTCGTAAGTCTTCAGCAACCTTCAACAAAAGCCGGCCGTGCAGCCAACTGCACGGCCGGCTTTTGATTTGTGCGCTGGTTGGCTTTATCCGGGATCCTTCTGCACCCCTTGCAGCGTCTAATGTGTAGAGCAGGGTTTCAGGAGCTCCACGATGAACGCTCTCAAGACCACATTCCTTCTCACCGCACTCACGCTTCTTCTGGTGCTCGCAGGCGAATATCTGGGCGGCACCAACGGCGCTCTCATCGCCTTTGCCATCGCCGCGGCCACCAACTTCTTCAGCTACTTCTACTCGGACAAGCTTGCCCTGGCCATGTATGGCGCGCAGCCGGTCACGCGCGAAGAACTGCCTCGCGCGTACGAGGTGGTCGAGCGGCTCACCGGTCGCGCCTGCCTGCCCATGCCGAAGATCTACGTGATTCCCACGGAATCGCCCAACGCATTCGCCACCGGACGCAGTCCGCAGCACGCCTCGGTCGCCGTGACGCACGGCATTCTCGGCCTGTTGAACGACGACGAACTCGAAGGCGTGCTGGCGCACGAGCTGGGCCATGTACGGAACCGCGACATCCTCACCAGTTCCATTGCCGCCACGCTTGCTGGGGCCATCACGATCCTCGCGCGCATGGCCTTCTGGTTCGGCGCATTCGGCGGTGGAGGCGACCGGCGCGATCGCGAAGGCGGCGGCCTCGGCGGCATCATCATGCTGCTGCTCGCACCCTTCGCTGCCATGCTGATTCAGCTTTGGGTCTCGCGCACCCGCGAGTACGAGGCCGACGCCAGCGGCGCGCACCTGACTGGCAATCCTTATGCGCTGGCCAGCGCCCTCGAAAAGATCTCCGCCGCCAGCCAGCGGGTGCCCCTGATCGCTTCGCCCAGTTCCGCGCACCTGTTCATCGTGCAGCCGCTGCTCTCGGGCGAGACTTTTGCAAGCCTCTTCTCTACACACCCGCCGATTCAGAAGCGCATCGAGCGCCTGATCGGCCGCCCGTCCGTTAGCGGCATGCTGCAGTAAGCAATCCGCCGGGGAACAGACGCTCACATCTGTTCCCGGACGCCTGCCGCCTAGTATCCTGCCACAATGAAAGTTCTTCTTCGCACGCTGCTTTCTCTGGCGCTCATTGTCTGGCTGGGCGCGGAGATTTTCTTTCCCGTTGTTGCCGCAGTCACCTTCAGAACGCTGCAGCCGGACACGCACACTGCCGGCACCATCGTTGGCGGCCTGCTGCGCATCCTGCACGGCATCGGTCTCGTTTCAGGCATCGTGGCGCTCGCTCTGCTTGCTCTGGCGCCAGTCTGGGCCATCTACAAGCCGCGCGTGGTGATTGCGCCCATGGTCCTGCTGGTTGTGATGCTGGCCTGCACCGCCTACTCGCAGTTTGGCATCATCCCCGCGATGGAGCGCGACCGCATCGCCGCAGGCGGCGCCATTGACACCTCCGACCCCGACAACCCTTATACGGCACACTTCAACCAGCTCCACAACCGCAGCGAACGCATGGAAGGCCTCGTGATTCTGCTTGGCATTGCCACTGTCACGCTGCTGGCCTTCGCCGAGTCTGCACGCCCCTGAGTTGAGCCCGCGGCGCCCTGCCGCGGGTGCCGCTTCCTGTATCATCGAAGAGGTCCCGGACGCGCGAAAGCATCCTGCGCGGGCCATTGTAGGAAGCCAATGAAGACAGGCATCATCGGCTTGCCACAGGTAGGCAAGACCTCGCTGTTCAAAATCCTTACCAAGGCCAAGTTGGAAGAGCGCAGCTACTCCAACCCGCGCGAAGCCCACATTGGCGTGGCCCGCGTACCCGACGAGCGGCTCGATAAGCTCTCTGCGCTTTATTCGCCGAAGAAGACAACTTACGCCACTGTCGAATTTGTCGACGTAGCCGCCATTGGCCAGGAAGCGCTGAAGGAAACCGCCTTCCTCACCAGTCTTCGCAATGTTGACGCTCTGATCCACGTGCTGCGCGCCTTCGAGGACGACTCCATTCCCCACGTCGGCGCCATTGACCCGTTGCGCGACATCAAAAACGTGGAATTCGACCTGATGATCAGCGATCTGGCGCAGGTGGAGAAGCGGCTGGAGCGCGTGGAGAAGGACCTGAAGAAAGGCCGGACCGGCGAACTGGAGCGCGAGCAGGCGCTGCTGTTGCGCTCAAAGGAAGCGCTCGAAAAGGAGCAGCCTCTGCGCGAACTCGAGATGACGCCCGAGGAGAAGAAGCTCATTCGGGGGTTCATGTTTCTCTCGCAGAAGCCCGTGCTCTACGTGGTCAACATTGGTGAAAGCGCCACACTCGGCGACGATCTTAACGCTGCCGTAAGCCGCTTCAAGCTTAACGAAGTCGCAGCCCGCCCCAACGCCGGAGCCACAGCCATCTGCGGCAAGGTGGAGGCAGAGTTGGCCGACATGGACGAAGAGGAAGCGGCCGAGTTTCTCTCAAGCTACGGCCTGCACGAGAGCGGCCTGGTGCGTCTCATCCGCAAGAGCTACGAGTTGCTCGGGCTCATCAGCTTCTTCACCGCAGGCGAGGACGAGTGCCGCGCCTGGACGGTGCCTGCCGGCTCCAAGGCTCCGCAGGCCGCCGGTGCCATCCACTCCGATCTCGAACACCATTTCATCCGCGCCGAAACCATCCGCTGGGACGCGCTGCTCGCTGCAGGCAGCGAAGCCGCTGCGCGCGCCCATGGCACGCTTCGTCTCGAAGGCAAGGAATACATTGTCCACGACGGCGACGTGATGCACATTCGGCACAGCGGGTGAACGGCGTGATCAAACTGTCTATCCTGCTTGGGCTGCTTGCCGCATTGGCCGATGTGGCTGGCGGCCTGGTGCTGGTGCGTGCCCGCGGTGTTGAGCGCTATCTGCGCTACTTCGTTGCGCTGGGTGCGGGGTTCCTGATGGCGACCGCGCTGCTGGAGATGACGCCTGAGAGCCTCCGCATCAGTCCCGTGCTCGGACCGATCCTCATTATGGCGGGCTACTGCGTGGTGCACCTGCTCGAGCACACCATTAACGCGCACTTCCACTACGGCGAAGAGACGCACCGCGACGAGTTCGTCTCCGTACGCACCGGCTACTCGGTGCTCGGCGGCCTCAGCGTCCACGCGCTGTTTGACGGCGTGGCCATCGGCTCAGGCTTCGTGGTCAACAGCGCCCTTGGATGGCTGATCTTTCTCGCTATCTTTCTGCACAAGATGCCCGAGGGCTTCACCATGGCATCGGTCATGCTCGCGAGCGGGCGCAGCCGTTCGGCGGCATTTCTTTCCGCTGTGGCGCTGGCTACGGCAACCCTGGTCGGCGTGCTGGTGATTGAGCTGGCCCCGCACTGGATGCCTTACGGACTGCCCATCTCGGCTGGTGTTGCGCTTTACGTGGGTGCCAGCGACCTGGTGCCGGAGGTCAACCGCGAGCCCGGCATCCACATGGCCTTTGTCTTCTTCCTAGGCGTGGCTGGCTTCCTGCTGCTGCGCACCCTGCTGCCCGCCGTCTAGGCCCTAGGAACGAACAGCCGCAATCTGAACCGGTGCTGCTGCCCCGTT
>DCFV01000157.1:0-22063 GCA_002314435.1 Acidobacteriaceae bacterium UBA1795 | reverse complement strand
TTGCCCAGGCTGCCGTAGAGCTTTGGCGTCTCCGGCCCAAACAGGACGATGGACCGAATTGGTGTGATCGCTGAAAAGTGCCCTGGCCCGCTGTCGTTCGTCACCAGCACTTCGGAGATGTTGTAGAGCGCCTTGATGGCCATCAGCTTATGCATTCCTGCAAAGCTGCGGAAGCGGGGATGGTTGACCTTCTCCTGCATCCTGAGCGCTTCTTCGCGCTCTGAGGGCGAACCGGTGATGAGCACCAGCGTGTTCTCCCACTCCTCCACCACCATCTTCGCGACGGCGCAGAAGTTGTCGCGCTCCCAGCGGCGCTGGGGCAGCAGTTCAGAGCTGTTGGGGTTGATGAGCACAAGACGGTGGTAGTCGGGCCGA
Organism: Acidobacteriaceae bacterium UBA1795; assembly: GCA_002314435.1. Classification (GTDB taxonomy): domain Bacteria; phylum Acidobacteriota; class Terriglobia; order Terriglobales; family Acidobacteriaceae; genus Telmatobacter. The sequence goes on along the minus strand of DCFV01000157.1, from coordinate 21,688 downwards.
TAGTCCGGGTATACCTGACGGATCAGGCCGCGAACCTGTTCCTTCTCGTCCTCGCGCACAGGCTGAATCGGCACCCCGATCTCCTCATCGGAGACATACGTCTTTGAGTACGGCACTTCCGGCGTTGGCGCCAGGAGCGCGTTCACCATGCAGACGAAGTTTTTCGCCATATGAATGTGGCCGTTGTAGTTGACGCGGTGCGTCAGCATCTCACCGCGGTACAGGCCCTCGGCGTGGAAGCGGTGGAAACCCACCCGGCGCCGCGCTCCGGAAAGGCCCGTCAGCAGGCCCGAATAGCGCGAGAACAGCTCCAGGTCGATCACGGTGTCGATCTTGGCCTTGCGCACCCAGCGCAGAAAACGCAGCGAATCGACGGCCAGGGCCCACAGGCTGGTCTCGCGAATCGTCACAATGTTCGCTTCCGGCACGGTGGGCATCAGGCGGATGCTGTCGGCGTTCCGCTCAAAAATCAGAAAAAAGACTTCCGCGCCCAGCGCGCTTTTGGCCTTCTCGAGCGCCGGGTTGGCGATGATGGTGCTGCCCATCTCCGAGAGCTCGATAAATAGAACGCGCTCAGGCTTTTCCGGTCCCTTGGGAGTACCCAGAAGACGCACAATTTGCGTGCAAACAAAGCTGAGGGGTACCCCGATCCAGAGATCCACCGCGCGCATCGTACTAAGCTTCATTTCGCCATTCCTTTGTCGATTATTTGCCGCCTGGCACGTCTAACCTAAAGCGCACCATTGAAAGCGGAACGGACCAAATGCCGGTTCTTCCAGGTCAACTCCGAGAAAATGTTGAAGACACGGACTTTTCGTTCTTCTACAATCTGGGATTATAGTTTGCAAATGACCATTCGCACGTTCCGCAAAGCTGCCACTGCAGTGCGGCAGTCGGTTTTGCGTTCGGTTGCCCGTGGTTTCCACTCAACGCGAAGGGTTCACTGGATCGTATCTCTCCCCAACGCAAGCGGATCGCGAACTGTACCGCTGAACGCGCCCCTGGGATTTTGACGTAGGACCTGAAACGACGTGAACCAATCTCGTATTCGCACTATTGTGCCGATTTTCCTGCTTTCGTTACTTGCTTTTGCCGTCATGGGTTATCACCCCGGCATTGAAGACGACGGCGTGTACCTTTCCGCCGTCAAGTGCGACCTGAACCCTGCTCTCTATCCGCACGACTCGGATTTCTTCCGCGTGCAGTTGCAGGCCACACTGTTCGACAAGTGGGTGGCCGGTTTCATCCAACTCACCCACATGCCCGTTGCGGCCACCATGCTGTTCTGGCAGTTTGTGTCAATTGTGCTCATCCTCTTCGCCTGCTGGAGCATTGCCCGTACGCTTTTCTCAGAAGCACGCGCGCAATGGGGCGCCGTGGCGTTGGTCGGCGCCATGCTCACGCTGCCCGTGGCGGGAACCGCGCTCTATCTTGCCGATCAGCATCTGCATCCGCGCAACCTGGCCACCGCACTGATTCTGCTCGCGGTCTCGCGCATCCAGATTGAACGTGTCTGGCAAGCCGTGCCTCTGCTGCTGCTGAGTTTTGTGCTGCACCCCATTATGGGCGTGATGGGCATCTCCTTCTGTGTGTGTCTCACGCTGGCTCAGTGGGAGCCGGTCCACGTGTGGCTGCGCTCCCTGCGCAGTTCGCTGGCCGCCGCGGTCCCTCTCGGCTGGATCTTTGAGTCACCTACACCGATCTGGCGCAAGGCTCTGGTCACGCGCCCCTACATGTTCCTCTACGACTGGGCCTGGTACGAGTGGCTTGGCGCACTGGCTCCGCTGTTCCTCTTCTGGCTGCTGTGGTATCTGGCAAGTAAACGCGGCGACCAGCGGCTGGCCCGCTTCGCCCTCGCGGTCTTTGCCTACGGTGTTCTTCAGCAGGTGGCGGCGATGATTGTGCTGGGCTCTCCGGCACTGGTCCGGCTCACCCCCATGCAGCCCATGCGTTTCCTCCAGCTGGTGTACGTGTTCATGGTGCTGATGGCCGGCGGGCTGATTGCCAAGTTCCTGCTCAAGGCTTCCTCCTGGCGGTGGGCGATATTCCTTTTGCTCGCCAACGGAGGGATGTTCGCTGCGCAACGCGCCCAGTTCAGCAGCAGCCCGCACCTCGAGCTGCCTGGCACGCGCTCGTCCAATCCGTGGCTGCAAGCCTTCGCCTGGATCCGCGTGAACACCCCTGCCGATGCCCACTTCGCACTCGATCCCCGTTACCTGGCCGCACCGCAGGAGGACTACCACAGCTTCCGCGCGCTGGCGGAGCGCAGCCAACTGGCTGACGCCATCAAGGACACCGCGGTGGTGACCCAGGTGCCATGGTTGGCCCCGCTCTGGGAACAGCAGGTCGCAGCGCTGCAGGGCTGGGAGAATTTCCGCCTGGCCGATTTCGAACGGCTCAAAGCGGATTTTGGTGTCGACTGGGTGCTTGTCTCGTATCCCCAGCCAGACGGGCTGGCCTGCCCATGGCATAACTGGGCCTTGGCAGTCTGTCAGATTCCTCACGTTCCACTTCAACCGCAGACCACCGCGCATCGTCTCATCACTTTAGAGTCACCCGCGAGGTTTTGGAATTAAGCATGATGAATGAAAAGAAAGTGGTCGTCGTGCTTCCTGCGTACAACGCCGAGAAGACGCTCCAACAGACGATCCATGAAATCCCCTCTACCGTGGATGCCTGCATTCTGGTCGACGATCACAGCACGGATGCAACCGTCGAACTGGCCGATTCCCTTGGCCTTCGAGTCATCCAGCATGAACGTAACCGGGGCTACGGCGGAAACCAGAAGACCTGCTACAAGGCCGCTCTGGATGCTGGCGCTGACATCGTGGTCATGGTCCATCCGGACTATCAATACTCGCCTCGCTTGGTCGAACCCATAGCGGCAATGATTGCGTACGGCGTCTACGACATCGTGCTGGGCTCGCGCATTCTGGGCGGCGGAGCCCTCCGCGGCGGTATGCCACGCTACAAGTACATTGCGAACCGCGCCCTCACCCTAATCCAGAATCTCGCTCTTGGAGCCAAGCTGTCGGAGTACCACACCGGCCTCCGCGCATATAGCCGCGACCTGCTCCTATCCCTGCCTCTGAATGCCAATTCCGAAGACTTTGTCTTCGACAATCAGTTACTCGCGCAGTGCATCTACCTCGGCGCGCGCATCGGGGAAGTTTCTTGCCCTACGCTCTACTTTCCTGACGCGTCTTCGATCAATCTCCGGCGTAGTACCATCTACGGAATCGGCGTGCTCCAGACGACTCTGGATTACGTCGCGGCACGCACTGGGCTCTATCGCAAGCCAATCTTTGACTTCCCCCCTTTGCAGTTGAAGCCGCAAAGCAGGTCCTTACCTCAAACCGCGGAGGAAGCGCCATGAGCGGTTCCCCGGACGGGCGTTTGCCCATCCTGCGTCTGTTTGGTCTCACCACCGCGGCACTTGCCATTCACGGATATCACCTCGGCGTGGAAGACGGCGAGATCTATGTTCCCGCCGCCAGGAAGCTTTTGCATCCCAGCCTGTATCCGTATGCCACGGAGTTTTTTACCTCCCACGGGCACCTGTCGATCTTTGGGCCAATCCTTGCATGGACGGCAAGGCTCACCCACCTGTCGATGGATTGGACCCTCTTTGCCTGGTACGTGGTCAGTCTCTTTGCCATCCTTGCCTCTTGCTGGCTTTTCGTCGTGGCCTGTTTCGCCACGCCCCGCGCGCGCTGGACTTCAATGCTGGTCGTCACAGCGGTTCTCACCATGCCAGCCACAAACACCGCGCTCCTGCTGATGGATCCCTATCTCACAGCCCGGTCGTTTTCCACCCCCCTCACGCTGTTTGCCCTAGCCAGCTTCCTTGAGCGACGCTACGTCCGCGTCGGCGTCGCAATGCTTATCACCGCTTCAATCCATCCCCAGATGGTCGTTTACCTGGCGTTCCTTACCGGAGTTATATGGCTTTCGGAGCAATCCAAGAGCACCGTAAGCAAACCTGTTCCGGTTATGGCCTCCGCGGTCAGCATCTTCCCAACGGGCTTTCATCTCTCCCCGGCCACCGGCCCCTATCGTGAAGCCCTCTTTTCGCGGGACTACTTCTTCCTTTACAACTGGACCTGGTATCACTGGCTGGGTATGCTGGCGCCGCTCGCCCTTCTTGCCTGGTTCTGGAAGAGTGACTTGCGCGGTACACGGCCAGGCTTCCATCTCATCAGCTTCGCGCTTATTCCCTTCGGAATCCTCTCAATTGCCGCTGCAGTATTGCTTTGTTCCTCGCCTAACCTTGAGATGTTCGTCCGCCTTCAGCCCTTGCGCTCATTTCATCTCATCACACTGGTCTTCGTTCTCCTCCTGGCCGGCCTAGCGGGTGAATATCTGGCAGAGCGGCGCAGCTGGGTGCCGGTGGCTCTCTTCCTTCCACTGGCCGTGGCCATGTTCTACGTAGCGCGGCAAACCTACCCCAACAGTCCGCAGATCGAACTGCCGTCAAAGACGAGCAGCAATCCATGGGTCAACACATTGCTTTGGATCCGCGATAATACCCCACCCGACTCAGTCTTCGCCGTTGACTCCCACTACTTCAAGGACGAACTGACTGACGTGCACGGCTTTCGCGCCATCTCAGGGCGCGCTGCGCTGGCCGACTATTACAAGGACAGTGGAGTTGTTTCGCTCTTCCCCTCCCTGGCTGTCGAATGGAAGCAAATGAGCAATGCCACCTACGGGCTTAATCACTTTTCCGTGGCACAGTTCCGCAATCTGGAACAGCAGTACCCCGAGGTCTCATGGACGGTGATTCACGGCCCTGCGCCCGCCGGCATGACTTGCCCGTATCAGCACGGTTCTTACAGCGTGTGCCGCATGCCCGCGCCACTGGTGGTTGCAAGTGCAGTGCATTGATCCATCGAGTTCTAAAAAGATCGGCTAACGGACGGTTGTCAATCAACAGGAGCCCCGCACTCGCAAGGACCGCGCCACTGTACGTTCCCGGGGACGCTCTTGGCGATTTAAGGCCTTTCGCGCAGTATAGAGAAAGTACTCTGTGCCGTTCAGGAGACGGCCCCATGCTGAACTTCACCCAGCGTCTGATCCTTGGCAGTGTCCTTCTCGCCGCGCTCACCGTCGGCCTGGCGCTGTCTGCCCGGTCGGCCATGGAGGCCGCAGGCGAAGGGCGGCTTGCTGTTCTCTTCGCAGTGGCCGCCGCACTGGTCGGCGTCATCAACATCTGGATGCTGATGCGGCCCATGCACGTGCTGGCGCGCGACATTCGCAAGATCGCCGAGGGGAACCTTGAGCACCGCGTGGAGTGGAACAGCCACGACGACTTTGGCATCGTGGTCGGCGAACTGAATCGCATCGCCGTCCGCCTTCGCGACCTGCGCGACTCCGAGGCTGGCCGCAAACAGATGGAGTTTCAGCTCTCGGACGCCGTGCTGCAGTCCATCTTCGAGCCCATCATCGTGACCGATGGCAAAGGCCACGTGCTCAAGGTAAACCAGGCTGCTGCGGAAGTGCTGGGCGACGCCGCCACCGACCGCATGGCGCTCACCACGACGCCCGGCGGCGACAAGATCCTCAACGCCATCCGCGACGCAATCGCCATGCAGAAGGCCGTTGCAGCCGAGGGCGAGGCTTCGATGCTGCCCATGCGCATCGGCAAACAGGAGCGCAGCTACCGCCTGCGCACCACGCCCATGCGCGACTCCGACGGCCGCCTGCTGGGCACCGTGACCACACTGGAAGACGTGACCACTCTGCAGGACACCGATCGCTTCAAGACCCAGTTCATTGCCATTGCCAGCCGCAAGCTGCGCGACCCGCTGCTACAGTTGCGCCGCGGCCTCTACGCACTTGGCCAGGGCTTCGGCGGCGAACTGCGGCCGCTGCAGGCCGATCTGGTGGCCGCGGCCAGCAACGAGTCCGAAAAGCTCAACGACCTGATGTCCGACCTCATCGACGTCGCTGAGCTCGACACCGGCAAGCGTGAGCTGCACCCGGACCGCATCCGCCCGCTGGCCCTGCTCAATGAGGTCCGCGATCGCTACTTTGAAGAGGCTGCCGAAAAGCACATTCGCGTCGAAATCAAAGCCTTTGCGGATCTCTCCCACATCCAAGCCGACCGCCGCGCCGTCCGCTCCATCTTTGACAACCTGATGACCAACGCGCTGCGTTATACGCCGCCGGAGGGCGAAATCCTGCTGGCGGCCGAAGAAGTACAGAGCTTTGTGCAGTTCACCGTACGCGACACCGGGCGCGGCATTGAGGCAGAGCGACTCGGACATCTCTTCGACCGCTTCACCTCCGCCTCTGACAAGGGCACCGGCCTGGGCCTTGCCCTGGTGCGCCGATTCGTGGAGTCGCTCGGCGGTCAGATCGCGGTCGAGAGCCGTCTCGGCCACGGCACTACGTTCCGCTTCACGCTTCCCGTCGACCAAGTGGAAGTGATTGCCCATCCCGTGGAGGTTGGCTGAGCTATGGCAGAGATCGCGCTGGAACGAACCCAGGAGCCTGCCAAGCTGCGCATTTATCTTGGCGCGGCACCTGGTGTCGGCAAGACCTACCACATGCTCAACGACGCACATATCAAGCGGAAACAGGGCGTTGACGTCGTCATTGGGCTGGTGGAACCCCACGGCCGGCAGGAGACCGCTGACCAGGTCCGCGACCTGGAAGTGATCCCGCTACGCGTCATTCCCTATCGCGGTGTCGAGCTCAAGGAGATGGACGTCGACGCGATTCTCGCCCGCCGCCCGCACACCGTGATTGTCGACGAGCTGGCGCACACCAACGTGCCCGGCAGCAAGAACCGCAAGCGCTACGAGGACGTTCTTGAGTTGCTCGACGCGGGCATCAACGTGATGACGGCCGTCAACATCCAGCACCTGGAAACGCTGAACGATGCCGTCAACCGCTCCGCCAACACTGTCATTCGCGAGACTGTCCCCGACAGCTTCATCAAGCGCGCAGACGAAGTCATCAACGTCGACATCACAATTGAAGAGCTCCGCTCACGCCTGCGCGAAGGCAAGATCTACGCCGCCGAAAAAGTTGAACAGTCGCTCGCGAATTTCTTTCGCAAAGGCAACCTGAATCTGCTGCGCGAGCTCTCTCTGCGAGCCACGGCCGAGCAGGTTTCAAAACGCGCTGCCGACTACCGCCGTACCCAGGGCCTGGAGCAGGCACCCATCCCGGACAAGGTGATGGTCTGCCTGAGTACACGCCCCGGAACTGAACGCCTGGTCCGCGTGGGCGCCCGCATGGCAGGCCGACTGGCCACCAACTGGTATGCCGTCTACGTCGCCCGTCCGGATGAGGAAAGGCGCCACAGCGACCCCGAGGGCCAGCAGCGCCTGGAAGAGTATCAGCGCATGGCCCGTGACCTTGGCGCGCAGGTCGTGACACTTACCGACAAGAGTGTCTCGGACGCCCTGATCCGCTTCGCACAGCAGGAGACGGTCTCTCACGTTATCTTCGGTCAGCCCGTCCGCTCGCGCTGGGACATCCTGATCCGCGGCTCCGTCATCAACAAGTTCCTGTCCCAGATCCGCGACGTCACTGTGCAGGTCGTCCCCATGCATAAGCCGCTACGCAAAGCCTGACGCCAGTTACTTCGTCATCAAGATTTCAAAACCCATACCGTCAGCAGCAATCTCAACGCGTGAGAATCCCGTCTGCGCAAACATCTGCTCGAACTCTGCCCGCGTGTAAGCACTGCGAATCAGCACCGTCTTGAATGCCATCTTCGTCAGGAGCCGATTCACCGTCGAAAGGCCCATTCCGTCTACTTCGCGGCTTACTTCATCGGGCTTCGCATCGCGGCTCAAGTCGATCAGCAGCCCGCGCCCGCGCGGCCGCAGCACGCGGCACATCTCCTTCAAAGCACCAACCGGATCTGCAAAGTTCTTGAATGCCGCACGGCACAGCAGGAAGTCGAAACTCGCTGCAGCAAACGGCATCTTCGACGCCGAACCCACCACAAACTCGACTTTTGCGCCGGCCTCGGCAGCCTTCTCTCCAGCCATCTTCACAAACGTGCGGCTCAAGTCCATGCCGGTAATCGAAAACTCGCCGCACTTTGCCAGCTCTATGCAGAAGTAGCCCGGCCCTGGAGCCACTTCAAGCACACGGCTTCCCTGCGGCAAATCCGCCGCAATCCGTTTCGCCAGCTCAACGTACTGTCGCATGATCTCGCCGGTACTGGCTGCGTACCATCTGGCCATCATTCCCTCGATCGGCCTATCCGCATGCGGCTTTCTCATCGTTACCATCGTCATTGCATCTCTCCTTTTGGGCACAAACCTTCCCTGTGCAGGCAATCCACAGTCTGCTCGTTGCTTGCTCTCTCAATGTTGTCGAATCCCTGCGCTCAGGCGAGGCTACAGTTGTCTTGTCGGAGATCTACTCGCAGAACACCTTCACACGCGTGTTTCCATCCTGACCGTCGACGTCCACCGTCAGGTCTTCCAGGTGGTCGATCAGCTCTTCCAGATTTTCCGGCTTGATCTGCGACAGCGTCACGGGCACTCCATGAAGACTCAGCGCCTGGTCCAACTGGTCGTGCGCTTGCTTGGGAATCAGGCTTGCGAGGCGCACGCCCGCGCGCAGCAACTGCATCGGCACGCGCACATTCACTGTGGTCGGCCCCTTTATCCCCGTCATCGACTCGTCGGCCTCGACCAGCACGCGCAGATACTTCGCGCGCGACTTCGGCGCCGGGCCGTCCACATCCTTGCCGTTGCCCGCAGAACCGTGCAGATTCGTGCCCGAATCCGGCTCCAGCGCCGCCAACAGCCGCTCCGCCTCGTCTGCGGTAATCTTGCCCGCCGCCAGCATCTCCAAAATCTGCCGCCGATGTTCGCTCATCGCACTCCTCCCATCCACTGCGCACACAGCGCAGCCCAACGCACCGCCTCGGAAACCGCCGCATGCATCTGCGGCAGCGTCAGCCAAACAAGCGCGCCGCACGCTTCAAGCCACGGCAACGTCTCGTCCGCGCCGGAAACTACGGCCAGCAGCCGCTCCGCCTCTCGCGGAGTAATGCATCCCGTCGCAATCATCGATAAAATCGCCCGTCGTTCGCTGCCCATCGCGCACCTCACAAGATCCGAACCATCACATGGTTTCTATCCGTGCTGACCCGCACATCCGTCCCTGGCAAACTGCAGCTCAAAGCCCAAAACGCTGCGATCGCGCGCAATGCATCGACTCTCCCCACCAGGCAGGCGACAAACACCACCAGCAGAATCAATGGAATCCACAGCAAAAACAGCGGCACCCACAGGCGAATGCCACGCCAGTTCGGATTCTGCACGCGTACGATGGCAATGTTCGGTGTCATTTCATCGCCTCCAAAATGCGGATCGCCTCATCCGGGCTGACATCACCGGCCTTCAGCCGCTCCAGCACCTCCGTCCGCGAGGGCGAGGGATTGGTCTCCACGAACTCGAATTGCCCTGCAATGCGGTTGAGCCGCGCCTTAATCGTCGGGTAGCTCACCCCGAACACCTGCTCCATCTCCTTGATCGAGCCGTGCGAGCGCAGAAAGGCCGCGATGAACACCTGATCCTCAAGGCTCATCCGCGCCAGTTCCGGCAGCGTAAACGACCCCTCTACGGCAATCCCCTTCTCCGGGATGCGCACACGCTCCACTACCAGCACCGCGCCTTGCGCGATACGCAGCAATTCCTGCCAGTCGGTTGCGTTTTTAGAGTCAGCAGACATCGAAGCATGTCCTCGTTTCTGGATAACGAGGACCACTTTTAATTAATATTTTGAATTATTGCAATAGTAAAAATTGAATTTATTGATTTCCTGTCAAGACTCCTCGCTTACTCGCCAGGTTTGCATTCCGTGCGGCTCAAAAGCGAAATCGGTGGGAGCGGCGCCCAGCGCTCTAAGTGCCTCAGCCACCTTGTGTTTCTTCTCAAATTGACAATAGAAGAGCATGTAGCCGCCGCCGCCCGCGCCGGTGATTTTTCCGCCGTGGGCACCGGAAGCGAGCGCGGCGCGGTACAGTTTGTCGATGCGTTCATTTGAAATCCTGCTCGACAGGTCCTTCTTTGCCTGCCAGGCCGCATCCAGAAGTCGGCCGAACTCGTCCAGTCGCCCCTGCAGGAGCGCGTTTTTCATCTCCACGGCGATCTCTTTCTGCCGCCGAAGCCCCTCCACCGCGAGCGGAACGTGCTCCCGGTAACGCGCACTTTGATCGTCGATGATGTGATCGGCACGCCGCGTGGTCCCTGTAAAGCACAGCAGCAGGTTGTGCTCCAGTTCGTTCACTGTCTCCTGGCGAATGCGCAGCGGGTTTACGATCACGCGGTCAGCCGAGAACTCAATGAAGTTGAACCCACCGAACGTTGCTGCGTACTGGTCCTGCAAGCCGCCCGGAATGCCCAGATCCTCGCGCTCGATGGTGTAGGCCAGCCGCGCCGTTTCATAGTCGGTGAGCGGCAGGTTGCGGAAGTCCTTCATCAGTCCGGTGAGTGCCACCATCAGCGCGGACGAGGACCCAAGTCCTGATCCCGGAGGCGCATCGCTATGCAGAAAAATGTTGAACCCCTGTGCATTTTCGCCGGCCAGCCGGTTTAGCCCCGCCTTCACCAGGTCCAGCTTTCCATCAAAAGCCAGCTCTACACCCACGCGGTAGCTCAGTGACATTCCCATGTCGGCGGAGTCGATGGTGATGCGGTCATCGTCGCGCACCTGCAGGCTGCCCCAGGCAAACTTGTTGATGGTGGCGTTCAGCACGAGTCCGCCTTCCTGCGCCGGATACGGCGGCACGTCTGTACCGCCACCGGCAAAGCTGATACGCAAAGGAGCCTTCGCTCGCAAGATCATGCCGTAAACCGTCCTGGAATCTCGGCCTGTGCGCTCGCCAGATCCTCGGGCACGCCGATGTCGATGAAGCTGCCGTTCGTCTGAAAGCCGTAGAGCCCGCTGCCGGCCAGCGCCGGAAACAGCTCTCGCTCAAAAGAAACTGCACGGCCGGCCGGGATGCGCGCGAGCACCGCACGCTCAAGCACATAGATGCCGGCATTCACATTCTGCGGTCCGGAAGCAGTGATCGCTGACTTCTCCGAGAAGCCTGTCACGCGTCCGTCTGCATCCAGCAGCACGCTGCCAAAGCGGGCGGCGGCATCGACCGTTACAGTCGCCAACGTCGCTTGAGCACTGTGCTTGCAGTGGAAGGCGAGCAACTCGGTGAGCGAAACATCTGCAAGCGAGTCGCCGTTGAGAACGAAGAAGCGCTCGGCGTCGATCAGGCCCTCCGCGTTCTTCACTGCCCCGGCTGTGCCCAGCGGCTCATTCTCTACCGAGTAGCGGATCTCTGGATCACCCGAACCCTCGGGATAGAGTTCGCGGATCTGCTCTGCACGATAGCCAACGCAGAGCACCACGCGCCGCATGCCCTGCCTCCGCAGCCAGTCCATCATGTAGTCAAGAAACGGCCGGCCGCCCACAGGTGCGAGAGCCTTTGGTCCGTGGCTGTACACGTGGCGCAGACGAGTGCCCAGGCCGCCGCACAGCACCAGCGCTGGCGGCATTGTTTCCCGGGTTCTATCGCTTGTTGCCACTCTTCTCCGCCGTCGCCGCACCAGAGCTTTGCCTCGCGCCGCAGCATGTCAGATCTTAAATCCCCCGGGCGTCCCGCACCTAGCCCCTTCACTCCATGCGTACAATGGGTTCAGCAAGCATCATGAAGGCCCCTCGGGAAAGCAGTCCTCTCAACATGCGTACGGTCGCTCAGCGCGCTGGTGTCTCCAGTGCCACCGTTTCGCGTGTCATCAATGGCTCGCCCGCCGTGAAGGAGGAGACAGCCGAGCATGTTCGGCGCATTCTCAAGGAACTGAACTTCATTCCGAACCCGATTGCAACCACACTCAAGTACGGCCGAAGCAATACCTACGGACTCATCATTCCCGACCTGGCCAACCCCTTCTACCCCGAATTCCTTCTAAACTTCGAAGAGGCACTGGTCGAAAGCGACCACGAACTGCTGCTGGCCACCACGCAGTCCAACGAGCCCAAGCTGGTCAACTCTGTACGCCGCATGGTCATGCGTCGTGTCGACGGCGTTGTTGTGATGGCCTCTGAATACGACACGCGCGCCGTTGAGCCACTGCTCGACCGCCAGATCCCCATCGTCACCATCGATCGCAACCGCGCCCAGCCCGGCTCCGGCGACGTCGCCATTGACTTCGACGAAGGATACCGACAGGCCGTGCAGCACCTGAAAGAGCTCGGCCACAAGCGTATCGGCTTCATTGGCGGCAACGTTGGAATTCACACATCGGCGGTGCGCCTTGAGGCGTTTCGCAAGGGGATGGTCAGCGCCGGCCTCACCTTTGACGAGCGCCTAATCCGGAGCGGCGATTACCGCGTCTCCGGCGGAGACGCAGCCATGGCCTCGATACTGATGGAGCCCCGCCGCCCCACGGCCGTCGTCACGGCCAACGACTTAACCGCTTTCGGCGCCCTGCGCGCCCTGCACGCCCATGGGATCCAGGTGCCGTCTGAAATGTCCGTCATCGGGTTCGATGGAATCCAGATGGGCGACGCTGTCTATCCGCCGCTCACCTCGATCGCCGTATCCCCCCGCGACCTGGCGCAAGCCTGCCTTCGTGCGCTCGATCACTCCAAGCTGCACCCCTCACGTCGTGGCCTGCTGCTGAAGGTTCGCTGCACTCTGCTGGTCCGCTCTTCAACGAACCGCGCACCGGACCGGGCCTGACCGCACAGCCTGTTAACGCCAGATCACATTCAGAGCCACGCACACCGCCAGCAGCAGAGCCGCAAGCAGCCACCAGCGCCAACCTGGCGCCGCGTACCGCATCAGCCGGGGCCGCCACACCAGCTGCTCCAACTGCGCTTCGCTCTTGCGTTCTCCGCCGCCGCTGAACAGCAGTCCCACCGTCAGTGAAGTGGCAAACGCGTACATCGCGACGTAAAAATTCGCCGTCATCAGCGATCCGTAGTGCAGCCACCCCGCGGCGATCAGCCCGTGGTGCGCAATGGCCAGCGACGCTCCGCAGGCCAACCCCGCAAGCGCGCCACGCGCCGTGGCCCGCCGCGTGAACATGCCCAATAGAAACACGGCGAAGAACGGCGCACTGAAGAGCGAGAAGATCATCTGCACGTACTCCATCAGGTCGCGAAAGTGAAACGCGAAGTATGAAGTAGCGATGCTCAACACCGTGGCTACAACGGAAGCAGTGCGCCCCATGCGAAGGTAATGAGCCTCCGATGCATTGGGGCGCATATGCGCGCGATAGATCTCCTCCGTCCACAGTGCGGCAAATGCCGAAACGTTGGCAGCGAGTCCCGTCATCAGGCTCGCGAGCAGCGCCGTCATGCCCAGTCCAAGTTGCACCGGGCCATACGACGAGGCCATGAGCGCTGGCAGCGTCTGGTCAAACGAAGCAGGCATGCGCGGGCCAAGGTAAGCCGCAGCTCCCAGAGCCGGCGTGATGACGAGCAGCGAGAACCCCAGCTTGCCAAAGCCCGCCAGCAGGGGCACCATGCGCCCCTCTTCAGTGGTGCGCGCCGTCAGCGCTCGCTGGACCAGCACAAAATCCGTGCACCAGTAGCTGAAGCTGAGCACGAAACCCAGCCCCACGAACACTCCCAGTCCGTCCATCTCCGCGTGCGGCGCTACCGCCGGCAGCCCCTCCCACAAGTGCGCGTGCGAGCCCTGGATTGCCGCAATGCTGTGGAAATGGGTGGTTGGAAGAAACAGGAGCGAAGCCAATCCCAGCACTATGACCAAGAGCTGGAAGACTTCGTTGTAGATGGTGGCCCGCAGACCGCCCAACAGCACATAGGCCAGTACAGAACCGGCGGCAAGCACCGCGCTGCCCGTGAACGGCCATCCGAACACAACATGCAACACCTGCGCCATGGCATAGAGCCCGATGCCAGCCAGGGCCGTGCCCGCACCCAGCAGCAGCCAGGCGTTGAACAGACGCACGCGTGCATCAAACCGTCTTTCCAGATATTCGGGCAGGCTCCGCACGCCGGTGTGCATGTAGAGCGGAATCATGATCGCGCCCAGAAACACCATGCCGGGAATGGCGCCAGTCCAGTAGAAATGGAAGGCCTGCGCTCCGTATTGCGCGGCTGCGGCACTCAGGCCGACAATCTCCAGTGCACCGCAGTTGGCCGAAAGAAACGCACCCACCACGATCCATAGGGGCAGAGAGCGACTGGCATTCAGGAAGTCGTTTGCGCCGCCCGACCGCTTTCTCGCCCGCCATCCCAGCAGGATCGTGACCACCAGGTACGCAGGCAGAATCGCCAGCCCCAGCAGTTTGGCCCAGTTTGTCCCCACGCGTCTCTCCCGGGCTGCAGCGGTCGACACGGCCGCTTGTGCCGCGCGGTGCGTCTTCCGGATTGTATAGTGCGCAACCCGCGGGCCGGGACTTGCCGAAACAAAATGTATACGTGTACATTTCTTGCGAGGTTAATCCACCATGTTTCCTGCTTTGACTCTGCGCTCCTTCGCCCGCATGCGACTCTGCATCGCAGGCCTTGCTGCAATTACACTCTCCTCGGTCGCCTGTGCGGTCGAGGCACCCCGCCTGGTTCAGAAAGATGGCCGCTTCGCCCTGCTGGTGGAGGGCAAGCCATTCCTGATGCTCGGCGGCCAGATTCACAATTCAAGCGCCTGGCCTTCTGAACTTCCACAGGTCTGGAAGTCCATGGAAGGTCTCCACGCCAACACGGTTGAGGCTCCGGTCTATTGGGAGCAGTTCGAACCGCAGGAAGGCAAATTCGACTTCACGAATGTGGATGCAATCGTTGAGGGTGCGCGCCAGCATGGACTGCACATCGTCTTTCTCTGGTTCGGCACCTGGAAGAACGGAAACAACCACTACGTTCCCGCATGGGTCAAAGCCGATTCCAAGCGCTTCCCGCGCACCATCCGTCCGGATGGCGAGCCGATCGACGTACTCTCGCCCATCTCGCGGAATACGCTCGAGGCCGACAAGGCCGCCTTCGTCACGCTCATGCGCCATCTGAAACAGATCGACGGCGAACAGCACACGGTGCTGGTGATGCAGGTTGAAAACGAGTCAGGCAACGTGGGCAGCGTGCGCGACAACTCATCCGAAGCCAACAAGCTGTTCGCCGGGGCGGTCCCGGCCGATCTGCTGGCTGCGGCGCACAAGCAGGCCGGCACGTGGAGCCAGGTCTTCGGAGCCGCCGCCGACGAGATCTTCCAGGCCTACCACCAAGCGAAATACATCAATGAAATCGCGGCAGCGGGCAAGGCCGAGTTTGCCATTCCCTGCTACGTGAATGTGTGGATCGACTACCCTGCCGCCCAGTTGCCGCAACGTCAGCTTTCCCAGCCCGGCATCGGTTATCCCAGCGGTGGCCCCGTCCAGAAGCTTGTAGGTCTGTGGCGGGCACTCGCGCCTTCCCTGGACATGATAGGCCCCGACATCTACACCGACGACTCGCCGTTCTATCGCGATCTGATGCGCACGTATCACCGCGCCGACAATCCGCTTTGGATTCCAGAGACCGGGCGCGGCGACAGCTTCGGCAAGTTCTTCTACTATGCGCTGGGCGCGGGCGCCCTAGGCTTCTCGCCCTTCGGAGTGGACGAGAGCGGATGGAACATTCTCGGCGACGAGAAATGGTCTGCGCATGCGGACAACTTCGCACTCGTCGCTCCCATGAGCCGTGAGATTGCGCAGTGGGAGTTCGACGATGCGCTCAAAACTGCCGTCGAAGAGCCCGGCCAGACGACGCAGGAACTCGACTTCGGTGCGTGGCAGGCCACTGTGGCATTCGGCTATCCGCAGGCCGACGGACGCCGGGCTCCCGGCACACACGACGCGCATGGCGCAGCCATCGTGGCACAGGTTGGACCGGACGAATTTGTCGTCACCGCCGTCGATGCCAGTGTCATCTTCCACCTGCCCGGCAAGCTGCCCTGGATTCACAGCGAGATTGTGACGGCTGAACAGGGCGTCTACCAGGATGGTGTTTGGAAGCCGCTGCGCCTGTGGAACGGCGACGAAACCGACCGTGGCCTCGCCTTTCACGGCCAGCATGAGGTGGTACGTGTGAAGATGGGCCGCTTCTGAGCTGGACTTGCTTTCAGAAAGCGTTCTCTTAGAACCCGGCCGACACTGCGCATCACTTCCCTCGCGCGGTGTCCGGCCGGCCTTCGCGCTGGGAAGCGATCTGTTGGCGCTTATCAGCCGTACAGCTCCATCACAATGTAAATAAATCTCTTATGGCCGCCCTCAAATTCTTCCCCAATACACTTTACGGGTTTCTGACAGACGATTCACAGGGGCACAAAGTTTCCCCTTGACAACGTTTACAGCAGCGGCGTACTGTGCCGTCCGGGTGAGAAGAGTGCGCAAATGTATCCGTATACAGAACCCGTATACAACTCAGCTTCACTTCCCTTGCGTTTCTCTACCGTGCCGCCGCTGCTCCTTTGTTGACGGCCACCTTCACCCTGACACGTACTAACCAAGATGCAAGCCATTTGGAGGCACCATATGAAGTTTCATCGCCAATGGATCGTCCCTGCCCTCCTGTTGCTGTTGGTCGCGCTAGCGTCCGTACAGCTTCATGCACAGGTGGACCAGGGCACCATCACCGGCGTCGTGCAGGATCCGTCCGGCGCCGTCATCGGGCAGGCCAATGTCACGCTTACCAACGTTGACCAGGGCTCTGTGCTCAAAACCAAGACTGATGGCGCGGGCGTTTACGTCTTCTCGCCCATCAAGATCGGCAACTACAAGGTCACGGCCAGCGCGACCGGCTTCGACACGACCACCCAGACCAATCTCCACCTCAGCATTCAGCAGCGACTCAACGTGGTGATTACCCTCAAGCCGGGTACAGCCACTGAGACCATCACCGTCACCACCACCGCACCGCTGATGCAGACTCAGGAAAGCTCGGTCGGCCAGGTGATCGACACCGAAACCATCAACAACGTGCCGCTCAACGGCCGCAACTGGGTCTTTATCGCCCAGCTGTCCGCAGGCGCGGTTCCGCCTCAGGGCTCGCGCGGCGCCGGCAAGGGCGACTTCAACGCGAACGGCCAGCGCGCCGAGGAAAACAACTTCATCCTCGACGGCGTGGATAACAACGCCAACGTGGTGGATTTCTACAACGGCGCCAGCTTTGTGGCCCAGCCGCCACCGGACGCCCTGGCGGAGTTCAAGGTACAGACCAGCAACTACTCGGCTGAATTCGGTCACGCAGCCGGTGCGGTTGTGAACGCCAGCATCAAGTCCGGCACCAACAGCCTGCACGGCAGCGCATGGGAGTATGTGCGCAACACTGTGTTCGACACGTACAACTGGAACTCGGATACAACCAAGCCAGTCCCTGCATATCACGAGAACCAGTTCGGCGCCACGCTCGGCGGACCTCTCCTCAAGAACAAGTTGTTCGTGTTTGCCGATGCACAGGCCAACCGCATTGTGTTCAACGAGAGCGGCACCTACACCGTTCCCTCCGCGCTCGAGCGCCAGGGTGACTTCTCTGAACTGCTGAACACCAACCTCACCGGCAACTCTCCGGTGCAGCTCTACCACCAGACGTCTTCGGCCGCGCCGGAAGCGTACGCCAATAACTGCATGGCCACGAGCTCCAGCTGCACCTCTAGTGTCTCCGGCGCCCCGCTCAACGCCACTGCGCTGTCGATGCTGAACTACTACCCCGCTCCGAACACCAACGGCAGCAAGCTTTACAGCAACTACATCGCGACCCGTCCCATCATTGACAACACCTTTCAGTGGGACGCGCGCATGGACTACAACTTCAGCGACAAGGACACGGCCTACTCCCGCTTCAGCTTCTGGAACCAGGTGGGCCACAACGCTCCTCCGTTGGGCAACATTCTCGACGGCGGTGGCTTCGGCGATGACGGCAAGCAGAAGAACCTCGGTGACAACTTCATGTTCTCCGAGACCCACGTCTTCTCGCAGACACTCACCAACGAAGCCCGTTTCGGCTTCAACTACATGCACACGGGCTTCCAGCATCCGAACGCCTCCAACCTCGACTTCGCGTCGTCGGTTGGCTTCGGCGGCATCCCCGTGGCACCGCTCAATGGCGGCCTGCCTGCAGTCAGCCTCAGTGGCATCTCCAGCTTCGGTAGCCCCACCTGGTCGACCACCGACGAGCACCAGAACGTCTACCAGATTCTGGACAACGTAACCAAGATTGTCGGCAGCCATGCACTCAAAGCCGGCGTCAGCTTCCAGAACATCCGCTTCTCGACCCTGCAGCCGCAGCAGTCGCGTGGCTCCTACAACTACAACGGCCAGTACACCAGCAACCTGAACGCCCCCAACACTGGCTACGGCGTTGCGGACTTTCTGCTCGACCAGCAGCATGATGGTGGCCTGTCGAACCAAGTCACCAACGGCGATCAGCGCGACAACAACTCCGCGTACTTCCAGGATGACTGGCGTATGAAGCCGAGCTTGACGATCAACCTCGGGCTGCGCTGGGAGTTCTTCCAGCCCTACAAGGACGTGGGCGGCTACCAGGCCTCCTACAACATGACGGGCGCTTCCTCGCTCGACACGACCACTGGCTACGGCAGCGGATCGGCGCAGTATCTGATTCCGAAGGAGACCTACTCCTATGCCATGTCCATCATCAACAGTGCAACCTATAGCCCGAACTTCGGCCAGGTGATGGCCGAGGACAACGTGACTCCGGTTTCGACCAGCGACCCGCACCTGATCAAGGCGCAGCACGCGAACTTTGCTCCGCGCGTTGGCATTGCATGGTCGCCTGACGTCAAGACAGTGGTACGTGCGGGCTTCGGCACGTTCTACGGTGGTCTGGAAAGCACGGGCTACTGGCCGAACCTGGGCGAAAACTATCCCTTCCAGTTCACTGGTAGCTTCCCCTCCGGAAGCTGCGGCACCTACAACTGCCCGACCGATGGCATCACAATCGGCAACGGCTTCGCAACCATTCTTGCCAACGGGTTTGCGTCGAACGTGACCAACCTGACCATGCGCGGCTCCGATCCTGAGGTGAAGACGCCGTACACCATGGGCTGGAACCTCTCCGTCGAGCGCAGCCTCACGTCGGATATCGTGGCCACCGCAAGCTATGTGGGCAACACCTCGCGGCATATGCAGGTGTTCCCTGATCCCAACAACCCGCTGGCACTGCAGAACCCCAGCAACAGCTCGCAAAACTCGCGTCCTCTGCCTCACTTCGGCGGCTCGTCGTACACCTCCTATTCCGGCATGAGCGACTACCACAGCCTGCAGACCAAGATGGAAAAGCGGCTCTCGCGCGGCTACAGCGTGCTGGCCACTTACACCTGGTCGCACGCGCTGGACGATGCTCCCACGCCGCTTGGCACCTCCGGCGACTGGGGATACCGGCAGTCCAACCTTATTCCGATCAAAATGGACTACGCCAACGCAGGCTTTGACACGCGTCATCGCTTCACCATGAATGTCTTTTACGAACTGCCCTTCGGAACCGGACGGCGCTTCCTCAATCAGAACAAGATTGCGGATCTCATCGTCGGCGGATGGTCGGCCAACGCTACGTTTGTGGCGCAGACCGGCAACCCGTTTACCGTCGGCACCTCCGACATCAGCACGCCCAATAACGGCAGCGCCCGTTCCATCCACAACAAGGACCCCTTTGCCAGCGGTGGTAACTGGCAGAGAACCAACCCTGTCACAGCCGCCAGCCTGGAAGCCTCGGGAGCCTGCCCCACCAAGGTACGCAACCGCACCAACTGGTATAACCCCTGCTCGTTCGCGAACCCCTGGAACACCAACGACACGACGAACGAGCTTGAGCACTATATTCCCAAGAACGCAGCGGACGCGGTTGCGACCGGCGCCACGATGCCGGTTTACGTCACCGACACCGCCGATGTGATCGGCTACCTGGGCGCAAAACGCGACACGGTCTATGGCCCGGGCTACCAGCGCGTCAACATGTCCATCTTCAAGAGCTTCAAGGTCTATCACGAGCACGCTATCGAGTTCCGCTCGGATATCTTCAACCTCTTCAACACGCCGTCGCTGGACAAGCCCAGCAACACGAGTATTGGCCAGAGCGGCGGCAACATCACCGGAACACGCAGCCTCCAGTTGCATGCGCCGGACTCGCGCTTCATCCAGCTGTCGGCCAGGTACTCGTTCTAACGCCGGCTGCCCTGTATTCCCTTGTTGTTTTTTCCTGTGGGGACCCACGATCGTGGGTCCCTTCTTTTCTTGCCCCATTTCCGGCCGTGCCAGCTCTGCCTGAGCGGGCGCTGCGCACCGCCCTGCTGCTACCATGACTCTTGCTTTCCTTGAGCGAAGCCGTCGCGTGAACACAAGCCCTCACTCCCGGATCTGCGCAGTTGGCCTGTGCCTCATGCTGAGTGCTGCCTGCCTGCTCCACAGCCAAGCCCCTCGCAGCGATGCGGCGGCCATGGAGCGCACTTTCCAGGCCGCAATGGCCGCGCAGGATCGCGGCGACCTGCGCACTGCCGAGTCACTTCTGCTCTCGCTCCGCAAGGCGCATCCTGCCAACTTTGCCGTCGACGAATCACTCGGCCTGCTCTACGCGGCACAGCAACGCTATGATGCTGCGCTGCCGCTGCTGCAGAGCGCGTCACACGAGGCACCGACCTCCGACGTCGCACAGACCAACCTGGGCGCTGCGTATTTCCATCTGCAGCGCAACGGTGACGCGCTCGATGCATTCCAGCGCGCCGTGCGGCTCAATCCGAAGAATCTCACGGCGCAGCAATCGCTGGGGCAGGTCCTGCTGGAATTGCACAAGCCCGACCGCGCGGCCGAGGCCTATGCTGCGGCGCTCGCGCTCGACCCGGCAAACGCCGACCTGATGCAGGCCCGAGCTCAGGCGCTCGCAGAAGCAGGTCAGCCTGACGCCGCGCGCGCGCAGCTCACAGCCATGCCCGGCCTCGACGAGTCGGCTGCCGCGCAATCTCTGCTCGGCGATATCGAGGAGAAGCGCGGCGACTTTCTGGCCGCTGCCCACAGCTACCAGCTTGCGGCCCAGCTGGACCCCAGCGAAGCCAACGTGTGGGCGCTCGGCGTGGAGCTGCTTCGCCACTGGACCTTCGACGCCGCAGTGCGCGAGTTCGAAGCCGCCACCAAGCAATATCCGCAGAGCACGCGCATGCACCAGGGCCTCGGCGCGGCCTACTTTGGCAACGGCAGCTATGCTCAAGCCGTTCCCGTCTTTGCTGATCTACTGGAGACCGATCCGGCGAATGCTTTCTACGCGGAGATGCTCGGCATGGCCTGTTCAGCGGTAACGCAACAGCCGCGGCCGCGCTGCACTGCCCTGCTGGCGTATGCACAAGCGCACCCGGCTGACGCCAAAGCCGCTGTCTACGCTGCAGCTGGCATTCTGCAGGGCCAACCCGCCGACGACCAGACCCGGCAGGCGCGCGCGCTCCTGGAAGGTGCCATTGCCGCCAATCCACGCCTGCCTGAAGCCCATTACCAGCTTGGCCTGCTGCTGCAAAACCAGACCGACTGGTCCGGCAGCATTTCCCACCTGGAGGCGGCCATCGCCCTTCAGCCCACGCTTGCGCAGGCCCATTACCGGCTCGCGCTCGCCTACTGGCGCTCGGGCCGAAAGCAGGAGGGGCAGGAGCAGATGGAGTTGCAGAAGAAATACGCCACACAGGAAAAAGAAGATCTCGACCAGCGCCTCCGCC
>DCFV01000104.1:1349-3358 GCA_002314435.1 Acidobacteriaceae bacterium UBA1795 | reverse complement strand
GAGCCCATGAGGCGTTGGAATCGCTGGAAATGTACGCGGTGCGGGATGAGGCGTGGCGGCTTGATCCTGCTGCTGTTGATGTGCGCATTGACGGCGGCTCCCGCGGGCCAGGAGAGCATGCCGAGCGTGCCCAGTCTCATCAACCGTAACCGGCGCGGGGTTGTCGACACGTCAGTCGATGTGGACCCGGCACTGAGCTCGCGGCGCCTGCGAGCGCTCAACGCGGCGCGTCAGAAGGAATTGGTGTCTGATGCGGAAAAGCTGCTGAGGCTCGCGCGGCAGCTCAGCTTGGAGGCGCAGGCGCGCGACGCAGGGCCGACGGCGGTGCAAAGCGCAAAGATTGGGGAGATCGAGAAGCTGGCTCACCGCGTGAAGGAAAAGATGATTGAATCGGTGGCTGATGTTCCTTCTCTACGCCCGCCTCCCTCGCCGTTTGATCGCTGAATTTCTGTTGTACCGGCGCTCGCTCGCACTGTGCGGACGCATCGTGGGACCCGGCTTGCAAGCCATTGATACAATCGGATCAAGGCGGAGAGCCGACAGACTCGCACCTGGGAGTGACAGGAGATGGGACTTGCAGTTTCCACTGCGCGCGTGCCGAAGGCTGAAAACGCCGACGGCAAACTAACCCCGCAGCAGCTGATCGAGATGTACCGGTTGATGTTTCTTTCCCGGCGCGTTGACGATCGCGAGATCCTACTCAAGCGGCAGCAGAAGATCTTCTTCCAGATTTCGTGTGCAGGCCACGAGGCGCTTCAGGTGGGCGCAGGGTTGGCGCTGCGCGCAGGCTACGACTGGTTCCTGCCCTACTACCGGGACCGCGCGCTCTGCCTGGCGCTGGGCGTGACGCCCGAACAGATGTTTCTGCAGGCCGTGGGCGCGGCCACTGATCCGGCCAGCGGCGGCCGCCAGATGCCGACCCACTGGAGCAGCCGCGAACTGCATATCGTGAGCACGTCTTCCTCCACCGCCACGCAGGTTCTGCACGGCGTGGGCGCCTCGGAAGCAGGCCGCTACTTCAGCCGCCACCCTGAGGCCGCCCAGAAAGCCGACGGCGACTACCGCGCTCTTCGCGACGTCGAGTTTCACGACGACGAAGTTGTCCTCACCTGCCTGGGCGAAGGCTCTACATCACAGGGCGAGTTTTGGGAAGCGCTCAACACCGCGTCCAACAACAAGCTGCCTGTCATCTTCTGCGTAGAAGACAACGGCTACGCCATCAGCGTGCCGGTGGAAGTGAACACTCCCGGCGGCAGCATCTCCAAGCTCGTTGCCAACTTTCCCAACTTCCACTTTGCCGAGATCGACGGAACCGATGTTGAGGAGTGCTTGCGCGCCTTCCAGGCTGCGGCCGAACACTGCCGCTCCGGCAAGGGCCCCGCGTTCATCCATGGCCACTGCATCCGCTGCTACTCGCACTCGCTTTCAGACGACGACAAGTGGTATCGCTCCGCTGCCGAGCGCGAGGCCGATGCGCTGCGCGACCCCATCGCGAAGATGCAGATGCGCCTCCTGCGCGAGGGCATTCTGACGGCTGAGGAGATTACCGCGATCGAGCACCAGATTGAGCACGAGGTGGCAGAGGCTGCCGAGCGCGCGCTGCACGCCCCGTTGCCGGAGATTTCGAGCATCGAGCGCCACGTTTACTCCGAGGACCTGGACCCCACCAGCCCGGCGCTCGCGACCGAGCCCGTGATGCCGGCCGACGCCAAGGCCGCCACGCCGCGCACCATGGCCGACCTTATCAACGCCTGCCTGCACGACGAGATGCGCCGCGACCCTCGCATCGTCATCTACGGCGAGGACGTGGCTGACGCCAGCCGCGAAGAAGCTCTGGCAGAGGTAAAGGGCAAGGGTGGTGTCTTCAAGCTCACCTCCGGTCTGCAAACTGAGTTTGGCTCGGAGCGCGTCTTTAACTCGCCGCTTGCCGAGGCCAACATTGTGGGCCGCGCAGTGGGCTATGGTGTTCGTGGCATGAAGCCTGTGGTCGAGATCCAGTTCTTCGACTA
>DCFV01000104.1:0-1092 GCA_002314435.1 Acidobacteriaceae bacterium UBA1795 | reverse complement strand
AGTTCTTCGACTACATCTGGCCCGCAGTGCACCAGATGCGCAACGAGATGGCGCTGATGCGCTGGCGCTCGAACGGCGCTTGGGCAGCGCCCGCCGTCATTCGCGTGCCCATCGGCGGCTACCTCACCGGTGGATCGATCTATCACTCGCAGTCGGGCGAAAGCATGTTTACGCATATCCCGGGCTTGCGTGTCGTATTCCCGTCCAATGCGCTCGACGCCAATGGACTGCTGCGGACCGCCATCCGCTGCGACGACCCGGTGCTCTTCCTTGAGCACAAGCGGCTCTATCGCGAGTCCTACGGCCGTGCGCCTTACCCCGGCCCGGACTTTGCCATCCCCTTTGGCAAGGCGAAGATCGTGCGCCCCGGTACACACATGACGCTGGTGACCTACGGCGCTGTGGTGCCGCGCGCCCTGCAGGCGGCGGAGAAGGCTCACCGCGAGAACGGCATCGAGGTCGAGATCATCGACCTGCGCACGCTCAGTCCCTACGACTGGGAAGCCATCGCCACCTCGGTGCGCAAGACGAACCGCGTGATCGTAGCCCACGAGGATATGCTGAGTTGGGGATACGGCGCGGAGATCGCCGCGCGCATTGCTGACGAGCTGTTCGACGAACTCGACGCGCCGGTTCGGCGCATTGGATCCATGGACACTTTTGTGGCCTACCAGCCGATTCTCGAGGACGTGATCCTGCCGCAGCCGGACGCGATCCTGAAAGTCATCCGCGCCCTGCGCGCCTACTAGATAGGCGCGCGCTACCGTGCCGCCAGCAGGGTGTTGACGGCTTCAGCCAGAGAAGAGAACTGCGCATCGGCCTGCGCTCCTGCTTTGCGCGTGCCGGGCTTCTGCCGTGCCGGGTCGCCTTCAATGAAGATTGTGCGCATACCCAGCCGCTGGCCGAACTCGATGTCCGAGGCCGAGTCACCGACCATTGCGCTGGTGGCGGCTTCAATTTGGGGAAAGTCATGCTGTGCTTGCTCGAACATTTCGGGTGGGGGGTTTGGGGAGTGGGTGGGGGGGGTGGTGTGGGGGGGGGGGGGGGGGGGTGGGTGGTGTGGGGGGGGGGTCTGTGGGTGGTGTTGGTGGG
>DCFV01000044.1:4038-4286 GCA_002314435.1 Acidobacteriaceae bacterium UBA1795 | reverse complement strand
CCGGCCTTGTCGAGCGGCCGATGCCACTGGTTTCCCGCGTAGTCGCCGCCGGCCTCCACCGTCTGGTCCACCTCGGTGTAAGCGAAGGATTCGTTCTGCCCGTCGTTCCATCCGAAGCGGCCGAAGACGCGCAGGTTCGCGGTCAGTTCCTGCTCGGCGTTGTAACCGATCCCGTACTTGAGCGCGCCGTAGTGCTCGTGGGCAAGGATGTTCGGCGTGGCGTCCGTGCCGGCCAGATACGCGGCCAC
>DCFV01000044.1:914-4006 GCA_002314435.1 Acidobacteriaceae bacterium UBA1795 | reverse complement strand
CCGGCCTTGTCGAGCGGCCGATGCCACTGGTTTCCCGCGTAGTCGCCGCCGGCCTCCACCGTCTGGTCCACCTCGGTGTAAGCGAAGGATTCGTTCTGCCCGTCGTTCCATCCGAAGCGGACAAACACGCGCAGGTTCGCCGTCAGTTCCTGTTCCGTGTTGTAGCCCAGGCCATACTTGAGCGCGCCAAAATGCTCGTGCGCAACGATGTTCGGCGTGGCATCCGTGCCGGCCAGATACGCGGCCACTGCTTCGCGATAGCTGCCCATGTGCGCGCGGTTGGCGTAGAAGAGCACGCGCGTCGTGCCCTTGCGCCCGGGCAGTAGACTGCGACGCAGTTCGAACTCGCCGTTCTGTCCGTGCGCGCGGCTGAAGGCCCAGTCCATGTCGAGCCCGTTGGCCACGGTAGGCATTGCGAAGAGGCCGTAGCGCAGGCTCCAGGAGCGGTCGTCGTACTCCGCCATACCGCCCACCGTGTAGCCGCGTGTGTCGGCCGCGTAGTCCCATGCGCCGTTGTTGACCGTGGTCCAGTTCATGAACTGCAGGTGGCTGTCGGAGCCGATGGAGTTCGCGTCGAAGAAGTCCGGCAAGGTCATCTTGCCGATGCGCACTTCGATGCGGCGTGCGGGGACCTTCGGAGCCAGCGCGAAGAAGCCTGCATCCTGGTCGACGGTTTCGTTGGTCAGGCCGATGGTCTGATGAATCTGGTAGCGGGCGATGTAGGGCGTTGAGCCGAGCGTCGGGTTGCGCACGACGTCCACGTTGGTGAACCCGGCCAGGCCCAGCGCCTGGCTCAGGCCTCGGCCGCCCGCGCTCTCAAAGTCGAGGATCAGGTCGGTGTTGTAGCGAATCGATCGCGTGGGCCGCACCGCCGTGTAAAACGTGCCGATCAGCGACGTCTTGTACTCGGCGGAGTTTCGGAAGCTGTTCACACCCTCATACGGCGCGTGGAAGGGCAGCCGGCCCTGAAAGATGATGTTGGCCTGTCCGGAGAGCCAGTAACGGGTGTCCGCAGGGTGCGGCGCCATGGTTGTCGCGGGCTGAGGCTCATGGGCCGGCGGATCCTGGGCCCGGGCGAACGCAGCCGCACCTATGCCGAAGGCCAGGCAGGCGAGAAACAAGAGCGGGTTCAGGCGCGGCATCGAGTTGCGAAACATGTCGGAGGCCTTTGGGAGGAATTTGGGAGGGCATCGGCGTAGAATACGAGTGCCACATACCCCCACTGGGTATATACTATACCCCAGGTGGGTATAGTCAAACAGGAGGCGCATGCCATGTCGCACCATGAACGCGAACAAATAAAACTTCTGCAGCGCATCAGGAAACTGCGCGGGCAGTTGGACGCCGTGGAACGGTCGCTGGTGGCCGACGAGGACTGTGGCGGACAGCTGATGCTGCTGGCTGCCGTGCGCGGTGGCGTGAACAGCCTGATGGCCGAGGTGCTTGAGACGCACATCCGCTTCCACCTGGTCGACGGGGCCAAGGAGCAGATTGCGCCGGAACTGGCCGAAGACCTGATCGACCTGGTGCGCGCTTATCTCAAGTAGCTTCATTGAGCGGCCGGGCAGGGGCGGGTTCATGGTACCGAGCTGCGTCGGGGCGCGATGTTAAAGGTCCATTGATCCTGCAACTGACGGAAGGCAGCAGGGCGTTTTTCGATATATACCAAGGTATAGTTGCGCGGTGTTAGGGCTCGCGCATTAGAATCGCCGCACTGCCGTGCATAGCAAATTCGCCATCTGGGTGTTGTACGCGATCGAAGGCCTCTTCTTTGCGGGCCTGGCGGGTTGCGTCCTGGTAGTCATCATCAGCTGGGTCTCGGTCTTCAAGGCAGCCCTGTCCAAGGACTAACCGATCAGGCCGCAGGCGCCGTCAGCTCAGGCGCCCTGGACGTTTGCCAGCAGCGCTAGGCGCGACCTGCGAACTCGCGTGTCTCGGTCGCGACCTTGATCTTTTCGCCTTCCTTGATAAAAAACGGAACCTTAATCTCGATGCCGGTTTCGAGCTTCGCGGGCTTGGTCACGTCGCCGCGAGAGGTATCGCCGCGCACCGCAGGCTCGGTATAAGTTACAGTGAGCTCGACCTTCTCAGGAAGCTGAAGGCCGATGGGGTTGCCGTTGAATTTGTCGATCTTGATGATCGCGCCCTCGAGCAGAAAGTCGAGCGCATCGCCCAGCTTTTCCGGCGAGAGGGTGTGGGTCTCAAAGGTTTCCTGATCCATGAAGTAGGAGCCCTCGCCGTCGGAGTAGAGGTAGGAGGCTTCGACGGTTTCAAGGTCGGGCACCTTGAACTTCTCGCCTGCTTTGAAGGTTTTGTCGAAGACGGCGCGGGTGAGCAGGTTGCGCATCTTCATGCGGACCAGCGTCTGGCCGCCACGGGCGGTCGGCGTTGAGACTTCCACGTCCATGCAGTAGTACGGGGCGTTCTCGAACTCGAAGTACATTTTGCGCTTGATGTCGATGGCGTCAATGAGTGCAGGCATGGGGATATTTTAGCTGCTGGCATCCGGGGGGAAATGTTCCACGTGGAACACTTTGACGGCGACCAAGATGCGAAGGACGGACCATAGCCTAAATGTTCCACGTGGAACACTTTCGCGACGAAGATACAGGACTATTTCTTCATCGCAGACCGTGCCTAGGCCCAGTATGCGCGCTTTGGGGCTAATTCTTTGCAATGAGAATTCGCGGGTTTATTAGTTGGCGGTGACAGTTTGTTTCTGGCGGGGTTAGGGGCGTGCTTTCCCAGGTCCGAACACACGGACCTGGGGCACCCGGAGTTACTGCTGGAATGCTCATTCAACGGCACCTGGGTCACCTCCCGACGCAACTCCCCCCAGAGTCGCGGGCCCAGTCATACAATGGACTGCGTTCTCCATCGAGCACTCTGATACGGGACGCCCCGTGCCAGGCGGGCTGCTGGAGGAAAGCACACCACGACATTCGGTCGAAGGCATCCCGAAACGATTACTTATGCCAATCGAAGGAGCCGAGATGAAGATCCCGAATCCGAAACTCTCCCCTGAGAGCCTTCCCGGCGAAGCCAACTTGCGTGTGCCCTCTGGGAGCTACTCTCTATCAAAAATCCGCTGG
>DCFV01000044.1:0-586 GCA_002314435.1 Acidobacteriaceae bacterium UBA1795 | reverse complement strand
ACTGCCTACGCGTTTGTCCTGGCTTTTCAGGCGCGGGGCGCTCCCGACCAAATCGCCATTAACCATTTTGCCGCGAGCGTCAGTCGCGGATTGATGCCGTGGCTTGAGATGGTCCTGACGTTGCTTTTGGCCTTCAGGGTTGCTCGAAGAACGGAGGGGGCCCGTCTTATCAGTGGTCTCATCGTAGGTATTCTGGCCGGTCTGTTGAGTTTGGCGGTGACCCTGGCTTTTGGGGGGCGGCTTGGTTTGCATAACACGCTGTTCCTGCTGATCGTTGTGGCGCTGGGGTGGCTTGGGGGCTTCATCGGGCAGAAAACCGTAACCTTCGCGCGTCACAACGCCCCACGTGGATAGCCAGGAGCCCTTCGATTTCTGTGCTGTGGGCCAGGCTGAACTTTGGGTGGGACGGGGCAGGCTGCGTGCCTATCTTTGTTCTGCCCCGTGCCATTGTGCTGTTCGTTCCGACGCAATTTCGACGGTGTCAATGAACCCCTGACGCAGTGCGCGGTCTCCCACCCTTCGCCGGAAAAGAGGCGAAGGTGGGGCACCCGGCATCGGCCGCTCGACAAGGCCGGTCTGGTAGTGG
>DCFV01000018.1:46862-52473 GCA_002314435.1 Acidobacteriaceae bacterium UBA1795 | reverse complement strand
CCAGTGCTTTTGACCGCTACAAGGGATTGTTTGCGGAGGGAGGCAAGTTCGATATTCCGGCGAATTTTGCCGTCGGCGCGGCGGTGAAGGTCGGCTCCAAGGCCACTGTGCTGTTCGATGAAGAGCGCATCCTCTATGGCCAGGTGAAGTCAATCGCCAACTCCAGCGCGAACCAGGCTCTGCTTGGATCGGACAACGGTCCGGGGTTCGGATGGCACGATGTGAATGTGGTGAAGGCGGGACTCACCTACGATGTGAATCCGGCCTTGACGCTGCGCGGAGGGTACAACCATTCTGGATTGCCCTTCGACAGCTCGCAGACGTTCTTCAACCTTTTGGCTCCTGCGGTCACCCAGGATCATCTACATGCAGGGGCCACCTGGGGACTGAAGGGCGGAAAAGAGCTCAACTTCGCCTACGTGCATGCCTTCGATAACACTGTTCATGGTGTGAACTCGATTGCTCCAGCCAACGGCGGCGGGAATGCGGACTTGCGCATGAGCCAGGATTCTTTTCAGGTGAGCTTTGCATGGAACAAGGGCAAGAAGTAGACCGCCCGGGACGGTACAAAAGGGAGTAAAGCAGAATGACAGCCTGGTTAGGCAGAGAGTGGCCGTGGTACATCGCAGGTCCACTCATTGGATTATTCGTTCCCGCATTGTTGATTGCGGGGAACAAGGTATTCGGCATTTCGGGCAGCTTCAGTCATCTGTGCGCGGCGATAGCGCCGGGCAGGGTGGAGTATTTCCGCTATAACTGGCGTCGCGCAGGATTGTGGAACCTGGTGTTCCTGGTGGGAGTGTTGATTGGCGGATTCCTGTCCGCGCACTTCTTCGGAGCGCAGGGAGTTGCGATCTCTATAGAAACCAGGGCGTCGCTGACGCGGTTGGGCATCCACGATTTCACCGGCGTGGCACCGCGCGAGCTGTTCAGCTGGCACGCTCTGCTGACGGTGCGTGGCTTTGTTTCTGTGGTCGTGGGCGGACTCCTCGTTGGATTTGGAACGGCCTATGCAGCTGGTTGCACGTCAGGACATGCCATCAGCGGACTGGCGAACTTTCAATTGCCCTCACTGATTGCGGTCCTGGGTTTCTTCGCCGGCGGCCTGGCAACAACCTACTTTATTCTACCGTTTCTGATGGGATGACGATGACACAGGCGACACTCTCGCAATTTCAAGGCTGCGGGTCCGAAGGCACGGATTCGTCGGAGGTCCGGACGGTGTTTCTACCGGTGTTTCTGTTGCTGGGCATCGCTTTCGGTTTCGTACTCACAAGGTCGGAAGTGCTCTCCTGGTTTCGCATCCAGGAAATGTTTCGATTCCAGTCGTTCCGCATGTATGGGATTATTGGTTCCGCAGTCACGACCGCATCGGTTTCGTTG
The DNA here is from genome assembly GCA_002314435.1 of Acidobacteriaceae bacterium UBA1795. Classification (GTDB taxonomy): domain Bacteria; phylum Acidobacteriota; class Terriglobia; order Terriglobales; family Acidobacteriaceae; genus Telmatobacter. The sequence goes on along the minus strand of DCFV01000018.1, from coordinate 51,090 downwards.
GCACTGATCAAGTTTCTAAAACTTAAGTCAGCGTCGGGCGAACTCATCTCAGTTTCTCCGAAGCCTCTGGGAAGCGGGATTCAGTACGCGGCCGGCGGCACCATCTTTGGACTGGGTTGGGCTTTGACGGGCGCTTGCCCTGGCCCCGTGGTTGCTCTGATTGGCAACGGTGTTTACGTCATGATTGCAGCGCTGGTAAGCGCACTTGCAGGAACCTGGGTCTACGGGTGGCTGCGGCCAAGGTTGCCGCATTAGGGCCTGATCACGCTACGCGAGCGGATGGCGCTGGCCCGAAGGGTTGCTGCAAAAATCGTGCCATCCTTCACTGCTGTTCTCGACGGTGGGGCCGTCACAGCCTTCGAACTCCGCGTCGCCTGACGCGATTTTCCGCTCGCAACGCTATCCACTCGCTTGGTGTGAGCAGCCCCCTGGCTCTCAGTTCCAGAAGAACGTGAACGGAGTCCAGGAAGGTGCAGGCCAGGAATTGAGCATTGGAAGGTATGTGTTTCGACAAATGCCAACCCCGAAAGGCTCAGAGCAGTGGACCGAAGGCTGGCAATCAAAATGGTTCAACAGGCTCGGGACTGGGCAGTTGGTTCTCCCAGATATAGAGAGTGAGGCCAGGGAAACCAGGCGAGTTAGAAGAACACGCTGGTTTGCGCGGTGAAGGTGAGCGCGGAAGGAACCTTGGGGGTGACGGATGGGCCGTTGACGTAGCTGAGGCCGAGTCCTAGATAGGTGCCGCGCGCGAGGTGCACGGTGTAGCTGCCGGTGACCGAGTCCGAGGCGCGCGAGTAGGTGCCTCCGGCGGCGGCCACGCTGCGGAGATAGTCCTGGCTGATGGCAGTATAGGAAGCAACGACCGAAGCGAAATCGGCAGGCCGGGTGCGGAACGGTGCGGCGTAGTAGGCGCGCGCTTCGTAGTAGAGGCGGTAGATGTCGAGGTCGGCGGGAACGACCATTGCAGAGCCGCCGACATAGACGCCGCGTCCCGGGTTCGAGGCCTGCGGTTGCCAGACCTGGCGGTCGGCAAGCAGATAGCCGCAGTAGTTGCCGCTCTTCTTGAGGCCGGTGCGCAGGCTGGTGTAGGGCGTGTTGTTGGCGATGTATCCGGCCCGGTACCATGCGCTGAGCTTTCCCGCGGCTGCTGGACGCTTGACGCCCGCTTCGCCGATGAGGAGCAGCTTGTCGCCGTGGGGCAGGAAACGGACTCCCACGGCGTCGCGTTTTAACGCGGCTGCTTCCGAGCCGGGCTCGGCTGCGCGCTGCGCCGCCCCCTTGAGATAGAGGCCGGTGTTCCAGCGATACTTCAGCGTGATGGCGGGGGCGGGAAGAGGCGAGTAGGAGAGTCCGACCTCGTAAGGCAGAACGGCGTAGACTCCCTGTGCGCCCGAGGCAACCTGCCCGCCGACCTGCAGGCCGATGAACTGGAAGTCGGTGGTGAGATAGCCGAGCTTCAACTCGGCACGGTCTTCGCCAAGCTCCTTGTAGAGGTAAAGGTTGCTGATGGTTGCGGCCGTGGGTTGAGCGGGGCTCCAACTGGACTGCTGTATTTGGCCGTTGATGTTCAGCTGCGTTCCCCAGAGGCCGAGCTGACGGAGGTCCGCGGTCAGAACCGGGTTGACGGAGTAACTGCCGAAGGGACGCTGGCTGGTATAGGTTTGCTCATCAGCGGGCACGGGGGCGTCGAGGGTGTTCTGGATATAGGCGCCATTGGCGCCGGTGCGAAAGAGGAGGCCGTGGCGCAGGAGGCTGCGCCGAAAAGGGGAATCAACGCCAAGGATTGTGTCGGTAAAGGGCGGGTTGTCGGCGGCGGCGCCCTTCAGGTTCAGGTCCTCGATGGAGCGCGTGCGCGGGTGGTCGCGCTCTTGCGCTGCATCAGAGCGCGGGTTCTCTGCGCCCGCTTGACTCGGAAGGGCGGTGCAAAGAGTGGAGAGACACAGACAAAGAACTGCGTTATGAAATCGATCGAATGTCAATTTTCTTCTGGACCCGAGCGAAAACCGGCCGGTGCGCGGAGGCGAAGCGCCGGAGATTTCCGAATTTGGATTGGTGTTATGGAAGAGGATACCAAAGGCGAATGCCCGAGCCGATCACGCGCCAGCGGTATTGTGGCGATGACGAAGTTGCGTGGCGGAGAGCGCCTGGAGAAGCGCAGAAATAGGCAAGAACTCGACAGGATTGTGACATCAATCAGCGCGCCGAAGAGCGTATAGTTCTATCGACTCTCACTCTTGTGGTGGAGCAATGCCGGAAGGAACGCGCCGTGTTTTGCGACGCTTCCGGGAATGGTCCATGAAGACTCGCTGGATTTTCGCAGCCCCAATGATAGCGCTTGCAAGTTTGTGCGCTTTGGCTCCATTGCGCGGTGCGGCGCAGGAGCCGGATCGCAAGGAACTGGTGAAGCTGATTCCCGATGCGCTTCCGCAGGGAGTTGCGCAGCGCGGAGATCCGACCTTCTTTACTCCTGACAATCTCTACCAGTACATGGACGGCGGAGCGGACATCTTTCTGCTCTACGGCACGCGCCTGCTGATGCATCTAGACATGCGCGCTCAGAATATCGACATTACGGTGGATGTGTTCGACATGGGAACGCCGGATACGGCCTTTGGCATGTACGCAGCCGAGCGCGCGGACGAAAGCCACTATCTTGCAATCGGGGCGGAAGCGTACCAGAACCAGGGAATCCTCAACTTCCTTGAGGACCGGTACTACGTGAAGATTGCGGCATTTGGTGAAGGCGCCGAAACAGTCTCGGTGCCTCTTGCGGAGGCCTTCGCAAAGAAGATTGGAAGCAATCCGGGGCTGCCTGCACTGTTGACGGCACTGCCCAAGACGGGGCGCAAACCGCATTCCGAACAGTACATGCCGAATGAGCCGCTGGGGCACTCGTTTCTGGCTCCGGCGTATGTGGCTGCGTATGATTTCGGCGCAAAGCAGAGCAAGCTGTATGTGACTCTGGCGCGTGATGAGGCGGATGCGCACGATCGGCTGACCCAGCTTGAGCAGTATTTCGCGAAGACGGGAAGCGTGAAGCCCGCTGCGGAGATTGGCGAGGGCGTGGTGCGGGCAAGCAACAGCTATGAAGGGGAGATGCTTGCGCTGACGAGGGGACGCTATCTTGTGTTGCTGCTGAGTCCGACCAGCGAGGCGGGAGCATTGTTGAACGAGCTGACCAAAGGGCTGCAGTAGGGTTCGCTTCGCAGTTTCCGAGTCTGCTTGAGGTGACAGGGGAGGATGCCATGAAGGAAGTTCGTCCGTGGAATCGTAGAGAGTTTATTGCAAAGCCTGCTGCGATGCTGGCTGCCTCGCAGTTGCTGGGAGGCGCCGATTATCTTCTGGGGCAGACGGTGGGAACTGACGCTCTTTCGAGCGGCAGAGAAATCATTCGCCGCCCCCTGGGCAAGACGGGCGTTACGCTGCCGGTGGTGAGCATGGGCGTGATGAACGCGGACGTGCCGGGGCTGATTCGCCGCAGTTACGATCTTGGGATTCGTCATTTTGATACGGCGGCCCACTACCAGCAGGGCCGCAACGAGCAGATGGTGGGCAACATGATCAAGGAGATGGGCGTTCGCGACAACGTGATCATTTCCACCAAAGTGTTGCCGCCCGGCTTTGGTCGCGGGCCTGGGCAGGATCCGCCGAAGACTTACAGCACCGCAGAAATCAAGGCGAACTTCCTCGAAGTGTTTGCGGGCAGCCTGCAACGGCTGCAGATGGATCATGTGGACATCCTCTACAATCACGCGGCCGATACCGAAGCGGCCATCAGCTCTGAAGGTGCGCTGGCGGCCATGGCTGAGCTGAAGAAGCAAGGCAAGGCACGCTTCCTCGGGGTCTCATCGCATCAGCCGGAACTGGCGCTGCGCACGGCAATGAAGCTGGGTGTCTACGACGTGGTGCTGATTGCGTTCAACTACACGCTGGCCGATGACGAAGTACTGCGGAAGGCGATCGACGAAGCGGCCGGCAAGGGCATTGGCATAGTGGCGATGAAGACCCAGGCGGGCGGCCGCATGCGTCCTGATCCGAAGCTGGGCAAGCCTCTGACACCCGCCAGCCAGACGGCGCTGCTGAAATGGGCACTGAACCATAAGTCGATTACGACAGCGATTCCCGGATTCACGACATATGAGCAACTGGAGCAGAACTTCTCTGTCGCATCGGACCTTGTGTACACGGCTGAAGAGCGCGCGTTCCTCTTCGACAAGAACACGGTGGC
>DCFV01000018.1:28205-46535 GCA_002314435.1 Acidobacteriaceae bacterium UBA1795 | reverse complement strand
GATATTCCGCACATGATGCGCGCGCATATGTATGCCGCGCAGTATGGCAACCACGCGCTGGCGGCGGAGACGATGGCTGCGATTGAAGTTGGACGAGGGCTGGATGCCTGCGGACAATGCGACACATGCAAGGCAAGCTGCCGGCACTCGGTTCAGATCTCAAACAAGCTCGGGCACCTGCGGCAGATTGTTGCGAGCGGTGAGCTGCGGGTTTAATCGATCACGCGCATGCGCAGGGCAGACAGGCAGACCAGCATCTCGGAAGCCGGGTCATTCGTGGTCTGCTTCGTGGTTCATCTGCCTGCGCTGCTTGACGTCGCGCTTTGGGGGCTGACCGAAGTAGCGGCTGTACTCGCGGCTGAACTGGCTCGCGCTCTCATAGCCGACTTCGAATGCCGCGCTGGTGGCGTCCAGCCCGCCGAGCAGCATGCGCTCGCGCGCGACGTGGAGGCGAAGCTGCTTTTGATATTGCAGCGGACTGATGGCGGTCAAGGTGCGGAAGTGGTGATGGAAGGTTGAGACGCCCATCTGCGCGACCGACGCCAACTCCTCGATGCGCAGCGGCTTTGCATAATTGTCGCGGAGCCAAGCGACGGCCTTGGCCGATCGGTTGCTCTGCTCGCCCAGGGTGGCAATGGCGCGAAGATGCCCGCCCTGCGGCGCGCGCAAGATACGGTAGATGATCTCTCGCTGAATCAGGTTGCTCAGGAAGATGGACTGCCCGTGGGAGTCAAGCAGATCGACGAGCCGGATGCAGGCCTCAAGGAGCTCTGGCGTGGTGGTGCCGACCGTCATGCCGCGGACGCGGGTGGCGGGCGCATTGGAAAGGAACTCGTCCTGACTGAGGATTTCGCGCACCACGGCCATGTCGAGCTTCTGCAGCAAGGCGAGGATGGGCTTCTGTGGGGTGGCCTGGGTGACCTGGCTCATGACGGGCAGATCGACCGAGGTCAAAAGGAAAGAGGAAGCGTTGCAGACGAGCGGCGTTCCGCCGAGTTCAATGCGCTTTTCGCCCTGGACAAAGACGATCAGCTCGGGTTCGTAATTGGCAGAGGTACAGGCCGTGGGCGCTGAGCGCTTATAGAGCCGGAGGCCGGGAATCGAGGTTGGCTCTGCTCCGTCCGCGGGCATGTGCGCAAGAATCTTCTGCGCCAGGGTGGCTCTGAGCGCAGCTACACCTGACGAATCATCCACGGCTTGCTTCTCTCTGACCATGTGCGTTGAATGACTCAACTGCTTTCAGCGTACTGCGATGTCTGGGCAAAGAGAACACAAAGGCTTCGATTTGACAGGATCAGGCAAGAAACAGGCAGGATCAGGTTAGCGGCCGGGCGCGAGACGCGCTTTCCCAGGTCTGAGAATCCAGACCCGGGGCACCCAATTTCGTGCTTGGGATGCTGTGAGCTTAGTCGTGGTGGGGTTGGGGGCTTGCTTGCCCACCCATCCCCGCAAAAAAAGCGCGGGGATGGATGGGGCACCTGCTCGTGCTAGGCGGACGGAACGGTCAGTTGCCGCTGCTGGCCGAGGTTCTCGATTCCCAAGGTGATGACGTTGCCTGCGCGCAGGTAGACGGGAGGCTTCTGGCCCAGTCCAACTCCGGGAGGGGTGCCGGTGGAGATGATGTCGCCGGGCTGCAGGCTCATGAAGCGGCTGAGGTAACTCACAAGATGGGCCACGCCGAAGACCATGGTGGCGGTGGAGCCATTCTGATAGCGATGGCCATCGACTTCGAGCCAGAGGTGGAGGTTCTGCGGATCGGGAATTTCGTCGGCTGTTACGAGCCAGGGACCGATGGGGCCGAAAGTGTCTGCGCTCTTGCCTTTGACCCACTGACCGGTTCCTTCCAACTGGAAGGCGCGCTCGGAGAGATCGTTGACCACGCAGTATCCGGCGACATGGGAGAGGGCGTCCTCTTCGCGGACGTATTTCGCTTCCTTCCCAATGACCACGCCTAGCTCAACTTCCCAGTCGGTCTTTTGTGAGCCTCTTGGAATGATGACGTCGTCATCCGGGCCGCAGATGGCAGAGGTGGCCTTCATGAAGAGAACCGGCTCGGCCGGCACGGCCATGCCTGACTCGGCGGCGTGATCGGAATAGTTGAGACCGATGCAGAGGAACTTGCCGACGGCGCCGACGCAAGGACCAAGGCGCGGAGTGCCGTCGACGAGCGGCAGAGTGTGAAGATCGATGCGGCGCAGGCTGTCCAAGGACTCAGGCAACAGTGCCGCGCCCGCGATGTCGTCCACTACGCTGGAGAGATCGCGAATTCTTCCTTCAGAGTCGAGCGCGCCCGGCTTTTCCTGTCCGGGATTTCCAAATCTCAAGAACCTCATGGGTCATTCCTTTTCTCAATGAATGCTTGATGGTGGTGTCAGTAAGTGGCTCGGCCGCCGCTGATGTCAAAGACTGCGCAGGTGGTGAACGAGTTCTCCTCAGAGACGAGCCAGGCTACCATAGCGCTGACTTCGTCGACCTCAAGAAAGCGACCGCGCGGAATGCGAGAGAGCATGAAGTCGATATGCTGCTGGGTCATCTGCTCGAAGATGCGGGTGCGAGCGGCAGCGGGCGTGATGCAGTTGACGGCAATGTTGCGGTTTGCCGTCTCCTTGCCAAGAGACTTGGTGAGTGCGATGACGCCGGCCTTGGAGGCGCTATAGGCTGATGCGTTTGGGTTGCCCTCTTTACCGGCGATGGAGGCGACGTTCACAATGCGTCCGTAGTCCTGACGCAGCATGTGCGGCACGATGGTGCGACAGCAGAGATAGACGCCGATGAGGTTGATGTCGATGACCTGCTTCCAGGCGTCGATCGGGTACTCCCAGGTGGTGTGGTTGGGCCCGGCTATGCCGGCGTTGGCGACGAGGATATCGATCCTGCCCTGTTTTTGGATCGTGGCTTCTGTCGCAGCGGCGACGCTCTCTGCACTGGAGACATCGACTGTTTCGGTTGTGACATGGGTGTCAAGGTCGAGCTGTTGGCGCGCGGTTGCGAGCGTCTCAGCATCGCGGTCCCAGAGAGACACCGATGCGCCGGAGGCCAACAGGCGCCTGGCGATGGCGAAGCCGATTCCTTGTGCCGCTCCGGTGACAACGGCGTGCCGGTTGTTGAGGTCGATCTGGTTCATTCTTCCTCCTGCAATTTTATAGCGAACGATGGATGCGTCGGTGGAGAAACGAGAGGCGTTGTTCAGGGAACTGGAATCCGGGAGTAGAACTCGGGAACTCCCCGTGCCTGCGATTTCAGCCTGAAGAGCGCACCGGCGAGTGGGCCGTCCTCGAGCTTGGTGTGTCCGCCTGCGGTGGTGATGTAGATGTCACGGTAGTCAGCGCCGCCAAACGTGAGGCTGGAAACCTTTGGTACAGGCAAGGACACTTTCTGCGCGATGCGGCCGGTGGCGTCAAGCTGCGCGATGCATGCACCGTTCCAGAAAGCTGACCAGAGGCGGTCTTCGGCATCGAGGGTCACTCCGTCGGGCAATCCGTCGGTTTCCTCGAAGCGTGCGAAGACGCGCTGGTTGTGGAGGGTGCCATCGTCTGCGCTGTAGTCGAAGAGGTAGATTTCACGGGCGAAGGAATCGGTGTAATAGAAGCCTTTTTGATCCTGCGTGAACGCCATGCCGTTGGAACAGCCGATGCCGGTGAGGACACGATCGAGGGAACCATCGAGATTGAGACGGTAGAGGCTGCCCTTCCTGGCGGCGCTCGACATGGTCCCGCAGAAGACCCGCCCCACGGGATCGGCGATGACGTCGTTGAAGCGCGAGTCGCGTTCCTGCTCGATCTCTGCGAGCACGGTGGTGAGTTTGCCTTCGCGCCAATTGGCGATGGCGCCACGGTCCATGAAGAGGAGGAGCGATCCGTCGCACTGCACTGAGAACCCGCCCACGGTTCTCCCCTGGTAGCACTGCTCATGGGCACCGGTGGCCGGGTCGAAGCGAAAGATGCGGCCGCGGGGGATGTCGCACCAGTAGAGACGCTTCTCCAGCGGGTGCCAGAGCGGGTTCTCGCCTGTTTCGCAGCCGTAGTCCGCCAGGCACTCAAGCATTGAAGACTCCTGCACATCGGGCACATCGTGAGACATATTGGTCGCGTTCCATTGGCAGATCGAGGTTCTGTTTGCTGGTCAACGAAGCACGGTACCCGGATCAAACAAAAAAGTATACACAAGCAATACATCATATGTAATATTTCAATCCGTGACAGGAAAGATTCAATGGAGGGAGACGCGATCGCCCTCTCTGCCGCGGCTCAGCCTTCACCATGAGGTTGCGGGAAGGATCGGCTCGCTGATTGCTCAAGGCAGCATCAAGCCGGGGACTGTGCTGCCGAACGAGGCCGCTCTAGGAACCGAATTTGGCGTGAGCAGAACGGCGCTACGGGAAGCGATCAAGGTGCTTTCGGCGAAGGGCCTGGTTGAGGTTCGGCGCAAGACCGGGACCCGGGTGCGCCCGAATGCCGAGTGGAGCATGCTTGATCCCGAGGTGCTGAGCTGGCTGTTTTCCGGTAACGGCGCCCCAGCCGGGATGCCTGACCTGCTGGAGGTGAGGAAAGTGGTGGAGCCGGCGGCTGCGCGTATGGCGGCTCATCGCGCAACGTCGGATGATCTGGCGGAGACCAGGGGTGCGTACCTGGATATGGAGCGCGCGACGGGTGATCTGACGGCCTCAATCGAATCGGATTTGCGCTTCCACCTGGCGGTGCTTGAGGCGACGCACAACATCTTTATGAAGCCGTTTGGAGCGTTGATTCTGGCCGCGCTGCGGTCGAGCTTCCGTTTGACCAACAGCAACAGCGATCTGTACAAGAAATCGTTGCTCAGGCATCGCGCGGTGATGGAGGCGATCGAATCAAAGGATGGCGATCATGCAGAAGGTGCGATGCTCGCAATCCTGAAACAGACCTCGAAAGACATTGCTACCCAAACACGGGTGGTGGCGGGTGGCCGGGCCACGTCCCGGTCCCACAAACGATCAAAGAATGGAAGTGACTAGAGATGTCTGAACAGAAGAAGGCGTTTCGCTCCGCAGAATGGTTTGGCAAGAAAGACAAGGACGGTTTCATCCATCGCAGCTGGATGCGCAATCAGGGCTTGCCCGACCATGTCTTCGACGGCAGGCCGGTGATCGGCATTTGCAACACGTGGTCCGAGCTGACGCCTTGCAATGCGCATCTGCGCGACATTGCCGAGCACGTGAAGCGCGGAGTGTGGGAGGCGGGCGGACTGCCGCTCGAGTTCCCTGTCATGTCGATGGGCGAAACGCTTCTGCGGCCCACGGCCATGCTGTTTCGCAATCTTGTGAGCATGGACGTGGAGGAAAGCATTCGCGCAAATCCGCTGGACGGCGTGGTATTGCTGTGCGGATGTGACAAGACGACAGTGTCACTGGTGATGGGCGCCGCAAGCTGCGACCTTCCGTCGATCGTCGTATCGGGCGGACCGATGCTGAGCGGGAAATATCGCGGCAAGGATATCGGCTCGGGGACGGATGTCTGGCGCTTCAGCGAAGAGTTGAAGGCCGGAAAGCTGACGCAGATTGAGTTCAACGAAGCTGAGACGTGCATGTCACGCTCCGCGGGCTCGTGCATGACGATGGGAACGGCTTCGACGATGGCCAACATGGTGGAGGCGCTGGGCATTGCGCTTCCGCAGAATGCAGCGATTCCTGCGGTGGATGCGCGCCGCGGTGTGCTGGCGCATATGTCGGGCCGCCGCATTGTTGAGATGGTCCGTGAGGATATGAAGCTCTCGAAGATCCTGACCAAGGGGGCATTCGAGAATGCTATCCGCGTGAACGGGGCCATTGGGGGATCGACCAACGCGGTGATTCACCTGATCGCAATTGCAGGGCGCATCGGCGTGCCGCTGTCGCTCGACGACTGGGACCGCCTGGGGCACGACGTGCCTACGATTGTGGATCTGATGCCATCGGGGCGCTTCCTGATGGAGGACTACTTCTACGCGGGCGGACAGCCGGCGGTGATCAGGACGCTCGAAGAACATAAGCTGCTGCATGCGGATGCGCTGACGGTGACGGGCAAATCCATCAGCGAGAACTGCAAGGACGCGCCGAACTGGAACCCGGAAGTGATCCGTCCGTTTGCGAAGCCGCTGGTGGAGCATGGCGGTGTTGCGGTGCTGCGCGGCAATCTTGCGCCGGATGGGGCTGTGCTGAAGCCTTCTGCCGCTTCGCCGCATCTGATGCGCCATCGCGGCCGGGCGGTTGTCTTCAACACGATTGAGCACTACAAGCAGCGCATCATGGACCCGAATCTGGACGTGGACGAGAACTCGATTCTGGTGTTGCAGAACTGCGGTCCGAAGGGCTATCCGGGGATGCCGGAGGTTGGCAACATGGGACTTCCGCCGAAGCTGCTGGCGCGCGGCATCAAGGATATGGTGAGAATTTCCGATGCCAGAATGAGCGGCACTGCTTATGGAACGGTGGTGCTGCACGTGTGCCCGGAGGCAGCTGCGGGAGGGGCACTGGCGCTAGTGCAGGATGGCGATGTGATCGAGCTTGATGTGGAGGCGAGGCGCTTGCATCTGGAGGTCGCAGACGAAGAGCTTGCGCGGCGGCGCGCGGCGTGGAAGCCGCTGCTGCCCGAGCTGAATGGCGGCTACCAGCAGATGTACGTGCAGCACGTGATGCAGGCTTCGCGAGGCGCGGATCTTGACTTTCTGGTCGGCTGCAGAGGCACGACTGTTACTCGCGATTCGCACTAGAGAGGGCAAAGCAGAGGCGCAAGGGAATCCAGTATGGCAAATGAGGATCAATTCGCACAGTATCCGAGTCTTCGTGATCGCGTGGTTGTGATTACGGGCGGCGCTTCCGGAATTGGTGAGGCGTTTGTGGAGGCCTTCGCGATGCAGAAGACGCAGGTGGCATTCTTCGACGTTAACGATGACGCTGCGAGAGCGCTCACGGAGAGGCTGACGGCAGCGGGCGGGGCAGAGCCGGACTACTACCATTGTGATCTGACCGATATCGCCGAGGTGCAGCGCACGGTCTCGAACATTCTGCAGCGGTTCGGGACAGTGGATGTGCTGGTCAACAACGCCGGAAACGATATGCGGCACAAGGTTGCCGAGGTGACGCCGGAGTTCTGGGACAAGACCATCGCCGTGAACCTGAAGCATCAGTTCTTCATGGCGCAGGCGGTGATTCCGGCGATGCAGAAAGCGCAACGCGGTTCCATCATCAACATGAGCTCAATCGGCTGGGTGATCCCCTCAGTAAACCAGGTGGTTTACGTTACGACCAAGGCGGCGGTTGTGGGGATGACTCGGACGCTTGCCCATGAACTTGGCGTGGACAATATCCGGGTGAACTGCATAATGCCGGGCGCCATTCTTACGGAAAAGCAGCAGCGGCTGTGGCTCACGAAGGAGTACACGGCGCATGTGCTGGAGAACCAGGCGCTGAAGCGCATGATCATGCCGGACGAGGTAGCGCGATTGGCGCTGTTCCTGGCGGCGGATGACAGCTCTGGGATTACGAATCAAAGTTACGTGATTGATGCGGGGTGGGTGTAGAGCCGGGGGAATCTGTCGCACGGCGCCTGCTGTTTGCTGCGGATGAGCAGGGACCTACTCTTTCGGCAGGTCGACGAGTGGGGCTTTCAGTAGCTCGGTGGGGCGGCCGTGCTGGATGATTTGGATCTGCTGCTAGACATGATCGACGGAACTTTTGCCTACCAATAGCGTGTACGTAATATCAAAGTGGCGTTGCTCTTTGGGGCCAATCGTCGGCACGAAATGCAATGCGCGCTGAGTTACAGCGAAGAGGCGGTCGATCTTCAAGCCGAGGTCCTAGCTGGTGATCTGCCAGCTCTGCGGGGCTTTCGAGGCGTCGAGCCGCACCCACTCCTGCGCTTGAACGGGGGTGGCAGCCAACGGCGCACTGAGACTTATGAGGGGCATAGCCTGGCGCAGTTTCATGATGAAACGCATCTGCGCGATGCCTTCGCTACACCGCGCCGAGAGCGCCGAAGTGGCTGGGCATGTGGCGCGACCATGGTACAGCTTGCATCCGGAGCGGCGTTTCCCTGGATGGTGGCGGGCGGATGCGCTATGATCCTTTCGTGAAAAATCTATTTGCTTGCGCCGCTGCCCTCATTCTTCCTGTAGCAATCAGTCTGGCTCACGCGCAACAACCCGCAGGAGCCATGACTGCCAAGCCGACAGCCCACCGTGCCGCTCCTCTCCTCAATGGCTATCAGCCAGTGTGGTGGAAGGAAGCCGTTGTCTACCAGATATATCCGCGCAGCTTTCAGGACTCGAACGGCGACGGCATCGGCGATCTAAACGGAATCGTCCAGCATCTGGACTACCTGCAGAAGCTCGGCATCAACGTGATCTGGCTCTCGCCGCACTATGACTCGCCGAACGCGGACAACGGCTACGACATCCGCGACTACCGCAAGGTGATGCAGGAATTCGGCACAATGGACGACTTCGACCGCATGCTGGCGGCGATCAAGGCACGCCATATGCGCCTGATCATCGACCTCGTGGTGAATCACACTTCGGATGAGCACCACTGGTTTGCGGAGTCGCGCTCATCGAAAGAAAACGCGTACCGCGACTACTACATCTGGCGCGACGGCCGCCCCAATCCTGCAGACCCGGATCACCCGCTTCCGCCAAACAATTATCCGAGCTTCTTCTCCGGGTCTGCGTGGCAGTTTGATCCGGCGACGAAGCAGTTTTATCTGCACCTGTTCGCGGTGAAGCAGCCGGATTTGAATTGGGACAATCCGGCGGTCCGGCAAGATGTTTATTCGCTGATGCGCTTCTGGCTCGACAAGGGCGTGGACGGCTTTCGCATGGATGTGATCCCGCTGATCTCCAAGCAGCCGGGCCTTCCGGATCTGACGGCGGAGCAGCTTAAGGATCCGACGCGGCTCTGGGCCAACGGGCCGCGCCGCGATGAGTATCTGCAGCAGATGAACCGCGAAGTGTTGTCGAAGTACGACGTGATGACGGTGGGCGAGGCTATCGGTATAACACTGGATGAAGAGACCAAGATCATCAACAGCCAGCGGAACGAGCTGAACCTGGTGTTTAACTTCGACGCGGTGCGCGTGAATCGCGGCGACGGCTACACCGAGCGGCCGTGGACGCTGCCTGAGTTGAAAGCGATCTACGACAACCATGCGCGCGTTCTGGGCAAGGAAGACTGGGACACGGTGTTTCTGTCGAACCACGACAACCCGCGACTGGTTTCAAACTTTGGCGATGATTCGACGCCGGAGTTTCGCGTGCGCTCGGCCAAGCTGCTGGAAACGATGCTGCTGACTTTGCGGGGCACGCCGTTTCTCTACCAGGGCGATGAACTGGCCATGACGAACTATCCGTTTACGCGGCTGGACCAGTTCAACGACATCGAGGTCAAGAACGCGTACAAGGCCAGGGTGCTGAGCGGAAAGATGCCGGAGGCACAATTCATTGCGGAGTCGCATCGTTTCGGGCGGGACAACTCGCGGACGCCGATGCAGTGGAGTGCTGCCGCGAATGGCGGCTTTACGACGAGCGCCGCGAAGCCCTGGCTGGCGGTGAACCCGAACTACGCGACGATCAACGCTGCGGAACAGGTGGCCGATCCGAACTCCGTCTATCACTACACACGGCGGGCGATCGCGCTGCACCATGCGCACAAGGCTTTTGTCTATGGCGACTATCAGGACCTGGACCCGGCTCACTTGCAGGTCTTTGCGTACACGCGCACTCTCACTGAGGCCGGGAAGCCCGCGCAGCGCTTCCTCGTGGTGCTGAACTTTGGAGAGAAGCCTGCGCAGTACACGCTACCTGAAGGTGTAAAGGCGGGAAAGCTGCTGCTGGGCAACGTTCCGGGAACGGTGGAAGCGGGCACCTCAACGCTGCACCTGGGCGCCTGGGACGCGCGCATCTACACCTACTAATTGAAGCAAATCACGGCCGCGCAGTCGCAGCAATGCAACGACTGCGCAGGCTTGTGGACGGGGTTAGGGCAGTTTGGCCGTCGGACGCTCCGGTACAGATCGGATCGTGACCTGGCTTTCGGTCAAGCCGGGCGCTGTCGCGGTCAGCCGAATTGCCCCGGGCTTTCCTGATGTGCGGACTACGACGAGCGCACGTCCATGGGAGAGCGCTCTGTGGTCACCCTGGTACGGTTCAGTGCTCCTGCCGTCTCCGTTGGCGACGGCGATGATGGAGCCGGGACCGCTGAGGCTGAAGTGCACCTCGGAGGTTGCGTCGGGTTGAATGCGGCCTTGCGCATCGAGCGCTTCGACGGTGATGTAGGAGAGATCTTCGCCGTCGGCCTGAAGCGTGGTGCGATCGGGCTTGAGACGAAGCTTCGCCGGATCTCCGGCGGTCTGCAAGACGCTGGTGGCGACTTCGCGATCGCCGTTGACTCCGACGGCCCTTAGAGTGCCCGGCGCGTAGGGGACAGTGAAGACGGCCTTGCGCTGCTGCTCGGCGGTAGCGGGCATCTCGCCGACGAGCTTGTCATTGAGATACAGGCGGACCTTATCGGTGCCGGCGTAGACCTCAACCTGCATGTCTTTGCCTTCGTGGCCGTGCCAGGTCCAACTGGGCAGAGTGGGGTAGACGCTCCAGCCAATGGCGACGATCTTCTTGCCCTCGGGCTCAGGCAGGCGAACGGTTGCGAAGACCCGGTCGCCGCCGTTCCAGAGGATGTCGCGGTAGTAGGACTGCGGCTTGCGATCGCCGATCAGGTCGAGATCGCCTGAGTTTGCCGCGTGCCATGGAAAGCCGGGGGAGAACAGGCTCATCATCGGATCCGGCTTTGCATCCGGCTTCTGCTGCTGCGCGAACGCCTCGAACGGGTTCTTTCCATCCGCACCCATGCTGGACACCATCTGCTTCATCATGCCGCCCGCCGCCGTGGCCATCTTCGCCTGTTCCGGGCTCATATACGACCAGCTTCCGATGCCGGACTCACCGAGATAGTCCATCGCCGTCCAGACGAATTCTCCCAACACGTACGGGCGCTCGTGGACCAGCTTCCACTGCTCGAATGCGGCTGCGGGAAAGGATTCCGTGGTCATCATGATCCGGCTGGGCACGCGTTCATGGTCCTTTGCGCCATTTTCGGCAAGGTTGTAGTTGTATCCGGAGACGTCGAGCTGTCCCATGACGGCATCGGTGTTCGCGGTGTACGTCGCGCCGGGAAATGCCTCAGTCAGCGGACGCGTGCTGTCGAGCGAACGGACGCGGGCAGCAAGTTGTTTGGCAATCGGGGCCCCATCCTTGGTCCACCCTTCGGGGATTTCATTGCCGATTCCCCAGAAGACGATGGAGGGGTGATTGCGATCGCGCAACACCATGGAGTCGATGTCCTGCTCCACCAGTCGTTGAAGAAGCGCGCGTAGTCGTACTTGGCTTTGCTTTTTGTCCAGACATCGAACGGCTCATCGAGAACGAGCAGGCCGAGGCGGTCGCAAGCATCGAGGAATGCGGGCGAAGGCGGGTTGTGTGCGGTACGTGCCGCGTTGAAGCCAGCGGCCTTGAGAAGTTCCACCTTGCGCTGCTCGGCGCGGTCAAAGGCTGCAGCGCCGAGGGGGCCGGTGTCGTGATGCACGCTGCCACCGGCGAGTTTGATGGATTTGCCGTTGAGCAGGAGGCCTTTGTCGACGGACCAAGCGAGGGTGCGCACCCCGAATGTTGTCTCGACCCGATCGATGACCTTGCCGGACTGAAGGATTTCGGTTACGGCTCGGTAGAGCGTGGGAGATTCGGGGGTCCAAAGCGCCGGGTGGGGCAGGGAGATTTTATGGGAGGCTTCAGCGCGCGCGCCCGCGGCAATCTGAAGGGGCGATTGTTGCCTGGCAACGGGTTTGCCTTGTGCCGAGAGCACGGTCGTGCTCACAGAGATGTCGGCGGGATCGGCGGCGTCATTCTGCACCTGTGCGCGTAGTGCGATCTTTTCGTCGTCGGTGGACGCTTCAGTGGTGCTGACGAAGACGCCCCAAGGGGCAACGTGGACGGCTCGGTGACTACGATGCGCACGTGCCGGTAGATGCCCGCCCCGGTGAACCAGCGGCTGCTGGGGAGCTCGGAGTTGTCAACGCGCACGGCAAGGACGTTGGACTGAGCGAAGTCGAGCGCCGGAGTCAGGTCGAAGCGGAAGGTGGTGTAGGCGTAGGGATGGATGCCGAGCTTCTTTCCGTTGAGGTAGACCGTGGCGTTGCTCGCGACTCCATCGAACTCAACGCTGACGCGCTTCCCTTTCCAACTCGGAGGCGCCATGAACGTCCGGCGATACCAGCCCACACCGGCGGGAAAGAACCCGCCGCCGGAACCGGTGGGATTCTTTTCGGCGGGAGCGCCTTCGATGCTCCAATCGTGGGGCAGGTCGACGGTGCGCCAGGCGGAGTCGTTGAAGGACGGTGCCTGTGCTTCGGCGGGGTCGCCGAGGAGGAACTTCCAATGGGCATCGGCATTGAGCTGTTGGCGCGAGGGCGCGGATTGGGCGGCCCAGACCGGGGCTGGGAAAAGCGGTAGAGCGGCCACGACGACCGAGAGGATGTGACGGAGCATTCTCTTCATACTGAATCTCTTTCTGTGGTGCAACCCGGTTGAGGGATCGGCGGCTTATGCCGCGCGCAGACCAAGCAGGACGATGCGTACAGTCTCGCGGAACAGGAGGTGGATGGGCTGTCCATACTCCTGCTCCACGCGATTTCCAAGCGATGCCAGGCGGCGCTGTGCTCCGATGACCGCGTTCAATACGGATTGCATGGTGAGGTCAGGGTCCAGGTCGGAGCGCAGGGATCCGTCGGCAATGCCTTCGCGGATGAGAGCGGGAAGCGCCTTTATACCGTTTTGGGCGATCTTGTCTTCAACGGTGAGCAGACGCTCGACTGACCAGTCACGCGCGTACATGGCATCGAATTGTGCCATGAAGCGCACACGCGCGGGGTGATGCTCCAACTCGAATTCGAAAGCCTGGAAGAGGGCCGCGATCCTGGCGAGCGCCTTTCCAGTGACGCCTTCGATGGTTTGCTGAACACTTTGAGTGGACTGCACCATCAGCTCTTCGACGAGTGCCCAGACGAGCTCATCCTTGTTGGAGAAGTACTCGTACATGGTTGAGGCACGGATACCGGCAGCCGTAACGAGATCCGCCATGGTGATGCGATCGATGCCGTGGACGTCGAACAACGCCTGCGCGGCGTCGAGGATGCGACGACGCTGGCGTTCGCGGTGCGCGCGGTAGGGACCGCTCGCCAAGGTAGGAGAAGAATGGGCCAATCTGCACCCGCTTTCTATTAAATTCCGAACGTCTAGTCCGAAATCGGATAAATCATACGGATTCGCGAGGAGGATTTGTCAACAGAATTCCGCGGGGAGCCGGAAATGGGGATGAGTGTGCGAAGCTCGACTGCGCCGGGAGGCGAGCTTTATTGCCGGGGGGCGGCTTTGTCGGCGGGGTGGAAAAAGGAATCGAAGATGCGGCCGAGAATCCGGCGAAGAGCCTTTTCCGAGAGGACCTCCGGTTCGAAATAGCTCTCGAGGATCAGACCCGACACGATGGGGCCCAAGGTCATGAGCGACAGATCGTTGTTCTCATTCTCGGTGCGGGACAGTTTGCCGAACATCTGCGCGTGGATCCCTCCGCCATTCGTGGTCTTCGACATTTCGAAGGCCTTGCGGAGCCGCTCCTTGGATTCGGGATGGCGGAGTGCGAAGAGCTTGAATTCGAGAGTGAGGATTGGCCATGCCTTGTCCTTCACGAGTCCGACATAGAACTCACGGAAGGTCAGAAGACTCTGCTGGCGACTGGTGCACTTTCGGAGGCTGTCTGTGAGCCCATCGATAATCAGCCTTGTCCGATCTTCGAAGAGGGCCAGAAACAGGTCTTCCTTGCTCTTGAAGTGGGTGTAGACGGCTCCCTTGCTGCGGCCGGCGGCAGCGGCAATGGCATCGAGCTGGGCGCTTTCGAATCCGTCTCGCACGAAGACTTCTTCGGCGGCATCCAGAAGCCTGGCCTGCGTTTCCCGAGTCCGAAGTTGTTGTTTACTCACCGTTTCCATGGTTGTATTCCCTTATTTAACCATTCCCGGATATTTTTGCATTGACAGAAAACTGACTGGTCAGTATGTTTTTTAATTATGTCACAAGTTGCAGAGCTTGAAGTCCATTTGGAAACGGAAAAAGAGAAAAAGACCAAGCGGATCGTGGTCGCAGGTCTCTTTGCCCTTCTGGTGTGTGCAGGAGCGACCGGATGGGGGGTGTACTCCCATGGATACGAGTCGACTGATGACGCGCAGATGGATGGACACCTGAACGTGGTGAGTTCGCGCATAGGGGGCACGACCGCTGCCGTGTATGTGACGGACAACCAGACTGTGGAGGCCGGTCAGCCGCTTGTCGATCTGGACCCCAGCGAGCAGAAGGTGGCTTACGAGCAGGCGAAGGCGCAATATGATCAGGCCGTTGCGCAGTTGCATGCGCAGCGCCCTTCCGTTGCAATTACGCAGGCGGACAATGCCGCGTCAGCCGTGACGAGCGACGTGCAGGTGGCGCAGGCCAAGGCGGCCTATGCCGCGGCCTCACAGGATCTGGCGAGCGCTTCGGCCAAGGTGGCGGAAGCAGAGGCCGTTCGTGCACGCGATGATGCAGACCTGATTCGCTACGAACAGCTCTTTCAGGCTGGCACGGTTTCGCGCCAGGACTACGAACGCGCGGTCGCTGCTGCGCATTCAGGCGATGCGAACGCCCTTGCGGCGAAGGCCAATCTCGCATCGTCAGAGAAGCTGGTGGAGCAACGCAAGGCAGAGATCCAGGCGCAGACTGCGAAGCGCGAACAGATAACGCGCACGGCGCCGCGTCAGCTCACGATCAAGGAAGCGGACCTGGCAACGGCCCAGGCCAATGTGGAAATCACTGCTGCGCAACTGAACCGCGCGGCGCTTAACCTCAGCTTCTGCCACATTGTTTCCCCTGTGCGGGGAATTGTGACGCAGCGGAGCGCGGAGATTGGCAATCGCGTGAGCGAGGCGCAGCCTCTGATGATGGTGGTCGCCACGAATGACACATGGGTGACGGCGAACTTCAAGGAGACACAACTGGCGAGGATGTATGCCGGGCAGCGCGCGCAGGTCCACGTGGACGCACTGAAGAAGGACCTCGATGGCACGGTCGAGAGCATCCCGGCCATCACGGGCGCAAGGAGCAGTGTTCTTCCGCCGGAGAATGCCACCGGCAACTACATCAAGGTGGTGCAACGCATGCCGGTTCGTATTCGCCTGGACGCGAACCAGCAGAGCCTGGAACGTCTGCGCCCTGGGATGTCGGTAGAGGCTACCGTATGGCTCAGGTAACATCGGCCCCGCCGCGCTTCAATCCGTGGGTTATCGCCATGACGGTGACGCTGGCGACGTTTATGGAGGTGCTGGATACCTCCATCGCCAACGTCGCCCTGCCGCACATCGCGGGCAATCTGGGTGCGACGTCGGATGAGAGCACGTGGGTGCAGACCAGCTACCTGGTATCGAACGCGATCATCCTGCCGATGAGCGGGTGGCTTTCGACGCGATTCGGGCGGAAGCGTTTCTACATGGCCTGCGTGGTTCTGTTCACGCTGAGCTCCATGCTCTGCGGCCTTGCCACCAGCCTGCCGATGTTGATTGCGTTTCGCGTGATGCAGGGGTTGGGCGGAGGCGGACTTGGGCCGAGCGAGCAGGCGATTCTGGCGGACACGTTTACGCCGGAACAGCGGAACATGGGATTTGCGATCTACGGGATGGCGATCGTGGTTGCGCCTGCCGTCGGTCCAACGCTGGGCGGATGGATCACTGACAACTACAGCTGGCACTGGATCTTCTTCATCAATGTTCCTATCGGGATCATCTCGCTTTTACTGACACAGAGAGTGGTGCACGATCCGCCGCATGTACTTGAAGCGAGAAAGAAGCAGGGGGAGAAGACGGACTTCTTCGGAATCACGACGATCGTGCTCGGCGTTGGGTTGCTGCAGTATGTGTTGGACAAGGGCGAGCAACTGGAGTGGTTTGATTCTGGGATCATCCGCACGGCAGCCGCGATCGCCGCGGTTGCGCTGGTGGCAATGATCTGGCGGGAATGGACGCACAAACACCCGATCATTCAGCTTTCGCTCTTGAAGAACCGTAACTTTGCCTCTTCCGCAGTCTCCAATTTCACCCTTGGCGTGGTGCTAAACGGCTCGACCATTCTGATCCCGCAGTTTCTTCAACTTCAGCTTGGCTATACAGCCCAGCAGGCGGGTATGGCGCTGTCTCCGGGAGGAATCGCACTGGCGCTGCTGATGCCGGTGGCGGGGGTGCTGGCTATGAAGTTCGATCCGCGCAAGGTGATCGCAGTTGGATTCGTGCTGACTTCGGCGAGCATGTTCTGGATGATGCGCATCTCGCCGGAGATCGACTTCACGAGCGTTGTGTGGATGCGCGTCTTCCAAGTGGTTGGACTGCCGCTGATCTTTATTCCCATCAGCACGCTGGCTTATGTGGGCATGCGCCGCGAGGACAACAACCAGGTTTCGGGGATCAGCAACTTTGTGCGCAATCTGGGCGGCGCGATTGGCACATCCTTCCTGGTTGCTTACCTGACGCGTCACCGGCAGATGAGCCGTATCGATCTTGTGTCGCATCTGCATCGCGGCAACGTGTTCTTTGACCGGTATTTTGCAGGGATGCAGCAATCGGCTATCCGCACAGGCGTGAGTGCCGCGGCTGCGGGCCAACATTCGCTGGCCCAGCTTCAGCAGATGGTGGATGCACAGGCGAATGTGCTTGCGTTTATCAGTGCGTTCTTTGTTCTGGGCGTGATTGTCGCGCTGCTTGTTCCGCTTCCGTTCCTAATGAAGCGGCCATCGACGGAAGAGGTGGCAGCCTCGCAGGGAATGCACTAGTATGTGTCTGCTCAAACGGCATCGCAAACGGCTTGCACGAACAGTTCAAGAAAGGTAATTCGAGTGATGATGGAACCGAGGTTCAATAAGCGCCTAGTTTTTCTGGTTGCACTTGCGGCCACTCTTCTCGCCGGAACATGGGGAAATGCCCAGTTCCCCGGAATGCCTCAACCCAAGCACTATGCATGGTCGGACGCGAGCCTTTCGCCCGATGTGCGGGCCGACATGGTGATCAAGGAAATGACGTTGGACGAGAAGGTGTTGCTGCTGCATGGACAGGGCATGCCGTTCTTCTCAGACAGGCCGAGTGAATCGAATGGCGGCGCTGGATACTCGAAGTCGATTCCGCGGCTCGGAATTCCGGCAATTCAGATGGCGGACTCGGCGTATGGCGTGACGCGCGGCCAGGCGGCCGGGCGCTACTCCACTGCGCTGCCGAACAACCTGGGTGCAGCGTCGGCATGGGATCCAGAGGCGGCGTTTGAATATGGCGCGCTGATCGGACGCGAGCTGCGCGACCAGGGGTACAGCATGACGCTGGGCGGCGGTGTGAACATGCCGCGCGAGCCGCGTAACGGGCGCACGTTTGAGTACCAGGGAGAGGATCCGCTGCTGGCCGGAACACTGGCGGGCAACTTCGCAAAGGGCGTGCAGTCGCAGTACATCATTGGCGACCTGAAGCACTACGCGGTGAACGATCAGGAGAGCGGCCGCAATGCAGTGAACGCGAACATCAGCAAGCGGGCTATGCGCGAGACTGATCTGCGTGCGTTTGAGATCGCGCTTGGCATCTCTGACGCGGGCGGCGTGATGTGCTCGTATAACCGTGTGAATGGCGACTTTGCGTGCGAGAACAGCTACCTGCTGACGGATGTGTTGAAGAAGGACTTCAAGTTCAAAGGTTTTGTGCTGTCGGACTGGGGTGGCACGCACTCTGCGGTGAAGGCTTCGCATGCGGGTCTGGACCAAGAGCAGCCAGGCGAGGTGTTCTTCGGCGATCCGCTGAAGAAGGCCGTGGAAAGCGGCGAAGTTTCGCAGGATGAGATCAACGACCACGTGCACCGCATTCTGCGTACCATCTTTGCTTCGGGTCTGTTCGATCATCCGGTGGTGAAGCAGGTGCCGGACGTGGAGAAGGGCTACGCGACGGCACAGAAGTTCGCCGAGCGCGGCATTGTTCTGCTGAAGAACGAACACAATGTGCTGCCGCTGGGTGCGGTGCATTCGATCGCGCTGATCGGCGGGCATGCCGACGTGGGCGTGCTGACGGGCGGCGGCTCCGCGCAGGTGGATCCTCCGGGTGGATCGCCTGTTCCGCCGCCACCTCCGGGGAAGGACCCGATGTCCGCCTTCCTGCGTCCGGCGTGGATGCCGAGTTCGCCTCTGCGCGCGCTGCAGGCAAAGCTGCCTGCGGCGAAGGTGTCGTACAACTC
>DCFV01000018.1:23357-27887 GCA_002314435.1 Acidobacteriaceae bacterium UBA1795 | reverse complement strand
ATTGTGTTCGCGTACCAGTGGGAGTCGGAAGGATTCGATCTGCAGACGCTTGATCTGTCGGCGGAGCAGAACAAGCTGATCGAGACGGTGGCTGCCGCGAATCCGAAGACGGTGGTTGTGCTGGAGACGGGCAGCCCGGCGACGATGCCTTGGGTCGACAAGGTTGCCGGAGTGGTGGAGGCCTGGTATCCGGGCATCCGCGGAGCGGAGGCACTGGCGAATATTCTGACGGGCACGGTGAATCCCACGGGAAAGCTGGCGATCACGTTCCCCAAGAGCGACGCCGATCTGCCGCATCCGAAGCTTGTGATGCCGCCGCCGGAGTCAGAGATGCGGTTTGATGCGCCGGGCGCGGACATTTCGAACATCATGGCGATGATGGCGAAGGGACTTCCGGCGTTCCAGACCTATTACGACGAGGGGCTGAAGGTTGGCTACAAGTGGTATGACGCAGAAAAGAAGCAGGCGCTGTTCCCGTTCGGCTTCGGTCTCTCGTATACGACCTACGCTTACTCCGGCCTGTCGGTGACGCTGGGGGATTCGACGAGCGTCTCGTTCACGGTGAAGAACACAGGCAAGCGCGCTGGTACTGAAATTGCGCAGGTGTATGCGTCTCTGCCTGACTCGGCCGGAGAGCCGCCAAAGCGGCTGATCGGTTGGGCGCGGATTGAACTTGCGCCTGGCGAATCGAAGCAGGTGTCCGTTCCTGTGGCCCAGAATCGGCTGACCGTGTATGACGAGGGCACCGACTCCTGGAAGCTTGTCCCCGGGAACTACTCGATCAAAGTGGGCGGGTCTTCGCAGGATCTGCCGCTGGAGAAGACCATCTCGTTCTAACGCAATCGTGCGCATTCCGCTGGCGGTTCCTTCGACTTACCAACTCGATGGCTGAGGAAGCTGAAGGGAGCGCCGGGAACAAGCGCATTTATCGGACCATCGCACAGATGTCGGCTGCCACGAACGCGAACGTCGCACGGCAGTGACTCACGTGCTCAACCACAACTTATTCGAAAGGTGAAGACACATGAAGTTTCTCGTTGCATGCTCCGCCCTCCTGTTTGCTACCTCCGCATTTGCCGCGGGCGCCCCGAGCCTCTCCGGCCAGTGGAAGGTCCACAGCAGCATCGTTGGACATGAGACCGATCAGGACTGCAAGTTTGTGCAGGACGACAACAAGATCACCGGCAGCTGCAAGTCGGCCGACGCCGAGGTTCCCATCACGGGCAGCCTGGATGGCAAGAATGTCACGTGGAAGTATCAATCGGACTATAACGGTACTGCGATCACGCTTACTTACTCGGCCACGCTCGATGACACAGGTAACATAGCGGGCAGTGTTGAAGTCGAGCCCTTTGGAGTGACCGGCGACTTTAATGCAACTCCGGAGAAGCCGCAGGATGCGCCGGCAAAGTAGATCTGGCTGAGCTTGTGACAGCCCGGCCAAGGCAGGATTGGAACCGCCGAAAGCTAGAAAGGAATTCAAAGTGATTCCAAAGCTACGCAGTAACGTGCGCTCAACATGCGCTCTTGCAATCGCGGTCATTCTCTCGATCGGGACCTTGGCCGAAGGTCAACTTCCATTCGGACAAAAGCCGAAGCAATATCCGTGGCCCAACCGGAGCTTGTCTCCCGATGAACGCGCGGATCTTGTGATCAAGGAAATGACGCTGGACGAGAAGATCCAGATGCTGCATGGGCTGGGTTGGGAGTCAATGTTCATGCAGCCTGAGTCGGGACCGGGGACGCGCGCGATCAATGCGGGAGGCTTTATTCCCGGCGTTCAGCGGCTGGGGATTCCTGATCTGCAGATGACGGACTGCGTGGAGGGTGTCTCCGGCGCAGGCGCGAAGGGGCGTTATGCGACAGCGCTGCCCTCGGCCGAGGCGATGGCAGCGGGGTGGGATCCGGTGCTCTCGTATGAGACCGGCACCATGATCGGCAACGAAGTGCGCGCGATGGGATTCAACATGTCACTGGGCTCGGGTATCAACCTGATGCGCGAGCCGCGTGGCGGGCGCACGTTCGAGTACAAGGGCGAGGACCCGCTGCTGGCCGGCACGCTGGCGGGGCAGGAGCTGAAGGCGGAGAAGGCGCTTGGGTTGATCACCGATGTGAAGCACTACGCAGTGAACGATCAGGATGAAGGGCGCCTGTTTGTGAATTCGGTGATCGACAAACGTGCCATGCGCGAAAGCGACCTTCTGGCGTTTGAGATTGCATTGCGCAACTCGGGCGCCGGGGCGGTGATGTGTTCCTATAACAAGATCAACGGCGCCTATGCCTGCGAGAACGGGTACACACTGGGGCAGGTGCTGAAGAAGGACTTTGGCTTCAGGGGCTTTGTGGTTTCGGATTGGGGCGGCACGCACTCGACGGCAAAGGCGGTAATGGCAGGCCTCGACATCGAGATGCCGGGCAACAGCTTTCTTGGCGAGGCGCTGAAGAAGGCTGTGCAGAGCGGCGAGGTGCCGCAAGCGCGCATCGACGACATGGTGCACCGCATCCTACGGACGGAGTTTGACTCCGGCGTGGTGGACAATCCGCCGCAGCCACAGTCTCCCGATGTGATGCGCGGGTTGGAAGTGGCGCAGAAGATAGAGGAGAAGGGCGCGGTGCTGCTGAAGAATGCGTACGATCAGCTGCCACTGCGGGCCTCGGAGATCAAGTCGATTGCAGTGATTGGCGGGCATGCCGATGTGGGCGTGCTGTCCGGAGGCGGATCGTCACAGGTTTCGCCGGCAGGCGGCAATGCTGTAACACCGCCGCCGATGGATATGAACGATATGCTGTCGTTCCTGACGGTGCCGGTCTATCACCGCTCGGCTCCGCTGAAGGGCATTACTGAAAAGGCCAAAGGCGCGGCGGTGAAGTTCGATGCCGGGACCGATCCGGCGGCGGCAGCGGCGTTGGCGCGTTCCTCGCAGGTGGCAATTGTGTTTGCATTGCAGCGTGCATCGGAGGGCGTCGACCAGACGGGCCTGTCGCTGCCGGACAAGCAGGATGCGCTGATCGAAGCTGTGGCCGAGGCCAACCCGCATACCATCGTGGTGCTGGAGACAGGCGGCGCGGTGACGATGCCATGGATCGACAAGGTGAGCGCGGTGCTGGAGGGGTGGTTCCCGGGCATTCGCGGGTCGGAGGCAATCGCCAACATTCTGTTCGGAGAGGTGAATCCATCGGGCAAACTGCCGTTGACCTTCCCGCGGAGCGAGGCGGACCTGCCGCATCCCGCGCGCTCTATCCAGCCGCCGCAGAAGCCGGGGCAGGCGCCGCTGCCGGGACTGCCTGCGATTGCAGGCTTCTCGCTGAACCAGTCTTCGTTTGACGCGGTCTACGACGAAGGGCTGAAGGTGGGCTACAAGTGGTACGACGCGGAGAACAAGCAGCCGCTGTTTCCGTTTGGCTTCGGGCTGTCGTACACGAGCTTCGCTTACTCGGATGTGAGCGCGGCGCCGGGCGAGGGACTCACGGTGCGCTTCAAGGTGAAGAACACGGGCAAACGCGCCGGCGAGGAGACTGCGCAGGTGTATCTGACGCTGCCTGCCAGCGCGCAGGAGCCGCCGAAGCGCCTGGTGGGATGGAGCAAGATTGCACTGGAACCGGGCGAGCAGAAGGAAGTGACGGTGACGGTGGAACCGCTGATGCTCTCCGTCTTCAACGTGGACAAGAATGCCTGGGAGATTATGCCCGGTGAATACAAGATCTGGGCGGGGCCGTCGTCGCGCGAACTGCCGCTGAGCACTGCGTTGCATCTGGGTGAAAAGGGAAGGTAGTTTCGCGCGTTCTTGAATGCAATTGAATCTTCGTTGATGTGCGCGAGCCGCATCTCGAATCGAGCGGGAGTTGCGGCGAGCGCTTCGAAGGGAACGTTATGAAAATCATCCGCAGTTTGACAATATGTGCCATCGTGCTTGCCGCATCTGTTGCGTGGTCGCAGCAAGGCAAGAAGCCGGTTTATCAGAACCCGAACGCGCCGGTGGCGGATCGCGTACGCGATCTGCTGGGCAGGATGACCGTCGAAGAGAAGGTGGCGCAACTGCAATCGCAGTGGATTCTTCCGTCGATTGGGATGGACGCGTCATCCGTCTTCGAGAAGGATCACCTGAAGGAGGCAGTTGTCCAGAAGATGCTGGGAAACGGGCTCGGAACCTTCGCGTTCCTGGATGAGTTCATGGGCATGAATCCGGGAGGTCCACGCGAAGGAGCGGAACGGCGGAACCTTCTGCAGCACTGGGTGCTCAAAAACACGCGCCTGGGAATCCCCATCCTGTTTCACGGCGAGGCGCTGCATGGCGCTGCCACAAAAGGCGGAACGCTGTTTCCGCAGGCGGTGGGGCTGGGCAGCACATGGGACCCGGACCTGCTTCAGGAGATGTTCACGACGGTTGCGCAGGAAGTTCGCGCAAGCGGGAACAGCCTTGTATTGGCTCCGGTGCTCGATCTAAGCCGCGACCCGCGCTATGGGCGCGTGGAAGAGATGTACTCGGAAGATCCGTATCTGGTGGGTCAGCTCGGTGTGGCAGCGGTGCG
>DCFV01000018.1:0-23023 GCA_002314435.1 Acidobacteriaceae bacterium UBA1795 | reverse complement strand
ACGGCCAGCCGGAGAATGGCACCAATGTTGGTCCGAACGATTTTTCGGAGCGCACGATGCGGCAGGTCTTTCTCTACCCGTTTGAGCAGGTGGTAGAGAAGGGACATATCGCCGCCGTGATGCCTTCGTACAACGAGAACAACGGCGGGATTCCCTCGCATGCAAACCCATGGTTGCTGAAGCAGGTGCTGCGCAAGGAGTGGGGCTTCACCGGCATTACGGTCTCCGATTACATGGCAGTGGAACAGCTGAACACGCTTCAGCATGTGACGGCTGACAATGCCGCTGCCGGAGTGCTTGCCTTGAACTCCGGAGTTGACATGGAACTGCCTGCGGCCTCTGGCTACGCCGATCTGGCAGGAGCCGTTAAGGCTGGGAAGGTATCGCAGAAGAACCTGGACGATGCCGTAGCGCGTGTGCTGACGATCAAGTTTCGAGCCGGACTGTTTGAACATCCGCTTGTTGATCCTGACCGGGCCGCAGAGACCCTAGGCAGCAAGAAGCACGGCGAGTTGGCACGCAAGGTGGCGGATGAAGCCATTGTGCTGCTGCAGAACAAGGGCAACGCGCTTCCGCTGGTTCCCGGAAAGATCAAGACGCTTGCTGTGATCGGACCGAATGCGAACAAGAAGCGCCAGGGCACTTACAGCAGCACCCCGCCGTATTCCGTGACGGTTCTCGACGGCATTCGTAAGAGAGTGGGGGATGGCACGAAGGTTGTTTATGCGGAAGGGTGCCGGGTATCTGAACCTGATGCATCGCCGAACTTCAACACGTTCATGCCATACAAGGCGCCCAATGAAGATGCCGATCAGAAGCTGATCAAGGAGGCGGTGGAGGTTGCCCGTTCGGCCGACGAAGTTGTGCTGGTGCTCGGGGGCAATGAAGTCGTTTCTCGCGAGTCGATTGGGCAGATGGTACCAGGATCACCGCCGTCCTACGGGGACTCCGACACGCTCGAACTCCCCGGCCGGCAGAACGAACTGATCAGCGAAATCGCAAAGCTGGGGAAGCCGATGGTTGCGGTGCTGCTGAATGGAAAGGCGTACTCGATTCAGAAGCTCTCTGAGCAGGTTCCCGCGATTGTGGAGGGCTGGTACCTGGGCCAGGAGACTGGCAATGCGATAGCAGATGTGCTGTTCGGCGACGTGAATCCGTCGGGGCATCTTCCTGTGACCATTGCGCGCAACGTCGGGCAGCTTCCGGTGT
The DNA here is from genome assembly GCA_002314435.1 of Acidobacteriaceae bacterium UBA1795. Lineage (GTDB taxonomy): Bacteria > Acidobacteriota > Terriglobia > Terriglobales > Acidobacteriaceae > Telmatobacter. The sequence continues at coordinate 21,814 of DCFV01000018.1, read as the reverse complement.
ACTACTACAAGACGCCAGCGGCGCGGCGCGGCTACGTGTTTGACGACAATACGCCGCTGTTTCCCTTCGGCTTCGGATTGAGTTATACGACTTTCAGTTTTGGGAAGCCTTCTCTCGATCGCGACCGAATTTCTGCACGTGAGACAGCGAAAGTCTCGGTTACGGTTACGAACTCCGGCGGTAGAGCCGGCGACCAGGTGGTGCAGATGTACGTGCACCACCCGGTGAGCAGCGTTGTGCAGCCGATCATTGCACTGCGTGGTTTTAAGCGGGTTCATCTGGCGCCGGGAGCTTCGACGACGGTCAGCTTTGAAGTTGGCCCCGATCAGCTGTCCATTCTGGACGCGCAGATGAAGAAGACGGTGGAGGCTGGGCCGGTTGACCTGCTGGTCGGATCGAGTTCCGCGGAGACATCAGCTGTGCGTTTGACGATCACCGAGTAGGTTGATGCGGTCGGTGAGGTTTCAGGTACAGGCTCAGGGCCGGACAACCGCGCCCGGAGACACCCCGGACATTCCTTGTGGGAGGATGTCCGGGGTGTTTTATTGCGTGCTGTAAATGGCTTCGGTCTGATTTTCCCTGATTCGACGCAAGTGATCCGGAGTCTGCGCATTCCGTCTGGAAAGCGCGGAGCGGAGCGGGCTCCATCCAGATGAGAAGATGGAAGAAACGAATTGCTTCAGCCCTATCTGGCCGATCTCGAGATTAACTGTCATTTTTGGCAGTATCAGGGAGTCGGAAACTGCTGAAGAATAAAGACACTATGGCACTGGAAACAGGGGAGGCAGGGCAAGCATCACAGTCAATAGAGAGCAACTTAGATATCCTTTAAGTGGGACAGGACGAAGAGGCTGAGTATGCGCCGTGTGGGGACCTTGGCGGGCTGCTCAACCTCCACGGTTCGGTTGCCCTCTTTTTCAGAGTGAACTTTTCAGGCGATAGCCGAACTGGTGAGTGACGAATTGATACGCTCTTTTAACCGCTTTCTTTCTTTCGGACTTATCGCGGGCTGTATTTTGCTCGTTCCGATTCCGCGCATGCGTGCGCAGATTGGAGGCCCCGTCCCGACAGTAGTTGCTCCTGAAGCTCTCCCGGATGCGCCGCAGTTGCCGTCAAGGGCAACGTCTGCAGAGTCTTCCGACGATCAGCCCGTTGCCGGACAGAGCCGGGGCAATGCGGATGTGAATGAAAGGAAAGAGGGAAGTGCTGAGTTGCACACTGCCGCAGTCGATGCACCACCAGGAAGTATCAGCGGCACAGTCAAGAATGTGAACGGGGGCATCGTCCCCGGCGCGACCGTGGTACTGGAGGGTACCAACCCCGGAGACCGCCGGATCGTTGTGGCCAGCGACAGCGGAGCTTTTGAATTCGACAACCTCAGGCCGGGCACTCCGTATCACATCACCGTAGAAGCCACGGATTTTGAACGCTGGAAGTCGTCGTCCATTGTCCTCAAGCAGGGCCAGTTCTTTCTTCTGATGGACGTTAACCTGAAGGTCACCGGTTCGGAGACTTCGGTGATGGTGTATGCATCCCAGGAGCAGATCGCCACCCAGCAGGTGATTATTGAGGAGAAGCAGCGAGTCTTCGGCTTCATTCCCAATTTCTATGTGACGTATGATCCGCACCCGGTGCCGCTGACAACCAAGCTGAAGTTCAGGCTGGCCTATAAAGCGAGCACTGACCCGGTGGCCTTTTTCGGTATTGCTTTCATGGCGGCTATGTACCAGGCGGGAGACGTGCCGGACTACCAGCAGGGTTGGTTGGGCTACGCTCAGCGTTTTGGAGCGGGCGTGGCGGATACAACAACGGACGCATTCTTCGGCGGCGCCATTTTGCCATGGATGCTGCATCAGGACCCGCGCTACTTCTACCAAGGCACGGGAACGAAGAAGTCACGTGCTTTTCACGCGCTCTCGAGTCCTTACGTTTGTAAGGGAGACAACGGGAAGACGCAGCCGAACTTCTCGAGCCTGGGAGGCGATCTGATCTCCGGTGCGATATCGAACATCTACTACCCCGAGACGAACCGAGGCGCGGGGCTGGTGTTCGAGGGCTTCTTCATCACCACCGGCGTCCGCACGGTTAACGCCGTGATCCAGGAGTTTGTTTTGCGCAAGTTGACGCCCAGCGCGAGGCGGAACAACTAGCGAAGCGCCAGCGCCGCCTATCTGTTGGGCACTCAGCGTTTTGGCCGGTAGAGGGCGAGCGTGAGAAGGCGACTCCCCTGGAGTTCCAGGCCCGGGGTTGACCCTCTCCGAATGGTGCTGGTTATCACTGCAAATTCACCTGAATGGCGCTATGCGTTATGTGGGGCGGTGTTCCTTGAGCCGGGTGAAGGTTCGCTTCGAAGTCAAGCTTATTGCTTTGAGTGCCTTCACCTCGCCGGTCAACGCCAGCCCGTCCGCAGCCCACGAATCTGGGCTTAGGTGCGGGGAAGTCATATATGAGCCAGGTGCACATTGCGAGCCGGCGGGATTTTCTTAAGAGAGCGCTGACGAGTACAGCGCTTCTAAGCGGCACATGTGGCTCCGCGCTGCTGACAGCAGCAGAACCGGGAGCGGCGCAGGCGAAGTCCAAGGTTGTGATTGCCAGGGATGCCCTGTTGCGAGGCACGGGCTCTACGGTGGATTCGCGCCGGATGCTCAGCCTTCTGGACCGCGCCATGCAGGCGCTCTTCGACCGCGATGATCCCGTTGAGAACTGGAGGAGAGTGGTCCGCCCCGGGGATTCGGTGGGACTGAAGGTGAACACTCTCGGAGGGCGCGGCATCTCCAGCAATCTGCAACTGGTGGAAGCCATCTGTGAGCGTTTGCAGGAAGCTGGCATCCGGGCCAAGGACATTGTGGTCTGGGATCGCGACAGCGGCGAGATGGAACGCGCAGGATTTCGCGTGTCGGTGGGTGGTAACGGGGTTCAGTGCTTCGGGACCGATGGAGTGGATTACGAGCAGGATCTTGCGCTGTACGGAAGCGTTGGCAGCCGGTTGTCGAAGATTCTGACGCAACGCACGAATGTACTGATCAATGTCCCGGTGTTGAAAGACCACGATGGGGCAGGCGTAACGATCGCCCTGAAGAATATGTACGGCGTGATTCATAACCCGAACAAGTACCACCCGAACGGGTGCGATCCGTATGTTGCGGACCTGAACATGCTGCCGGAGATCCGGACCAGGATGCGCCTGGTCATCTGCGATGCAACCACGGCCATGTATGACGGTGGCCCGGCATACAAACCGGACCACAGCTGGAAAGAAAATGCCCTGATCGTATCGCAGGATCCGGTTGCGCTGGACTACATGGGCTGGCAGATGATCGAGCGCAAGCGCGCGCAAAAGGGTTTGAAGACACTGGAGGGCGAGGAAAGGGCGCCTCGTTACATCGCGACCGCAGCCGACGCTGAGCATCGGCTGGGCATGAACGATCCCACAAGAATCTCGCGTGTAGAGATATAGCAAGGCGGCGGGTCGGGAGGTTCAACATGTTTCGTCAATCACAGGTGCTGGAAGGCGAGAGCGAGGAAATGCACGGCGCGCGAAGCCAGCCGGGGTGCGGGCTGGATCGCCGTTCGTTTCTGAAGTGCGCCGTGGCTTCGGGAGCGGCGCTGGGAATGGGCGAGTTGGCGCAGCCTGCTGTAGGAAGTCCCTCGGAGGTTGGGCAGCAGAAGCAGGATGATGCGCGATTCATTGTGGAAGCAAGGTTTTATGAGAAGCAGAAGAACCTGAGGATCAAGTGCAAGCTCTGTCCGCGCGAATGTGTTGTGGGAGATCGCGAGCGCGGCTACTGCGGCGTGCGGGAGAATCGCGGAGGGACCTACTATACGCTGGTGCATTCGCGGGTGTGCGCGGCGCACGTGGACCCCATCGAGAAGAAGCCTCTGTTTCACTACCTGCCCGGCACGGTGGCTTTCTCGCTGGCCACGGCGGGCTGTAATGTGAACTGCAAGTTCTGTCAGAACTGGGACATTTCTCAGACGCGCCCAGAGCAGATTCCGGCAAGTTATGTTCCCCCGCAAATGGTTGCGACATTGGCCAAGCAGAACGGCTGCCCGACGATTGCGTACACCTATAGCGAGCCGGTGATCTTCAGTGAATACGTAATGGATGCGGCGGATGCCGGGCATGAAGCGGGCATTCGCAGCATTGTTGTGTCGAACGGATATATCCAAGAGGAGGCGCTGAAGGCCGCGTACGGGAAGATGGACGCGGTGAAGATTGATTTGAAGTCGTTTTCTGAGTCGTATTACCGGAACGTGGTTTCAGGCCAATTGAAGCCGGTGCTGGAGTCGCTGGTGACTCTGAAGAAGCTGGGAAAGTGGACGGAGATTGTTTATCTCGTGGTGCCCACTCTCAATGACAGCGATGCGGAGTTCCGGGGCCTGGCGCAATGGGTGAAGACGAACCTAGGCGTGGATGTGCCGCTTCACTTCACGCAGTTCCATCCTGAATACCTGTTAAAGAACCTGCCAATCACGCCGGTGTCGACGCTGGAGCGCGCAAAGGCGATTGCAGACGCCGAGGGGTTGCACTACGTGTATATCGGCAATGTGCCGGGACATCCGTCGCAGAACACCTACTGCCCGAAGTGCCGTCACATGCTGGTGGAGCGCGTAGGATTCACGGCGAGCAAGGTGCTGATTCGCAAGAACGGCTGCCCCTTCTGCCATCAGCCGATCCCGGGCATTTGGAACGCATGAGGGCGAAAAGGAGGTTGTCGCCATGAATGTTACTGGTAGCTTGAGTCTGTATTGCGTCACGGCTCAATTCGTCGCGCTGATGGTGTTGCTTCCGTTGCAGCACGTTCGCGCTGCGAGTCCGCCAAAGGTGAGGCAGCCGGGAGTTGCGGGCAGCTTTTATCCGGCTGACCCCAAGGTGCTTTTGGCGATGATGGATGACATGCTGGCGCGTGTGACTGCGCCGCCGATTCAGGATCCGATTGTTGCCGTAGTGGCGCCGCACGCGGGTTATCCGTACTCTGGTCCGGTGGCTGCCTATACCTACGCGGCGCTGAAGGGACACAAATATGCGCGCGTGGTGGTGATTGCGCCGTCGCATTATGAGGCATTCAACTTTACGTCGGTGTATGAGGGAGATGCTTATGCCACTCCGCTGGGAACGATCCAGGTGGACACGGCCTTTGCAGGGAAGTTGGCAAAGATGAGCTCGACCATGCGGCTCTCCAGCCGGGGGCACGATCCGACGGCTGCGGGCGCGGAGCACGCGATTGAGGTGCAGTTGCCGTGGTTGCAGCGGGTTCTGGGTGAGTTCACACTAGTGCCCATTGTGATGGGAAATCAGGACTACGAAAACAGCCGTGCTTTGGGAACGGCCCTTGCAAAGTTGATCGAGGCGGAGAGCAAGGATGGCGCCACGCTGATTGTGGCGAGTTCCGATTTGTCGCACTATCACACCTACAACGAAGCCGTGACGATCGACCACAAGACGCTGAATGCGCTGCATGCCTGGGACTACTTGAGCATGTCGCGCAATTTTGAGGAGCGGATTTGGGAGGCCTGCGGCGGTGCGCCGATTGTTGCCACGATGATTGCTGCCGAGAAAATGGGGGCAAAGAAGGCGGAAGTTCTGAGGTATGCAAACTCGGGCGACGTTACAGGGGACCGCTCGCGTGTGGTGGGTTATAGTGCGGACGTCTTTGTGAAGGCATCGAATGAGAAGCAGGAGGAAAAGGCCTTCTCACTGAATGAGCAGCAGAAGAAGGAACTGCTCGCGCTGGCTCGCAAGTCTGTGGAGCATGCAGTGGCAGAGAGAACGCCATTTCAGCCACCGGCGAGCGCGGACGATGTGCTGAATCAGGAGTACGGCGCGTTTGTGACGCTCCGCGAGGCGGGTGCACTGCGCGGGTGCATTGGCTATACGTCAGCGATGAAACCGCTTTACCTGACGGTGCGGGATACGGCCATGCTGGCGGCGCTGCGTGATCCGCGATTCCAGCCTGTGAGTGCTTTTGAGTTGCCGCGACTCGAATACGAAATCTCTGTCCTCTCTCCGCTTCGGCGTGTTACGGACATTGAGCAGATCAAGGTGGGCGAGGACGGCTTGTTGATGAAGAATGGCTCGAATGAAGGCCTTCTGCTTCCACAGGTGCCGGTGGAACAGAAGTGGAATCGAGAGAAGTTTTTGGAACAGACGTGCGTCAAGGCGGGTATGCCGCCCAATTGCTGGAGTGATGAGAACACGGATATTTTCAGATTTACTGCGGTGGTATTCGGCGACCACAAGCTGTGAGCGGCTGCGTGCTGGATACGATCAGCTCGGCTGGGCGTACAACGTTATGCTGTTGCTGGATGCACTGTCATGGCACCAGGCGATCGCCTAATAGCGTCATTCACGCTGGGGTGTGGGCAGATGTGATTCAACATTCACTGCCGAGAGGCAGTCATCCGCCCAGGAATTCCCGTCTTAGGTTCTCCAATTCTTAGACTCAAGACCGGTCAAATCCCCCAAGACTGCACCCAGTGCGCGAATGCATGCCAAGAAGCAGTTGGTCCGATGAAGCGGGTCATCTGTCCCATAAAGATGAGAAAGGCGCTTCCGCATATCGTCGCGCGATGAATCCTGCGCGACGACCACAAGTCGTATGCGGCGAGCAAAAGGAGAAAGACATAGGTCGCGGCATAGGCTGCGTAAAATTGATGAAACAGAATCGAGATATGCCAGCGATTGAATGCGGCCCGCGTGATGCATGCGGTAGCGATGATAATCAGACGCTTGTGCGCAGCCGCATTCCTGCGAAGCGCGTAAGCGAACCCGGCGAGCACTGCAAAAGCGAAGGCATCGGTAAATGTGATTGAGAGAAGGCCCAGCACTGCCTCAGAGTTCGGATTGCCCTTCACCCGCATCGCCAAATCGGCGCCCGTGAGCACCACGGAGACGACCATTGCACATGCCAGAACGAACCCCGCCACGCCGAGATTGCGGTGCCAACGAACCTTGCGTGCGGAGATAAACGACGTCTGAACCACGAGCAGGAGCATCCAGGTGGTGAATATCACCGCATGAATGTGCACGATCCGCGACGGCAGAGGAGCTCGAAGACCACCAGCCAGGTAGTAGGTGGGTGCGAACCCGATCGCCGCGACCGCCACGAGGAGCACGGCCATCGCAAGGAAGAATTGACGGTCGTACTTTCGCTCAGCCAGCCGCTTCGACGGGTTGGCCGGGATTTCTGCCACGGTTGCCATTTGGTCCTTTCACATGCGGCCATACGACTGAGTTTGAAATCTGGAGGACGGGAGAAAGCAATATATCATGCCGAGCGATCATGAGATTTCTGGCCAAAGTTGCAGGTCGCGGCCGGATGGTAGGTTGCCGGACGATCGCCTAAAAGCGTCATTCACGATGAAGGTGTGGGCAGATGTCATTCAACATTAACCGCCGAGTAGGCGGTGATAGGTCCGCAATCAATGCGCGCAGCTGAAGCGTTGATCGCCATTGCGATTGACTGAGAATTGCTCATGCAACCGCGGACTGCGGCCAGACAGCGGCCATCAGCGTGAGGGCGGTGATGTCGTCCTCTTGGCCGAACTGCTTCGCAGCCCGGGCGATTTGGTCGGCGGTTTGGGTGGAAATGCTCGCGGTGCGCTCAAAGCCAAAAAGTGCACCGGTTTTGTCCCGCGCCTCGACCACCCCATCGGTGACCAGAGTGACCTGTTGGCCCGGTGCAAGGTGGAATGTGGACTCACGGTAGATGGCCTCAGCAGCGAGCCCGAGCGGCAGGCCGTTCTCAATCTCCAGCTCTTTGCCAGCAAGATACGGCGCAATGTGCCCGGCGTTGGCGATGGTGAGTGTGCCGTCAGCGTCGGCTCTCAAAGCAAGGCACGTCGTGAAACCGCCATTGGATCGCGCCAGCATGCGCTGGTTCATTGCGGCGAGAATCTCGTGCGGCGACTGCGTGTAATGCGCGAGGGTGCGAAAAGTGCCCACGAGCAGAGACACAGTCATGGCGGCCGGCATTCCTTTGCCGCTGACGTCGCCAATGACGATCAGCGCGCCCCCGTTTGCAGTGGCGACGATTTGGTAGAAATCGCCGCCGACCTCACCTGCCGGGCTGTAGGCGGACTCGAAGACGAAGCCGGGGATCGAGGGGTTCTCGGACGGAACCAGAACTTGCTGGACGGTACGTGCCGATTCGATTTCGTTGACATGGCGCTCTTCGTCGCGGCTGGTGCGGGCAAAGCGCAAGACGAGGATGGCGAGAACCGCAGCTAGAGAGAGGAAGTCGGCAAGGGACTCGACGGAAAAGGTGAAGGGCCAGGTGATAAAGGAGCTGTAACGGTCCTGCCACAAAAGAGCGAGCGCGTAGTGGCCGGTAGTTTGGAAAAGGAAGATCACGCCCGCGAATAACCCTGCGCAGATATTGAGGGCCTGCGGCCCGAGCAGCAGGCGGGCATCGAGAACGCCGCGCCGCGCAGGAATCCAGATCAGAAGCAGTGCCCCGGCCAGTGCTGGGATATACAGCAGATAAGCAAGAAGGATAAAGGCGGCGGCGGGGATCCAATGAAATATGAATAGAACATACGACAGCGGAGCGGCCGCGCCGAACGCAACGGTCACTCGGTAAAGGCTGCGGCGCGGTTCTTTCAGGAACGTGACGATGAAAGTGGGCCAGCAGATATTGAACACCAAGTACCCCAGGCCATTCCAGGTCCGGAAGGCCCGAAATCCAATAGCATGCGCACTTGGGTAACTGAAGTTCAGTGCTAGTGCGGCGAGGCCGAGTTCCATGAAGGCAAACCAGAGATACTCGAATTCCCCTGGGCGCAGCAGAAAGAGCCCGAGCCCTGCGAAGAAGGCAAGCAGGCATGCGGCGAAGAGGAAATTCCAGCCGGAAACGCCGATTAAGTTGTCGTTGATATGAAGGTCTCTCTGCCTCTCAAGAAGCTGAACATCGCCGATCACCAGCGCCGCGCGCAGCCCGGCAGGTATGAAGGTGTTGTAGGGCAGGTGCCAAAGCCGCAATGCAACTTGAACGGGCCGGCCGGCGGGAATCAGATCATCCGGAATCGGATAGACGGGATCGACGCCGTCAGCCCTATGGATTTCCTTCCTCATCGGCGACATACCGCCCTGCCTGTTCACAAGGTGTCCACCGACGAAGATCTCGTAACTGTCGGTGGGAGACGGAGCGTAGAGACCCAGATGAGGATGGCCTGGGGGGACGACAATCTGGAACCTGTACCAGGCGAAACCGCTGTCGACCTTGTAGCCCTGTTGGCTCCATGGCTGATCCATCCTCAGCAGGGGCCATTGCGAGTCGTCGAAGTTGGGATCGGACCAATGCGGATCATCGCCCGTGTGGAAGCGGGAAAAGCCGCGAAGTTCGGAGATCGGAACACGGTCCGATTGGAGATCGAAGACCTGCGCGGAGGCGGAGACCGAGGAGATGATCAGGAACGCAAAGAGGTCTATTCGACGCACAAGGCCCCCTGGAATCGCTGGTAGTACGATCATTTCACAGGGAGAACACGATGCGCAAAAAGTAAAAAGGGCCCATGAGCACTGAGCCGCTCACCTATCTCATTCCTCCCGGCGGGTCGGCTGGCGCTGGGGCAATGCGGCCATCGTGAATTCGGTGTCGTTCAGTGTGGATCGTGGGCAAGCGGGCAATTACTGGTTAGATTTAGATTGAATGCATTAGCAAATGGAGTTACCGGCCAGATAAACCCATTTTGAAGGCGACGGAGGATGCCGTTGCGACTACCAATCGCTCCAAATTATCGTCGTGGTTCTGAACGGCCGATGACCCACGGATTTTACAGACAATGTTCGAGCGCACCCTACCACTCAGCACGCGATCTATACGGCCTCAAAGTAATCAGCCGTAGATCTTGCCCGGCGCTCCAGACTCATCGCTGATTATGCACGCCGAATGGCATTCAAGCAATGATTGATTACCTAAAGGGATCATCTCTTTCCGATTTCCAGTGGCGAGAGAGCGCATCGAACTGGCATACTCACGAATACTGAGCGAGGGTAGGACCTTCAAAGCGGCCTGCACCTTTCCGTTGCACGGGACCGCCTTCTTGCATTCTCAACACCTTTCGCCTTGAATCCTCGTCTGCGAGCTACTTTCGCTACCTGATTTTGGAAACCGCCGTCTGTATACACAGCCAGAACGGTTTCCAATCCGGAGCTATACAGACAAGGATCGGCCGCATGTACGCGAGAAAGTACGTTGGAGAACGACTGTTCCGGAGCTCCGGTCGGGTCAAAGAAAGACACGCGCTGCAGCATATTTCCAATCTTCTTGCGTTCCTTCTACTGGTCACTTTCGCAGCTTGTGCGAGCGGGCAGATTTCTCCCGGCCCTCTGGTGCGTGCGCATCAAAGCCTGAGCGGGGGTGCGAACTGCGTCAAATGTCACGAGGTCAATACAAAGGCGCCAACGTTCCGGTGCGCAGATTGCCACAAGGAAATTGCCTCGGAGATTCAGCAGAACAAGGGACTGCACGCAACATTTCCCCGCTCCGGCCTGCCAGGCCAGGCATGCGTGAAATGCCATTCGGATCACAACGGGACGGATTTTCAAATGATTCACTGGAATCCGACTCCGCAAGGTTTTAATCACACCGCAACAGGCTTTCTTCTGGACGGCAAACACACGGGAATCACTTGCCGCGCGTGCCACACGGCGCAGCACATTGCCGCACCGGCGCGTGCGCTGCTGACGAACAAAGATCTGAATCGTACGTGGATGGGGCTCTCGCCGGGCTGCGTTACCTGCCATGAGGACAAACACCAGGGGCGCTTTGGCACGGAATGCGCGCGGTGTCACTCGACCACCGACTGGAAGGCAGCGCGCATTGAGGAACAGGGATTCGACCACTCGACAACCCGGTATCCATTGACCGGTGAGCACCGGCATGTTTCATGCAAGAGTTGTCATACGCCCGGGACGGATGGCAAGCCGCGCTACGCGGGATTGGCGTTCACCAGTTGCTCAGACTGCCATCGAGATCCCCACAAGGGTGAGTTCAAAGAGGGATGCAACTCCTGCCACTCGACTTCAACATGGAAGAAGTCGGAGTTCGTCACAAAATTCGATCACTCGAAGACAAACTTCCCCTTGATGGGCAAGCATCTCGACGTACCCTGCTTGACCTGTCACCAGGGTGGAGACTTCAAGACGCCGATCCCACATGCCGCATGCGCCGACTGCCATAAGCCCGATCCTCATGGAGGCCAGTTTGCCCAGCGCGCCGACGGAGGGCGTTGCGAGAGCTGCCACACCGTACAAGGCTGGAGCCCGTCGACCTTTGCCGCCGCCGAACATGCGAAAACGAAATTCCCACTCGCATTCCCTCACGAGAAGGTGGGGTGTGCGGCCTGTCATAAACCTGCGGGAAAGCAGACGCAGTTCAAGATCAAGTTTGCGCAGTGCGTCGACTGCCACAAAGACGAACACGAAGGACAGTTTGCGACCGCACCGTGGCGCAATCGATGCGAGCAATGCCACACAGGGGCGACCTTTCACACATCGAGCTATACGCTGGCACAGCACCAGAAATCCAACTTTCCATTAACAGGCGGACATTTAGCGATCGCCTGCATCGACTGTCACAAGCCGCCGGCCGGCTCCAGGCCGACGCCGTATCACTTTGTCCAGACCACATGCACCACATGCCACGAAGATATCCATAAAGGCCAGTTTGCCGCGCGCATGGCGACGAAGGACTCCACTGGAAGATCGCTTGGTTGCCTGGCTTGTCACTCGACGAAGGAGTGGAAGGATCTGGCAGGGTTTAACCACGAGCAAACGCGGTTCCCGCTGATCGGATCACATCGGGCCGTGGCGTGCGCGGAGTGCCACAGGCCACCCAACCTTGAGCTGACGATGCGCCACGTGGACTTTGCGGGTGCGCCAATCAAGTGCGCGGAGTGCCACGAGAATCCCCACGCGGATCAATTCGGCGTGCGTGCCGGCGACTGCGCCGCGTGCCATAACACGAACAAATGGCGTCCGTCGCTCTTCGATCACGACACGACAGCCTTTCCCCTGAAGGGCGGACACGAGAACGTGGCATGTTCCGCCTGTCACACACTGCGCAAGGAAGCACACGGTCATGTGGTCCTCTTCTACAAGCCAACACCGACCCGCTGCGATGATTGCCATGGCGTAAAGGTTCCCCTTCACACTCCACCGCATGCGCCTGCATGAAGATGACGAAAACTTAATCCAGCGGTAACGTGTTTCGGCGCGGTTTTCGATAGACCGCTCGATTGCCCTGTTGTACTCTGAAGTTCGTCGCGGCGCCGCTTCCCGAACGATCGGACCCGCGTCAATACAAACAGACTGAAGTGCTGCATAGTTCATTGCCTTAGACCAATATCCGCCGGACACCCTGCCCGCTAGAGGGCGCCCGCGCCATCCGCCGAAGCCCGCTCACCGCTTCGCTGGCCGCGCAAGAGAATCTCCCGGTCGAAACGATTACCCAGAGCTGCTGATTCATTGTGCTGCGGAGAATCCTGCGCGCGTTGTGGGCGTAGCGTCCTCTTGCCAGACCAACGCAATGCGGTACCTCGTCCGAGCGCATGAAGAGCACCGGACGCACTTTTGTCTATGTGCACGAGAAAGTTTCGTCACACGAGCTTGCGCAAGGTGCGCCGGATGGCGCGGAGCGAGCAATGAGACGCTGTCGCTGGATTTTCACGGGCCTTGCTGCTTTGCTCCCTTTGCTCGCTGGAGCAGCGCTGGAGATAGCGCAAGAGAACCCGCGCCCGGCCGTTGGTGGACCGCAGGCAAAGGTCACAAACCCTCATGGCCCCATCTCGATGCCGTGCCAGGAGTGTCACACCTACACCGCATGGAAACCCATCCGTTCAAACCCTGAATTCAATCACGACCTGACCGGCTATCCGCTACGCGGAATGCATGAGAAGGTCGCATGCACGCGATGCCACACCAGCCTGGTCTTCAATAAAGTGAGCACCCACTGTGCCGACTGCCACGCGGACATTCATCGCCGCCAGTTCGGCGCCAATTGCGAGAGCTGTCACTCCGTAAAAGGCTGGCAAGTAGCCACCAGCCAGATTCGTGACCACCAGAATCGCTTTCCATTGGTGGGCGCGCATGCGCTCCTGCAGTGCAATGACTGCCACAAGAATGCGGCCGTCGGGCAGTTCACCGGACTCTCTACTGCCTGCTACACATGCCACCAGAAGGACTATCAGACCCAGGTTTTCAATCACGTGAGCGCAGGATTTCCGACGACTTGTGAAAACTGCCACACGATGGACACCTGGTTCAACGCGAAGTTCGATCATCTCAAGGTGACCGGCTATGCGCTCACCGGTACACACGCAACCCTCCCCTGCACGGCCTGCCATCTGAACAACGTGTACAAAGGAACGCCCGCTACTTGCTATGCCTGTCATGCGAGCGATTTCATCAACAGTAACAATCCGCCCCACGCGCAGCTTGGGCTTCCGCACGACTGCGGCACGTGCCACACAACAACAAACTGGCTGAATGCTAAATTCGACCATGCCGTCTATGCCAATTACCCGCTGACCGGTATGCATGCCACGCTGAGTTGTACGCAATGCCACACCAACAACAACTACACGTCTACGCCGACCAATTGCTACTCATGCCACAAAGCCGATTACAACAGCACAACGAATCCCAATCACGTTTCCTCGGGATTCCCCACCGACTGCTCGATCTGTCATACAACCAGCGGGTGGAGTCCGTCGTCGTTCAATCACAGCAACACCGCGTTTCCTCTCACCGGCGCGCACACAACGCTTGCCTGTTCGAGCTGCCACACGAACAACAACTACACGACGCTGCCAACAACTTGTTATGGATGCCACCAGACGGACTGGAATGGAACCAACAATCCGAATCACGCATCTGCTGGCTTTCCAACCACCTGCAATACGTGCCACACAACAACGTCGTGGGCGGGCGCCAGGTTCAATCACAACAACACGCCATTCCCTCTGACGGGCGCGCATACGACCGTTGCCTGCACTCAATGCCATATCAACAACGTCTTTGCGGGCACGCCCACCGACTGCTACTCCTGCCATAAGGCCGATTTCACGTCGACGACTAATCCAAACCACGTAACCGCTGGATGGCCGACGACCTGTACAACGTGTCACACAACGACGGCATGGCTCCCGGCCACTCTGCCGGCAAGCTACCACACGTTCTTCCCTATCAATCACGGCAACGCGAACGGGGTGTGCGCCACGTGCCACACCAATTCGTCTGACTATTCGATCTTCCAGTGCACAGGCTGCCATACGGCTGCGGCCACCAATCCGCGTCATAGCGGCGTTTCCGGCTATGTGTACAACAGCGTCAACTGCTACGCGTGCCATAAGAGCGGTGGAGGAGGATAGACATGGCCCGAAGAATGATTCCGGTCTTGATACTCATCGCTTCACCGTGGAGTATCGCGCAAACGCAGGATGCAGCGACAACGCAGACCGGTGTGGAACAAGCAGTGCTCCACCCCGAGTTTCATGTGCGCTACATCAGCGGTACCAACGTGTACATTGATGGCGGTCGCGACTCCGGGCTGACCGAAAACACGCAGCTCGTCTTGAAGCAGGATCCGACTCGGCCAGACACAGATTCCGGCAACAAGCCTCTCGCGCCAGGGATCATTGCTCGCTTGACGGTGATCTCCGTAGCATCAACATCAGCAGTGTGCGAGGTCAGTGCCTCTACGCGCGATTTGACCACAAGCGATCTGATCACGCTGCCCGACGACGAAGTCGAAAAGTTGGTAGAGAAGCACACGCTCGGCAATACCCGCCAGTATCCGATGGTCATCAGCTTCAGCGAAGGAGATCCGCTCGACGAAGACGTGCGTGATCAGCTCCCACGTCCGCCCTTGCCTGAAGTAAACCAGGTACGAGGCCGCATCGGCTTTGATGTCAGCACGATTCGCCAACTCGGCCAGACACCGTCTACATCGAACGCTTACGGCATGGTATTCCGCGCTGACTTTACGCGCCTCTTCGGCACGCATTGGAACCTGAACGGATACTGGCGCGGACAACTGCGTACCAACTCCTCCGCCTCGCAGGCCACGCTGCAGGACCTCATGAATCGCACATACCTTATGAGCATCACGTATGTGAACCCTGATTCGCATTGGACGGCGGGCATCGGCCGCCTGTACATCCCCTGGGCCAGCAGTTTGGAGTCGATCGACGGCGCCTACACGGGCAGGCAGTTTGCAGCGAATGCTGTGCTCGGCGCATTTGCCGGATCCACACCCGACCCCGCCTCGTGGAACTACAACCCTCAGCGGCGTATTGGCGGAGTCTTTCTCAACGTACATGGTGGCAGCTTCGAAACCTTTCACTACTCCACTACCGCAGGCGTTGGTGTTGACATTCTCAAGTGGACGGTGAATCGCCCGTTCGCATTCACAGAGAACAATTTCTCCTTCAAACATTTGTTCTCGCTCTACCACTCCATGCAGATCGATCGGCCAACGGCGAATCCGTCAATGTCCCCTGTTGGGACGGGACTGGGCCAGAGCCTTCTCTCGCTGCGTGTACAGGTGCACCCGCGAGTCGTCCTTGACCTCACCGACACCTACTTTCGCGATGTGCCAACCTACGACCCCACGCTTGTTGGCACGGGTCTGCTCGACAAGTATCTCTATCAGGGTCTAAATGGCGGCGCGCGCATCGAGTTCCCCCGCCACATCACGGGCTACTTTACGCTGGGGCAGAGCAGCGACTCGACAGACTCCAAGACTTCGATGAATCGCCTTTTCGGCGTCACCATGTCGAACATCTGGAAGACGGATCTGCAAGCGGACCTGCGTTACTCGAAATTTGATAGCGCCGTTGCCTCCGGCACCTACACAATGTTCACCGTGTCGCGCGACCTCTTGGATAACCTCCGCCTCAATCTGCAGACTGGGCGCTACGCCTACACGTCGCCGGTGGCCGCCAGCAGCGCCTCTTCCTTTGTGAACGTCTTCTTCGACACGAACCTCGGCGCGCGACTTTTTCTTGAGAGCATGTTCACAATGCAGCGCGGTGGCACGTTCGACTACAACCAGTGGACGACGACCGTGGGCTACCGCTTTGACAATCGCGCCTCACGGCGAAAGGAGGCCCATGCGAGTCATCCCTAAATTGTTTGTGCCCGCCCTGCTTTTGGCTGCGGCCGCCCCAATCTGCCTTGCAGCGGCCCCGCAGGACCCAGTAGTTTTAGCGCAGAAGCAGATTACCGCGTATCTCACGCAACTCGCCGATCTGCACTGCACCGAAGCCGTGACGCAGGAGAAACTCGATGGCAACAGTCACGTCGAGCTATCCGAACGGTCCCAGTTTGACTACCTGATCATGATGAACGGCGACGCGGACAACTTTCAGTTGAATGAGACGCGTGTCGAAACACCGGGCAATCGCCACAAGCTGATATCGAAACCGATGCTGATTACAAATGGCGTGCCGACCTTGCTCCTGGTCTTCCATCCGTACTATCGCGATGGGTTCACATTCGAGACACGCCCCGAGGAGTTGATCAGTGGCCGGCGCACGATTCCCATTCATTTCGCCCACATTCAGGGACATCGCACGCCAGTAGCGCTGGCGCTTCGCGGCCGTGAGTACCCGCTCGATCTGGAAGGGACGGCATGGCTCGACGAATCCTCGCAACAGGTCGTTCGTATGGAAGCAGCGCTTCAACACGACATGGTCGATGTCGGATTGCGCTCTCTTTCGATTCACGTGGACTACATGCCAACCGTGCTCGCCGGCCAGAACGTGCCCGTCAATCTGCCCTCGGTCGCAATCGTCGAGGTTACAACGCCGCGTCAGCACTGGCGTAACACGCACGCCTTCAATCGCTATCGCGGCTTTTCGACCGACGTGGAGCAGGATCCAAACGTGAAGATCCATCCCGACACGACTGCTGCCAACGGTGAGAAACCGTCCGAACCTGGTCAACAAGGAGCCCCCACGCAACCATGAGCTCATCCATCCTCCAGCCCGAATCGTACTCTGCCATTGGCCGAACCAGCGGCAAGATGGGTGCGCACAAGGTGCGCGTCGCAATCGCGGCTGCGGCATCGATTATGTTACTTGTCACGATTGCCATCTATGGCGCGAGCTACTATCTGCTCCCGATCGAACAGCGCCCCTACTCCGATAAACATGCGCTGCTCCGCCCCAGCGGAACAATCGGAATCAAACTTGGCATTCTTGGAACGGTGCTGTTCTGCATCATCTTTCTGTATGCGTTGCGCAAAATCATTCCATGGCTCGGGCGCTTCGGTACTGCGCGCCAGTGGATGGACTTTCATATCGTCGCTGGAGTTTCAGCGCCTGTCATCATTGCTTTTCACGCTTCGTTCAAGTTCCAGGGCATAGCCGGTGTCGCATTCTGGATCATGCTCGCCGTAGCGCTAAGCGGCATTGTCGGTCGCTATCTTTACGCGCAGATCCCGCGCTCGCTCACCGCCGCTGAACTCTCATTTGCAGAGCTGGAGGCCGGAGAGCGAGAACTTGCTGAGGCGCTTGTGGGCCAGTCGCTCTATTCTCCTGAGCAGCTCAACCGTGCGCTCTTCGTGCCGTCGAGCGAGCATATCAGGCGCATTGGGCCACTGCGCGCTGTGGCAGAGATGATGGCGCTCGATCTTGGGATGCCTTTCCGAATGGCCGCGCTGCGTCGCCAGTCCTGCAACTTCTCGCAGCGGTTACGTTCGCTGGGTGGTTTGCGATCCACAGGAAATGTGGAGGTAGAGCGAATCGTACAGCTCGTCCGCCGCAAATCCTCGCTTTCACGCAGCATCGTGTTTCTCGGTCAGACACAGCGCGTCTTTCATCTTTGGCACGTGATCCATCGTCCTTTCAGCTACGCGTTTGCCGTCCTTGCAGTCCTGCACATCGTAGTGGTGATGGGTCTGGGATTCGGCGGGATAGGGCTCCGTTAAGCGATGGACACTCTGATTACATGGCTGATTGCCGGATGCGTACTCGGATTCTTCTTCGTTCGCAACTGGCGTGTGCATAAGCGCAAGGAGGTTGAAGCCCTTGCCAACACAGGTCGTGATGCGCTGGACTCCCACGGGCCGCGCGCACAGCACCCACGAATTGCAGTCGACTCTTGCATAGGATGCGGCGCCTGCGTAGTTGCCTGCCCGGAAGGCGACGTGCTGGCACTGATCGAAGGCAAGGCAACAATCGTGAAGGGACATAAGTGCATCGGCCACGGCCTTTGCGCGGAGGCTTGCCCGGTGGGCGCAATCGAGATGGTGATGGCAGCGCCCAGCGCACGCGCCGATCTACCCGCTCTCACGACGGAAGGTGAGTCCAGCGTCAAGAATCTGTTCATTGCAGGAGAACTTGGCGGGCTGGCCCTGATCAAGAATGCGGTCAATCAGGGGCGCGACTGCATCGATGTCATTGCGCAACGTCTGCATAAGCAGGACCGCAACGGCGAACAAGTCTGGGACGTAATCATCGTGGGTGCAGGACCGGCCGGAATCAGCGCTTCCCTGCGCGCTTCCGAGCGCGGGTTGCGTGCGTTGACGCTGGAACGCGAAGCCGTGGGCGGCACAGTCTCAAAGTATCCCCGCGAAAAGCTCGTCATGACCAGCCCCGTGGAGTTTCCCTTGCATGGGCGATTCAACAAGACCACGCTAACGAAGGAAGAGCTGCTCGCATTCTGGGACAATATCATGCAGCGCACCGATCTCAACATCCGGACCGGCGCAGTTGTGGAAACTGTGCTGAGGCAGACGAACGGGTTGTTTGCTCTGCGCACGGCGCAGCAGACCTACCTCGCGTACGCCGTCGTACTGGCGCTTGGACGCGCAGGCACGCCGCGCAAACTCGGCGTGAAGGGCGAGGAACTACCCCACGTGCTCTATCGCCTGATTGAAGCCGATCACTACACGGGCAAACACATCCTCGTCGTTGGCGGTGGCGACAGTGCTGTCGAAGCCGCTATGGGACTGGCCCGGCAACGCGGTAATCGCGTCACGCTCTCGTACCGTCGAACTGAGTTCAGCCGATTGAAGGACCGCAACGCCAAGCGCATCGCCGAGCATGTGGCTTCGGGCAAAGTCGACGTGCGCTTCAGCTCTTCGCCGGTTGAGTTTCGAGTGGGTAGCGTCTTGCTTGAACAGGAAGGCCGCATCGAGGAACTGCCCAATGACTTTGTGTGGATCTTTGCCGGCGGAACACCGCCCACGGAGTTTCTGAAAGCTGCCGGTGTTGCCTTTGGATCGGCCGAACCCGCGGTCGTCTCGCAGTTGGCGACTCAGTGAAAGGAAGAGGACATTGACACCTCGCAGACTGCTTTACCTTGTTGCCCTTCTTCTGCAACTCGGCTCATTTCCGCTGAGCGCAGCCACCTTTCGCGGCACTGTTACAAACAAAACGCACAACAAGCCATCGCCCGGCGATACGGTCACTCTCGTAAACGTGCAGGCGGGAATGAGCGATGCTACTTCGACCGCGACAAATAGTGCCGGAGAATATTCGCTGAATGCTCCTGGCGTTGGGCCGTACTTGATTCGCGTGAGCCACCAGGGCGCGACGTACTTCATTGCAGCGCCAGAGGGCGGTGCCAGCGGTGATGTAGGCGTTTACGATGTCGCGCCCAAGGTGGACGGAGTAGCCATCGACGTCGACATGCTTCTCATTGAGGCGGGCGGTGGTGTGCTGCGCGTTCAGGAGCGTTACCTGGTGCGCAATACCAGCCTGCCACCGCGCGCGCAGTTCAGCAGCAACACGTTTGAGATCGCGCTTCCTCCAGAGGCCGAACTCGACGGCGCTTCCGCCACACGGCCAGGTGGAATGGGCACGATCACGCGCCCGGTGGCGGTGGGCACAAAAGGACACTACACCTTCAACGTGCCGATCCAGCCTAATCAAGGAGAAAAGGAGACGCTGTTTGAAGTGCAGTATCACCTTCCGTACAATGGCCGCTATACCTTCACGCCGCAGTTGCAGTTGCCTGCAGACAATCTCGTGGTCTATGTTGCACCTGGTATTAAGTTCTCCGGCGCCGAGGGAGCTGAGTTCCGCCGTACGCACGAAGATCCGCGCGTGGAGACGTATGTAGCAAAATCTATACACCCTGGTCAGTCACTTCGCTTTACGGTGGCTGGCGAAGGCCAGATGGCGCGCGACGCGCAAGGCAATGGGATGGGCGCACAAGGAGGTGCCGGCGACACCGGTGCAGCCGACGCGTCCGCACGGCCCGGCGGCGGAATTGGCGCACCCATCGGAACGCCCGATCCGCTCACGCGTTACAAGTGGTGGATTCTTACCGGACTAGCGCTGCTGCTGGTCGCCGGCGCCGCGTTGCTTCCTCGCACGCGTGGCGCGGCCGTAGCGCATCAAACGGCTCCGGTTGCACCGAGCGCGACGGAGCCTACCGTAAGATTGCCACCCGGCAAGACGCAGGTGGAAGCGCAGTCAACGTGTGTCAATGTGCTCTTGACGGCCATAAAAGAGGAACTCTTCGCCATCGAAAGGGAGAAGCTGACAGGCACAATCTCGCACGACGAATACGCAACAATAAAGGCAGGATTAGAAGCCATGCTGAGGCGTGAATTAGCGCGTACAAAGCGCTCCTGATCACAATTGCATTCGCAATCATCCGCCCCTTATGTGCCAGTCGAAAGCAAGTCCGTGACCTTTGGCTTCCACACCGCACTGATAGCTCAGAAAGCGTTCAAAAGCGCCACTTTGAAGCTTCAGTACCACAATCGACTGGTCATCTTCGCAGGGCTGCCATCTCCTCCGCCTGCACCTGCTCGGTTCTGGCCGAAGACCAACATCCGATGTGGTTCAGAAATCCCGGGGCCCATCAACACCAGGATCGGAGAATTCGCGCGCTTTGTTGCAGCGTGATATCCTCCACAGTTCAATGCCGCCCGTGGAGCAGTTCCATCGGCGAATATCCTGCATCGGACAGCAACTCTTCGAGGTTCTTACCCAAGATCCCGGACATGGATCGGGACGAAAGCCAGGGGCGGGACATGAAAGACACACTGGGAGTTTTGCTTGCGGGTGATGCCGGCGAACGCCTGCTTCCACTTACGCAGAATCGGGCTAAGCCGGCTGTTCCCTTTGGTGGGCACTATCGGATCATCGACATCACACTTTCCAACTGTATCAATTCGGGCCTGCGCAGGCTGTTCATCCTTACTAAATCCAAGGCCCTTTCGCTGCATCGTCACATTCGTGAAGGATGGACGGGGATCATGGCCCAGGAGCTGGGCGAGTTCTACGAGGCTTTGCCTCCCATGCAACGCATGGGCAACAATTGGTACATGGGCAGCGCCGATGCCGTGTATCAGAACATCTACTCTATCGGCAGCGAGCAACCCAAATACGTGCTTATTCTTAGCGGCGATCACATCTACAAGATGGACTACCGCCGCATGCTTGAGCATCACAAGAGGACCAATGCGGAGTTAACAATCGCTACGTTGCCGGTGTCGCCTGATGAGGTATCCAGGTTTGGGGTCTTTGACGTGGACCGGTCGGGCGAGATTGAAGGCTTCCAGGAAAAGCCAGCAAACACCAGTTTCCGCTCGCCATTCGACGTCGACTCGGTGGAAGCATCGATGGGCATCTACATTTTCAACACCGAGATTCTGTTGAAGGCGCTCATTGAGAACGCGGAGGATCCGAAGTCAGATCACGATTTCGGCCGTAATATTCTGCCCAATCTGTTGGGTAAGAAGAAAATGATGTCCTATAGATTTGTGGACGAAAACAAGAAGCAGGCTCTTTACTGGAGTGATGTGTGTACGCTGGAATCCTACTACGAAGCCAACATGGACCTGTGCTC
>DCFV01000107.1:9243-17508 GCA_002314435.1 Acidobacteriaceae bacterium UBA1795 | reverse complement strand
GCTTTGAGCGGCTCACAACGTAAGGTCGCCGGCTCTGCCGGGGGATACTTACGTGATCCTGTCTCGAACCGGTCTTTATTCATAGAGAGCGACTCTTCTAGGTAGTGGTTGGCTGGATGGTTTGCAGGATTGCTTGGAGGATTGCCGTGGGGGAGGGAGGGCAACCTTTCACAGAATGGTTGACCGGAATGACATCCGCAATGGCGCCTCTGCTGGCGTAGCTCTTGCCGAAGATTCCGCCGCAAGCGCCACAATCTCCAACCGCAATGACAATCTTTGGGTCTGGAACAGCGTCGAATGTCCTCTTGAGCGCTTCTTCCATGTTCGCCGATACCGGGCCAGTCACAAGAAGCAGATCCGCGTGTCGAGGACTTGCCACAAACTTTATGCCGATTCCCTCGATGTTGTAATACGGGTTGTTGAGCGCCTGGATCTCGAGTTCGCATCCGTTGCAGGAGCCGGCATCAACGTGACGAATGCAGAGTGCACGGCCCAGGATCCTTCTTATGTTCTCTTGCAGGCCTCCTGGCGCCAAATCCCCTTTGGTCGTCTCCGGGACGTCTTCTGTAAGAATCCCCGTGCGAATCATGCGCGAGAGCGTGTTGATCATGGAACCTCAGATGTCGTGTCCGCTGTAGGACAAGTTGAAGGACTTGTTGATTAAGGGAAAATCGGGCACAAGATTGCCGAGAATCGCATATTCGAGCAGAGGCCAGTTCTGCCACGAGGGATCGTGCGGATGGCATCGGCGAATGCTTCCGTTTGAACCGGTTTCAAGTGCGATGAGCACGGGACCGCGCCAGCCTTCGATCACTCCCACACCGAGAAGGCCTGGCTCGGCGTCCGAAATAGTGCTTCGGAAGTCGCCCCCGGCAAGGTTCGATACGAACGCACGACAAATACGCAGCGATTCGAGAACCTCGTCGAACCGGACTGCAACTCTCGCGGCCACATCCCCCGAGGTCTGCTTGGATACTTTCACAGTCATTTTGTCGTAGGGCGGCCATGGGAAGTCAGCCCGAAGATCATGGGGAATGCCCGAGGCTCGACCGGCCAAACCTGCAGCGTCGAGTTCCCATGCCGTTTCGTGGGAAAGAACCCCGGTCTCGCGGAAACGATCCTGGACACCGGCGTGATTGTCGTAGATTCTTCGCATCCCGAGCACATCTGTCTCAAGCGTGTGGTAGCGGTCGAGTAGCAACCGAGAACCGCCGCCGGGTAAGTCGGATGTCACTCCACCCGGCGCGATGAAATCCATCAGATACCGAGCATTGAAGCAGGCCAGGTTGGTGCGCAACAGGTCTTCCTTCATACGGGAGAACTGGGTCAGCCCAAAGGCAAAGCCCGCGTCATTCCCAAGCGCCCCCAGGTCTCCGAGGTGATTGGCCAAGCGTTCATGCTCCAGAGCAAGCGCACGCATTTGAACCGCTCGCGGCGGGCAGATTGCGCTTGTGATGGCTTCCAAAGCCGCACAGTATGCCCACGTGTATGCGACCGCGGAATCGCCGGAGATGCGTGCGGCGAGCTGGTGGCCTTCTTTCTGGGGCATCGATTCAAACAGTTTTTCAATTCCTTTGTGCGTGTACCCGAGACGCTCTTCAAGCCGCAGCACCTTCTCTCCGACTACGGAGAAACGAAAGTGTCCCGGCTCGATGGTGCCCGCGTGCACCGGGCCGACCGGAATCTCATGCACCCCGTCTCCCTCGACCTGGACGAACGGGTACGGTTCGGATACGCCTGCAAACTGAGCTTCGCCGCTGAAGTCGCGCCGAAGAGGAAATACGTTCTCTGGCCATCCACCGTGGCGAAGCCAGCCGCGATGATCCGGTTCCATGCTCTTGATGCCAAGCAAATCAAAGATCGCGCGCTCCATCCGCAAAGCGCTGGGGAAGAACTCTCGAAGGCTGGGATAGGTTGGATTGGTTCCGCCCTCCATTTCATGTTCGACAACGGTGATGCCGTCGGTCTGGAGATAAGCAACATACACACGATAACGGCCATCGCGATCGCGGTCGTCGGCACCCCAAAGAGTCAGCAAGCGCCCACAGGCTGTGCGAACCGTTTGGGCAATCTGCCGCCACCGCACGGTACCTGCCTTGCTGTGCCGGCAAGGCAGGTTCGAAGGCAGTGCCTTCGCTCCTTGTTTGAACTCAGAAGTCATTCCATCATCACCCGATCAGCCGCGCAGCGGCCCGATACCACTCTGCCAGCGCGGGAGGAATATAGAGGCCCAATGTCAGGACCATGGCCAAATGAACAAATACTGGAACCAACGCAGGAGAGTGCGGCAATCTTGGCGCGTCGCTTTCTCCGAATGCCATTGGCTGCACTTTCATAAATATTCCGGCAAACGCCACTCCGAGCGCGATAAGAAGAAATGGCGTCGCCCACGGATGCTCCCGCATCGCCGTCGTAAGGATCAGGAACTCGCTCGCAAACACGCCGAACGGAGGCATGCCAAGGATCGCAAGCGAACCGAGCATCAGGCCCCATCCAATCGTGGGGCTGATTCCGACCAGGCCACGAATTCCATCCATTTGCTGTGTTCCCGCGGTTTGAGAGGCGTGACCGGCTGTGAAGAAGATGGAGGACTTCGTGAGGGAGTGAACCGTCATGTGCAGCAGTGCAGCGAAATTGGCGACGGGCCCACCCAGGCCGAATGCAAACGTGATGATGCCCATGTGCTCGATCGATGAGTAGCCGAAGAGACGCTTAATGTCGCGCTGTCTCCACAGGAAGAATGCTGCCAAGACCGCGGATAACAATCCAAAGGCCATCAGCATCCGGCCCGGCATCAACGGACCGATGGAGCCGACGGCCAATACTTTGCAGCGGATCACAGCGTAGAGAGCGACATTCAGAAGCAGCCCGGAGAGCACGGCAGAAACCGGCGTCGGGCCTTCGGCGTGCGCATCGGGGAGCCAGTTGTGGAGCGGGGCCAGCCCTACTTTGGTCCCATATCCAACGAGCAGGAAGACAAATGCGAGGGCCATGACCCTTGGTTCCAGATCGGCCTTCGCTGCGTTCAGGTGAGTCCAGAGCAATGCCGTCATGCCTTGGCGGCCGAGCGTGCGCTCCGCGGCAAAGTAGAGAAGGATAGTTCCAAACAACGCTTGGGCGATTCCGACGCCGCACAGGATGAAGTATTTCCAGGCCGCTTCAAGGCTCGCTTTGGTTCTGTACAGCGAGACCAGCAGCACGGTTGATAGCGTTGCGGCCTCCATCGCCACCCACATCAGTCCCATGTTGTTGGTCAGCAGTGCGAGGAACATTGCCGCCATGAAGAGCTGGTACATGCTGTGATAAAGGCGCAGGCGCCGGGCATTGAGCCGGCCGTGATGTTCCTCGATACGCATGTAGGGCCGCGAGAAAATTGCGGTTGTGAATCCTACGAAGGCAGTCAGCGCAACCAAAAAGACGTTGAACGGGTCCACAAAAAACTGCTCATGCCCAACCAACAACGGTCCGTTGCGAATGACCCTCACGACGAGGAGAGACGCGGCAAGCAAAGTGGCAAGGCTCACGCCGACGTTGACTTCAGGGGCATAGCGGCGTGCGCCCAGCAGCGCAAGCACAAATGTTCCCAGCAGCGGCATTCCCAGAACCAGCCAGAGTTCCACGTTACTCCTCCTTCAGAGATTCGAGGTGGTGCAGATCGAGGCTGTCGAACTGCTCGCGGATCTGGAAGAAGAAGATTCCGAGAATGAAGACAGCTACCAGGAGATCGAGTGCAATGCCCAACTCAATCACCATCGGCATGCCGTAGGTGGCGCTGGTTGCGGCTAAGAAAAGGCCATTTTCCATCGCCAGGAAGCCGATCACCTGCGTGACAGCCTTCCGTCTCGTGATCATCATCAGGAAGGAGAGCAGAATTACAGCGAGCGCGATGCCGATCGTGTGTCGGGTGATGGTTGTGGCCAGCAAACTGATAGGCTGTGCGAGGCCAAAGGCGAATATGACCAGCACCAGGCCCACGAGCATGGTGATCGGAATGTTGACCAGGCGTTCGTTATCCCATTGGGCTCCCAGCCGCTTGATCAACGTATGAAGAATCAGGGGCAGGGTGATGACCTTCAAGATCAGCGTGAGCGCCGCGGAAAAATAGAGCTCGGTCAGCCCTGCTTCATGCGCAACAAGAGACGTCGAGAGAAACAGAATCGCACCCTGCCAGGCAAATAACGTGATCAGTTGCTGTGTTCGCCGCGTAGAAAGCATGGCGAAGGAGATCAGCAGCATGCCCGCGGCAAGCAGATTCAGCAATTGGACATCGAGATGGGATTTAAGCACTTGTGTTCGCTCCCAGCAGAAGATGAACCAGCAGCCCAAGCACGGCGATCAGAAAGGCCATCGCCATGAACTCGGGAGCACGAAAGATTCTCAGTTTGGCGGAAATCGATTCAATGAGCGCGAGCGCCGCTCCGCACAGTGCCAGTTTCACGATGAGCGTAAGGAGGGCGATCAGAACCGCACCGACCGTCGCTCCGTGAATGGCGATACCCCAGGGAATGAACAGCGCGATTCCGATGCAGGCATAGTTGAAGATCTTGAGGCTCGAAGCCCATTCGATGAGGGCGAGGTGGCGCGCGGAGTATTCGAGCACCATCGCTTCATGGATCATGGTGAGTTCTAGATGCGTCGCCGGATTATCGATCGGAATGCGCGCGTTCTCGGCGAGCAGAACCATGACGAATGCGATAGCGGCAAAGACGACGCTTGGATCGAACACCGATGGATGCGTGGCGTAGTTGTCGACCATGCCTGTCAGGGCCGTCGTTCCAAAGAGGAGAAAGGCATTAAAAAAGACCATCAGGATCGCCGGTTCAGCAAGGAATCCAACCATCATCTCCCGGCGAGCTCCGAGCGTCCCAAATGCAGTCCCGATGTCCATTGCCGCAAGAGCTTGAAACACCCTGGCGGTTGCAAAAAGGCCGATGAGCGCAATCGCATCAGCCGCGCTCGCAAACGGGAGATCGGTGACCACGGACGGAATGATCGCGGCGGCCAGAACCATGGTGCCAAAGAGCACGTAGGGTGCGGCGCGGAACAGCCACGACGCATTTTCAGCCAGTGCCACATCTTTTAAGAAGAGCTTGCGCAACATGCGATATTGCTGCGTCAACGGTGGTGCAGTCCGATTCTGCATCCAGGCCCGGCACTTAGCGATCCACCCTGAAAAGAGTGGCGCCAACGCGATGGCGAGAAGGACCTCTCCGAATTGCCAGACGAATGCGATTCCCCTCATAGCACGAACACCAGAAGCCCGAGCAGAGTCAGGAAGCTGAAGAGTAGGTAGATCGCGAGGCGTCCACCCTGTAGATAGCTGACTGCGTCTGCCAATCGCTGCACCCCAGCGGCGATAGGTTTGTACACTGCGTGCCAAAAATGGTCTTCAATGTGAACGCGATACCGAGGCGTCAGATCTGTTGGCGACGGAAGGTCGCGCTCCATGCGGAAGAACGCGCCGAACATGTGACGAATCGGCTGACCGAATCCTTCGGCGGTGTCTTGCATGCGGGTTGTTTGCCAGGGATATCCGCAATCCCAGGCAGCGGTTCTGCGGACTCGCCCGTGGGCCAACAAGCGCACGGCTAGAAACGTCACCGCGACCACGCAGAGGATGACTGCAAGAAATATCCATCCGCTGTACGAAGCCTGTTCTGGCGCAATCGGAGCGATGCGCCAAACGGACGGGTCCGGAGCAATGATCTGTCCCAGAAGCATGCCGGTTGATCTTCCTGCGGCGTGAAGCGCGAGTTGTGGCTGCACACCGATCGCGATACAACCGGCGGCGAGCCATGCGAGGCCGATGCGTTCCAGCCAATTTGCATCGTGAGCCTGCGCCAATGACGCTTCGCGGGGCTGCCCCAGGAAGATTACGCCATAGAACTTGACCATGACATAAGCAGCCAGAGCGACTGTCAGAGCCAGCGCCGCCGCACCTAAAGGAATCAGCATGTTGATGAAGGCATGGGGCAGCTGTGGAGTATAGAGAAACGACTGCAGCAGCAGCCACTCTGAGACAAAGCCATTGAGCGGAGGCAAGCCGGCGATGGCGAGAGTACCGATCAGCGCAAGGGCGGCAACCCACGGCATGGGACGAATCAGGCCGCCGAGTTTTCCAAGGCTGCGCTGGCGTGTTGCATGCAGAACACTACCCGTGGCCAGAAACAGCAAGCTTTTGAAAAGCGAATGATTGAGCGCGTGGAGCAGTGCTGCGGACAGGGCGAGCGCGGCAAACAGACGCATATTGCTTGCCGCGAAGAGAATGGACAGTCCGATGCCGGTAAAGATCAGTCCAACGTTTTCGATGGAGGAGTAAGCCAGAAGGCGCTTCATGTCAGTCTGAACACCGGCAAAGATGGCTCCGAACAGAGCGGAGAAGAGCCCCAGCGCGAGCACCGCTACTCCCCATTGCCAAAACTTAACGTGGAGCAGATCGAAGGTAACCCGCAGCAGTCCGTAGATCGCTGTCTTGAGCATCAGGCCGCTCATCATGGCTGAGACCGGCGAGGGCGCGGCTGGATGTGCCTCCGGCAGCCAGACATGCATGGGCACCAGTCCTGCCTTAGCCCCGAAACCGAGGAGCGCCAGCGTGAAAGCGACGGTCGCCCAGAAGGGCGCCAGGGAAGCGTTGCGCATGGCATCGAAAGTGAACTGCCAACTTCCACCCTGCATGACTCCGAAGCTGAGCAGGATCGAGATCGCGCCGAGATGCGCCATCAGCAGATAGAGAAATCCAGCGCGCCGGATCTCCAATATCCGGTGCTGCGATGTGACAAGGAAATACGATGTGAGCGCCATCGTCTCCCAGGCCACCATGAAGAGATAAGCATCGTCAGCCAGCATCACTACAGCCATGCTGGCAAGAAACACGTGGTAATGGAGGCCCAGTAGTCCAGGCGCTGTACCTTCGCCACTACGGAAGTACCCCGCTGCAAACGTAGAAATTCCTGCACCCGACAAGCCAAGAATCAAAAGGAAGAAGGCAGAAAGCGCGTCGAGACGCAGATGGAACGGAAGGTCAGGCAGTCCAAGAGGTAGAGTCATGACTTCGGTTGAGTGGCCGGAGATGAGGAACGTTCCAGCCAGTAGAAACATACCGACACAGGCCAGGGCGCCAACCGGGAACAGAAAGCGCGCGACGTAGCGAATGCTGTGCGGGCGCAGTAGACAGGCAATTGCGATCCCCGGCCAGCAAGCCACGATTAATAGCGTGGAACCGAGTGGGTGACTCAAAACGGAGTTG
This sequence comes from Acidobacteriaceae bacterium UBA1795, assembly GCA_002314435.1. Lineage (GTDB taxonomy): Bacteria > Acidobacteriota > Terriglobia > Terriglobales > Acidobacteriaceae > Telmatobacter. Next base: position 10,262 of record DCFV01000107.1, on the reverse strand, counting down.
AGGAAATTGGCCCAGAGATGCGCGTTCACGCAGAATCTCCTCGTCGAGCGCGCGCATCACGCACTGATAAGAATCCATCAACCGGAAGTCCTGAAGGGATCTGAGGTGGCCTGTTCACTTGCCGTTCTCCGTCTGTGATTCGCCGATCTCTTCCAATATGGCCAGCGCTTCCGCCAGGTGCTTTTGAAAGTAGCTGCGCATCAGGGCAAGAACCTCAAGCAAAATGAGATCCCGAACCGAATAGAAGACCTGGTTCCCGGCCTTCCTGTTCACGACGAGTTGTCTTGAACGAAGAACGGCCAGATGTTGCGAAACATTGGCCTGTTCCATCCCAAGTTCTTCGATCAGGTCGCCGGCCGAGAGTTCTCGGTTCCCAAGCAACTCGATAATCGCGATTCGGGTCGGATGCGCCAAAGCTTGGAAAACATCGGCTTTGAAGCGGCGAAGGGAGTCAGGCATGAAATCGATATTACCATAAGAATATTCGATTTATCTAATTTACTATTCCTTCATCAGGTGGAGACAAAGTGTGACGCAAATCACACACGAGCCGTCGTTGAGCCACAAACGGCCGCGCGGCTTCTGCCTCTGCGGAACCTTCAGCCCTTCGCGGCGCCAGATCCGCTCCACGCGATCCTTGCCTACGTTCCAGCCGGCTTCCTGCAGCTTGATGGTGATGCGTCGATATCCATACCGGCCATATTGACTGGAGTGACTTGGAAGCCTGTCTTTACTGGCTGCCCCAAAACAAATCTTCTTCAGCCGGGAGGTCCGCATTCTTTCTGCCGATTCCGTGTTACGATTCCCAGCGCATGTTACGATTTTTGGCTGAAAGGAGGGTCAAACTATGCGATGTATGCGCTCTATGCATACCTATGCACTTGCTCTATACTATTGATTTATAATGATTTACTTTAATTCTAAAAGACTTGTACGTTATGATGGCGGAGAGAGGGGGATTCGAACCCCCGGTAGAGCTTTTGACCCTACAACGGTTTAGCAAACCGCCGCCTTCAGCC
>DCFV01000107.1:0-9008 GCA_002314435.1 Acidobacteriaceae bacterium UBA1795 | reverse complement strand
GGTTTAGCAAACCGCCGCCTTCAGCCACTCGGCCATCTCTCCGGTTCCAGTCGCGATTATACCGGAATTCCACGCCTTCGCGCGCCGCCTCCACGCCAGGCCCTCGCTCGCCCTGCAGCAACACCCACACCGCCCACAAAATCCGCCCTGCAAAAACACGCTCCCACCCGCGCCAGCCGCGGCGATCGTGCACTTCACCAGAATCCCCGCCCCCGCCCGCTTTTTGCCTTCTTGCAGGGGGTAAAAGTTGTTAGTCTCACATTTATGATTCCTGGCCTCAAATCCGGCCAGCGGAAGCTCCGCATCCTTCCGCTCATCGCCGCCACCTATTTCATGGTGTCCGGCGGTCCTTACGGCATTGAGGACATCCTCGGCGGCGCCGGTTTCGCGCGCGCAATCATCATCCTGCTCGTCCTGCCCATCCTCTGGTCGCTGCCCACCGCACTCATGATCGGCGAACTTGCTGCTGCCCTTCCCGCCGAAGGCGGCTTTTACGCTTGGGTCCGCCGCGCTCTCGGCCCCTTCTGGGGCTATCAGGAGGGCTGGCTCTCCCTCTCCGCCAGCATCTTCGACATGGCCATCTACCCGGCCATCTTTGTCCTCTATCTCGGCAAATTCAGCCCCGCGCTCACGGCCGGCTGGCATGGTTACGCCTGGTCGCTCGCTGTCGTCGCCCTCTGTTGTCTCTGGAACCTCCGCGGCGCTCCCGCCGTCGGCTCCGGCTCCATCGGCATGTTCGTCCTTCTGCTCGCGCCGTTCGCCGTCTTCATGGTGCTGGCCGTCAGCCGCGGCTTCACCCTCCATCCCGCCCTCCAGTGGGGCCAGCCGCTGTCAGACTCCGCCCTCTCCACTGCCGTCCTCGTCGCCCTCTGGAACTACATGGGCTGGGACAACGCCTCCACCGTCGCGCAGGAAGTCGAAAAACCCCAACGCAACTACCCTCGCGCCATGATCGGCGCCACCGCCCTCGTCGCCGTAACTTACATCCTGCCCATTGTCGCCATGGCCTTCACCGGCCTGCCCACTGACCACTTCTCCACCGGCGACTGGATGGTCGCAGCCACCGCGCTTGGCGGCCCGTGGCTCGGCGCAGCCATCGTCGCCGGCGGCGCCATCACCGGCATCGGCATGTTCAACGCCCTCGTCATGAGCTACACCCGCCTGCCCATGGCCATGGCCGACGACGGCATGCTCCCCAGCGCCCTCTCCCGCCGCAACAGCCGCGGCGTCCCGTGGGTTAGCGTTCTGCTCTGCGGAGCAGCCTGGGCCCTCGCCCTCAAGCTACCCTTCGAGCGCCTCATTTCGATTGACCTCATTCTCTACGGCTCCAGCCTGCTGCTGGAGTTCGTCGCGCTCATCGTCCTGCGCATCCGCGAGCCCCACCTCCACCGCCCCTTCAAGGCCGGCAACCTGGCCTTCGCCTGCGCCCTCACCGTCGGCCCCACCGCGCTCATCCTCTACGCCCTCTGGGCCTCGCGCGACGAAAAGCTCGGCTCCGCCTCGGCACTCCTCTTCGCCCTCGGCGTAGCCCTTCTCGGCCCTGTCCTCTACTGGCTCACCGCCGCCCCGCGCGCCCGCCGCCTCGCCGCCGCCCAGGCCACAGACTGATCGCGCGCGTAGTGAGCCCCCTCCATCTCAATGGCTCGGCAAAGGATGCACCGGCGGCGGAGCAGCCGCAGGCGGCAGTGTCCGTATCTTGCCGCTGATCGCCCAGCCAAAGGCCGCAAACCACCCCAGAATCGTCCAGCCCAGAAAGACATCGACCAGGGCGATCTTTACCGTCGCCTCGCAGCCCCGATACTGCGCAACGAAAACAGGCGTCAGGTAAAGAGCCGCAGTCAGCAGAAACAAAAGCAGATGAACCGGTGCCAGCAGCGCGCCCACGTTCCGCGCCATCCCTACCGCGACAAAGAGAACGGCGAACGCGCAGAGGCAGCCGACAACCAACAGGCGAAACAGATTGTTCATTTGCCACCCCCAAATTGCGCCAAGAGTCTAGCTCAATTCCGGCCTCACGCAACTTAATTCTGCCTATTTTGCTGTCCTATCAAAACGTCTCCGCAGATGATTCACATCGCCCTGCCTTCCTCCCAATGCGTTCCATCGATCGTTCTTCCGGATCACCCCGTACAACTCGCTCGCCGCATTTGAGTTGTCTCGACAAATGGATCGGGCCGCTACCCAGAACTGCAGGTAGTCAACGCGCGTGTTGCGCGGGTCATCGCTGCATCGCTGCCTGGAACGCGCACGCCGCGGCCTGGTGACGATTGACACGATCGCCTTTACAAACGGTGGTACACTTCCGCCAGCAATCCGGCCCCTGACGGGAAGCGATCGAACGCTCCGTGAACGTCAACCTTTGAAGATAGAAGGTTGCGACATGTTGGGCACTGAATCTTCGGTCTATCATTTCGCTGACATTGAGGTGCGGGAACAAGAGTTCCGCGTCATCAGGGCGGGCCAGGTTCTGCAGATCGAGCCCAAGGCTTTCCGGTTGCTCCTGTTCCTGCTGCACAATCCTCAAAAGCTGATCACGAAAGAGGACCTGCTGAACGCCGTCTGGGGCGACGCCGCGGTTACGGAGAATTCCCTGACCCGCGCCATTGCGCTTCTTCGTCACCAGCTCACCGATGATCCTCATCAACCGCGCTACATCGAAACCGTGGCCACAGTTGGATACCGGTTCCTTCCTCACGTCGAAGTGTCTGACGAGGCGGAAGCTCATGAGCCGAGGGGCTCGAGGAACGGAGCGAATGGCGAGAGAATTGGAATAGCACCGCTGCCTTCAGAAGCACCAGATGCAGCTGTCTCACCGTCGCAGGCCTGCGATGATGCCGTAATCGCGGCATCGCGATCGCCTGGCTCGAAACACTGGGGAATCCGGAGAAGTTGGGCTCTGGGAGCGGGGCTTGTCTGTCTCTTGGCGGTTTCCCCAATTTGGTACCTGCTTCGTCAACCGCCCCGCCTTCTCGCAACCGAATACACCCAGATCACGCACGATGGGCACCCGAAGGTGCTTGCCGGAACCGATGGCGTCAATCTCTATCTCAATCGCCAACTTGAATCCCAGCCCATAGCCCAGGTCGCAACTTCCGGGGGCGAAATTGCGCCAATCCCGGTTTCGTTGCCGAAGCCTTCGGCACTTGATTTCTCGCCTGATACATCAGCACTGCTCATTTCCTCGTACGAAGGCACGCAAACGAGTCTGTGGAGCCTTCATATTCCTGGGAACTCGCTCCGTCATCTGGTCGATATTGCAGGCCCCCGCACAGGGCTCAGTGCAGTCTGGTCCCCCGATGGGGGGTACGTAGCCTATGGCCCGCCGAGTGGAGATATCCGCCTGATTCGGAGCGATGGCAGTGAGGATCGAGTGCTGCTTCCAGCTCAGCTGGATGCTGTGGGACAACTGGTCCAGGACCTCGTCTGGTCACCGGACGGAAGAACGATCCGGTTTACGCGGAACCAACGCTTTTGGGAGATAACTTCAAGTGGCGAGAAACCCCATCCTTTGCTCCCGGCCTGGCGTCCAGGTTCCTGGCAGTGCTGCGGACACTGGACCCCAAACGGAGAGTTTTTCGTATTCCTGTCGCGAGATGAACTCTTTCGAACTCTTCCGCTGTTCCTCGGGGATAAGTTATGGGCATTGGATGAGAAGCACAGTTTTTTGCGCAAGGCTCGCGCTGATCCCATTGAATTGACTTCGGGTCCAGTCCATTGGGGTACGCCAATTCCCAGCAGAGACGGGAAACGGATCTTCGCCCGCGGAGTCACGCAGCACGGTGAACTGGTCCGGTTCGATACGAAGTCCCATCAGCTTCGTCCCTACCTGGGCGGCATCTCCGCCGAGCATGTTGCCTTTTCCCCCGACGCGCGATTCATGGTCTACGTCACCTTTCCGGAAGGCATCCTCTGGAGAGCAAACCGGGACGGCAGCAACGCCATGCAACTAACTGGTCCTCCCTTCTATCCAAAAAATCCCCATTGGTCTCCTGACGGGACACAGATCCTCTTCTTCGACACACTTCCAAAAGGGCCAACCCAACAAATGTACTTAATCCCCTCTCAGGGTGGCACTCCGCAGCCCATTCTCCCGGCAGCGAAGGATCACCAGGGAGATCCGACCTGGTCGCCTGATGGACGCAAAATCCTGTTCACTACAATGTCATCAGAAGTACGTAATTCGAGATTCGCTTGTCAGATCCTCGATCTTGCTTCCCACAACGCCATCGAAGTCCCAGGCTCCGAGGGCGTGTGGTCGCCTCGCTGGTCTCCCGATGGGCGATACATTGCCGGGCTCAAAAATGGTAATGATCTGGTTGTTTTCGACTCCAGGACGCAACGATGGTCGCTCCTGGTAAAAGGAGATGCCGGCTACCCAACGTGGTCGCGGGACGGCAAGTTCCTTTACTTCGACCGCGTAGTGGGCAATCCCGGCGTTTTTCGCATCCGCCCGACCGGCGGCGTGGCGGAGCGCATCATCGATCTGCAAGGATTCCGCTTCACGGGAGCGTATGCCCACTGGATGGGCCTCGATCCGGACGATACGCCGATGCTGCTTCGCGATGCAGGAACGGATGATATCTTCGCCTTCAAATTGGAACAGAAATAGCTGTGCCTGCATTGACTGCCACCGGCCGGGGCCAACCTTCGTTAGCTTCGATCTGCTCAATGCATCGCTTGCCCAACCACAAATCTAGTGCGAGCAAAAGCGAGCGTCTGCTCCATGCAATGGTGGCGCACGGATGAGTTCAGCCGAGCAACTACCAGACCAAGGCCGTACCCTGCTGGCATTTCTTCTAGTTCTATCGGGTTTGCATCCTCGGTAGACTCAATCCCTTGAAGTGGAGATCAGGCGGCAGTCAGCGACTGAACACCTTGCCTTTGAGTGACGGAGTCCCTAGGATGGCACAGATCATGAACTTCCCAATCCTGCTTTGCATCTGTTCATTGCTGTGTTTGTGGGCCACGGCACGGCTCGGCGCTTATGTGCGTAGAAGATTCGTCTCCGATGGGGAACATGACGACTTTGCATCTGTTATCGGTGCAACCCTCACGCTCCTTGGGCTCCTCATCGGCTTCAGCTTCTCCATGGCAATCGGCCGCTACGATCAGCGCAAGAACTACGAGGAAGAAGAGGCCAATGCGATCGGCACCGAATACGTCCGCGCCGATTTACTGCCGGAGCCGACTCGCACAACAGTACAAGCGCAGATGGTGGAGTACCTCGATCTGCGAATCAAGCGATACAACGCACATGCCATCCATGACACCTCCGCACTTGCCGCCAAGACGGCCCAGCTTCAGAACGACATGTGGAACGAGGTAAAGACCGCCGCAGCGGCCAATCCGAATCCGGTCATGGCCACCGTAGTCACGGGCATGAATGACGTTCTCAATCGGCAGGGCTATACTCAGGCCGCCCGGTTGAACCGCATTCCGATTCCGGCCTGGGAATTGATGGCCGCAATCGCATTGTTATGCACTTTCCTCTTGGGGTTCGACGCCAAGAAATCGAGCCGATTGAAACTCCTGGTGGTTCCTCTCGCGGTTTCCATATCGTTCCTCCTGATTGCTGACCTCGATAGCCCGCAAGGCGGCCTCATCCGCGTCAGCCCGCAAAACCTCCAGGTATTGGCGGACTCGCTGCACCCAAATAAGTAGGACCCTTATTGCCGACGAAATCGTCTCTGCCTCGGGCATCTCTACGCCTCAACAGGAGACAACTGCGCCAGCGCACAGTCGCGCAGGTCCACTCCGATCGAGGGCACTTTATAACTCACTACCAACTAACATCCAAGTTGGCGGTGACACGACAGGAAGGGAGTTATATTGCCTTGTCGACGAGAGAGCCGCCCTGGCGGGCGGCTCGTTTGCTCATCCTGATCGGTCGGCTCGCTGGCATGATCTCAGTTCACGACAGGCCTGACCTCTCAGCCGCCAGTCGTTTCCCTGAAATCTCTCCTTACGCGGCCTGCTCGATCATTACGGTTTGTAGTTGCTCATGCCCGGCCCGGTCTTGTCATAAACGTTGAAGAACTCGTCTGGCATGATCGTGGCGACCCCGTTTTCCGGCGTCTCGATCAAGTCCTTATCCAGCGTCTTGATCCGGAACTTCCATCCCCGCGGAAGCTTCTTGAAGTTGCTTGCGCCAGCGGCAACAAACTGCTCGTATGTATGTTGCGGTTTGAGGCCCAGCTGGAACCCTTTCATGATCCAGGTATTGCCTTCAGCATCGTCGAGAAGCAACGCCGTGGTGCCTTTGTTCCAGCCCGCCCCGCTCTTCCGTGCAATGGTCATTGGCTTGTAGGGCGTGCTTTCGGACACACTGGAGTTCTTCCCCATGTTTAATTGGGCGATCCACGGGGCCTTCATGCCGTTGAACTCCCTTGTGACTCCAACCTGGACTTCGATCCAATCGAGCATCCAGAGTTTCGGGCCATTCAACGATGCGCCGAGTAGTCCAAATTCGTTCTTTATCTTGGCGAAATCGAGGCCCTCGACCAGCTTCTGCGGGGCCGTGTCCTTGGAAGCAGGAATTGCTGCGGAAGCGGCGCTCGTGTTGTAGCATGCTGCAACCAGCTTCCCGGTTTTTGCATCGGGGGCCGCGAGGAAGATCTCGATATAACGCACATGATGCAGGTTGTCAAAACGCTTGCTCTTGGCGCCGTTGCCGTCGGCAAGTACCTTGGGTGCAGCAGTGGGGGTCCCTTGCGCGAACGACAGGCCAAGGGCCGCCGTTAATACGAAGGTGGCCAGTAGACAACCTTTCATCGCCTTCCGCGATGCTGTGAACGCTACTCTTGTTTTCATGCTCTCCTCTTTAACTTCTCAGCTTGAATTCGTCTTCGCGGATCAGCCTTTGCTGCTGCACGAGTCATCACTTTTTCTGCCAAGCTCAGAGGATAGGTTCGGCCTGCTTGAAGAAACACTGCTATTTTTGCCAGTTGTGCTGAGATAAATGGGAGTTCAAGCGCTCACGGGAATCGCCTCACCTCGCACTCGTCAGGACAAAAGGAGCCATCTGATCATGATTCCGGAGACGCCAGGCTACTAGCAGAACTGCCAGAAGATCATTCTTGAAGAGCGACTTATCATGCTCTCAATCTCGCCCCTGGAACGGTTCTGTGTAACGAAATACGGATGCTCGGCAACCGATAAGTGGGTACAGGAGTGCACTGTGAAACGAACTTCACTCGCCACCGTTCTTGCCATGATTCTGGCCTGCTTCTCAACGATGATTTCGCCTCTTCACGCCTCTGCACAAACTGCTGACGAGGCATACCAGATCGCGATGGAGGCGTATGTCTACTGTTATCCGCTGGTAATGATGGATGTGACGCGGCGGCAGTTGACTAACATCGAGGCCGGCAAGATGGTGGGACGAGGGCCGATGAACACGTTCACCCATATTGGCGCGTTTCCGAAAGCGGAATTCAGAGAAGTGGTACGCCCGAACTTCGACACTCTCTACTCCTCCGGCTGGCTGGACCTGACCAAAGAGCCGATGATCGTCTCTGTTCCGGACACCGGCGGGCGGTACTACCTGCTGCCGATGCTCGACATGTGGAGCGATGTTTTTGCCGTGCCGGGCAAGCGCACCAGCGGCACCGCTGCGGCTGACTATGCTGTGGTGGCTCCGGGCTGGAAGGGCACGCTGCCCAATGGCGTGCAGATGATTCAATCGCCCACGCCGTACGTATGGATCATTGGGCGGACTCAAACCGACGGACCGTCGGATTACGAAGCCGTCCACAAGGTTCAGGATGGCTTTCGCTTGACGCCTCTATCGCAGTGGAGCAAGACACCGGTGCCGCTTGTGTTCAAGGCCGACCCCACAGTAGACATGAAGACGCCGCCGCTGGAGCAGGTGAACAAGATGCCCGCGAAGGCGTACTTCACCTATGCCGCTGAGCTGATGAAGCTGCATGCGCCGCACGCAACAGACTGGTCGATGCTGGCACGCATGAAGCACATTGGCATTGAGCCGGGCAAGAGCTTTGCGTGGGATAGTCTCGACCCTGATGTTCAGGATGCTTTGACACGCGCATCGGCGGCCGCGCTGAAGGCGATGTACGCGAAGATCCCGACTCTCGCCCGCGTGGTCGACGGGTGGCAGATGAACACGGACACGATGGGTGTTTACGGAAACTACTACTTGAAGCGGGCCATTGTTGCAATGATCGGGCTGGGCGCGAACCAGCCGGATGACGCGATCTACCCTCTGAACATAGGCGATGCCGACGGAAGGCCGCTCCTTGGACAGAACAACTATGTCCTCCACTTCAGCAAGGAACAACTGCCGCCCGTCGACGCTTTCTGGTCGCTGACGATGTACGACGCAGACGGTTTTCAAGTAGCCAATCCGATCAATCGCTTCGCAATCGGCGATCGTGACAAGCTGAAATTCAATCCGGATGGCTCGTTGGACCTTTATATCCAGCATGCCAACCCGGGGCCGGAGAAAGAAGCCAACTGGCTGCCTGCGCCAGCAACGGGGACACTGGGTATCACCCTGCGGCTCTATGCGCCGCGCGCGGCGGCGATCTATGGCCGCTGGACGCCTCCAGCTGTGCAGCTTGTGGAGAGTTCTGCGGACGTGATGCCGCAGTAAAATGCGCGATTACCAGAACGATCTCGCAGCATCGGGCATCATCATTTGGGTTATGGGCGGTTTGTCGCCCATCCTTGAATTGCTTCTGCGTTAACATTCGCCCGATTCCTCTCGCACGATCGCCTGATTTCGACCGAACCAGTCAGCGTCACTACCCCCGGCCAATCCCAGGCCAAATTCGACGGCCGTGCCGTAAATCCCTGAAAAACTGCGCAGCTTTAGCCCCTGAGGGAAGGGTTGCTTTTGAAACAGGTGCTTGATCAGAGGCTTCCCAACGTTTGTGGTATTGGGCGCGCCCCAGGTGCTTCAGCGCTGCCCGACTTGAGCCACCCTGGCGCAGGAAACGCCGAACTGGTGGGCCCGGAGGGATTTGAACCCCCAACCAAGGGATTATGAG
>DCFV01000070.1:26006-41868 GCA_002314435.1 Acidobacteriaceae bacterium UBA1795 | reverse complement strand
GGTCCGACCTCGCGAAGTCCTCAATGAATTCCCGAATACGTCCGCGCCGCGCCAGCAACCGCTCCACCAGCGCCTCCATCTCGCTCAGGTCACCGCCGTACCACTCCGGCGGAACCTCGCTGGCCGCCGCCCACACCGTCTCTTCCGCCAACGCCTCCAGCCGCGACAGCCAGGGCTCGAAAGCCTCCCAGCCCCGCACCGTGCGATACACATCGTTGCGGTAGTAGACCCCGCGCAGCGGCGCATTCTCAAAGCGCCATTCGCCGGCGTGAAAGCAATAGCCAAAGTCGATGAACACCGCTCGATAACGTCGCTCGCGCGGCTTGCGCACAAACACCGCCTGCCGCCCATTGGCGTTGCCTGTCCACTTGTCCAGTGCAAGAATCCCGGCAAACTCCTCCAGATTGCGCACCTCGGCCAGTTGCTCAGCGGGCAGATAATCCACCACCTGCCCCGGCATCAGTCCGCCCACAAACCGCGAACCGAACTGCAGCCCCGCCTTGCAACGCTCACGCCTGCGGCCAAAGTCCATTTCCAGTTCCGGCGTGTGCTCTATCAGCCACGGCGAAACCTCCACAATCTCCGCCTGCGGCGCGCTCAATCCCACCGCCGCCGCCAGCCGAGAGGCCACCAGTTCGTTCGCCAGCACCCGCGTATGCTGCGGGTTGTTCTGGAACTTCACCACGTAGGCATTGCCATCGGCGCCCAGCATCAACTGGCCCTGCGCACCGCCGCGCATGCGCCGTATATGCTGAACCGCCAGAACCGCCAAGCCCTCTCTCCTCGTGTGTCGGAAGCGCTAGGTTGATTCTAAGTCAGCCTTCCGCCGCGCATGGTCAGCAACTCGTCTCGCACCGCCAGCGCTATCGCCATCGCCAGCACGCAGTCGTCGTGCGTTCCCGCGCGCGCACCTGTCCCTCCGTTCGGCAGTCGCACAAAGCTGCGGCACTCAGCCAGCAGCCGCGCGCTAAGAAAGCACTCCGGCCGCTCCACCAGCGCCGCGCCCAGCCGGCTCAGCGCCGCCGGACGGCTCACCGTGTCCGTCAGCCATCCCGGCTTCTCCCCCTGCGCATAGATGCGCTGATAGCAGCAGACAATCGTCACCAGCGCCAGCACACCACTGCCGTGATTGTTCCGCTCCACCACCAGCTCTGCCTGGTTGTACTCGCCTGCCAGTTCCGTCACCAGCCGAGCCAGCTCCAGCCCGGTCGTGTGCCCCGCGTACTCGGCGCACTGCAGCCCTGTCTCCAACTCCACCACCTGCGCCGCCGAGTAGTCGCCTTCGCTGCCGCCGCCCGCCGGATCAACCGCCACCACATACCGTTTGCCTGCCACCGGCGGCAGCCAGATCGTCATTTCGCCATTGCGCCGCGTCGCCACCGGCGCCGGCAACTCAGCCAGCCGCGCCTCAATCGACTCCAGCTCAAAAACACACTCGCCGCTCGCGCGAAAGCAGCTCTCCGCGTCCTCGGCATACTCCTGCCGCGCCAGCCCCCGAAAATTCGCGCGCACCTGGCGACGGAACCCGATCTGCTCCAGGTCCAACCCTTCGCGCGTCACCAGCTTCTGTTCATCCTCTGTTAGCGTCGCCGCATCCACCGCCGACGCCCGATAGCGCGCCTCCATCCACCAGGGAAAGAAATGACGCACCACCCCCGTCTCTGCAGCCCTCTGCCACTCGTCGTGAAAGCAGCCGCCCACGCCGTCCGGCGTCGACTCCAGCACCAGCTCGCCATCCGGCGCCAATGCCGCACGCAGCCCCGCCAGCGTCTCACCCGGATCACCCGGCCAGCGCGCCAGCTCGCTGCAGTGCAGGTTCTGCGCCGTCAGGCCCCGGCCGGCGTTTCTGTCCGCGGCCGAAACCACCAGGTACTGTGAGTCCAGCACAGGAAACACCAGCTGCCGCACACTGGCGTGCGAGGTCGCCAGCGGCCCGTTGCGCAACGCCGCCGGCAAGCGCGCCAGAAATCGATGCACAATGCGAAAGATCGCCTCCGCAGCCTCCTGCGTGTGCGCCACCTGCAGCGTCAGCGTGCCGGGCTGCGTAATCGTGCGCAGAAAGAACCGCGCCGCCACCCACGTCGTCAAACCCAGCTGTCGCGCCTTCAACACAATGTTCCGCTGCCCGCGGCGCAGTTCGAATGCATTCTGCACACCGTTTGCCATGAGCGGCTCCACCCGGCCGTCGCGTGTGCGCACCCGAAGCCAGCTCTTCGCCAGCTCCATAGCCACCGTGCGCCCGCCCAGGCTCTGGGGCCGGCGATCCAGAATGCACCCAAATCGGATCAGTTCTTCCAGGTCCGCCTTATACAACTGCGAATCGACCGCACTCAGTTGCATCGCTCCCCTTGAACGCAAATGTGGCCCGGCTTGATGAAACCGGGCCACTTTGCCGCGCGGCGCCCTTGTTACGGCAACCAATAACATGCACTGCCCGGCATGATGGTCAGCGTGCCGGATGCGTTGCTCGTCTCACCGTAGAGCGTGAGAGCCACAGTGCTGGAACTGCCCGTTTGCAGGGTGAAGTCGATCACTGCACGATAGGTAGTCGCCGCAACTCCCGCCGTGGCCGCCGTGGAGATTGCGGTTGCGGCGGTGGCCGTCTGTGAGAAAGCCAGCCAGCTTGCGGTGTTAGCCGCCGCACAGTCCAGTCGGGGCGTTGCTCATGCCGAAGCCGAACGTAGCTGTATACGACACGCTGGACATCTGCCACAGAACCACACAGCGCCCATTCTTCGTAGTGCTCACCGGCACCGTGGGCAAAACCAGGCCAGTCGTCATAAAACTCGTGGTCGCAATCGTCGTGCTCGTGACACGAGTTGTGTCATTACCGCCTGTGATGATGCCGGTGGCGTTTACCGCATAGCCGAAGTTCGCACTGTCATTACTTTGGTTGAACGTGAGATAGGTAACCCCAGCATACGGGTCACCGATCAGCGTATCGCCGGATGAATCCAGGGTCATTTGCCCATAGACCTTCGTCCCAGCCTCCAGGTTGAAGGCTGCGATGGAGTATCCCTGCGCCGTGATCGTTGCATTTCCTGAGCCGGAGTTATTCAAAGTCAGCGTGGCACCTGTGAAGGTAGGCGTCGCCAGCGGAGCCGCGCCTGTCACTGAAGCCACAGGGATCGTCGTACTCGCCGTGTCCGCGCTGCTCCCGTTCGCGTAGCGGTAGCCCGTGAGCACACCCGCTCCCGTGCCACCCTGCGCCGTCGAAAGCGGCGTGGTCAGGCCGGTAATCCCCGGCGTGGTGATTGCCCCTGTGCTTCCATTGATCGAGAAGCATGCGGACGTTCCGCCGCAGTAGTGGTTCCAGTTTCCTGTGCCTCCGGTGTTGTAGTTCCAATCCCACTCTCCACCTGTGTTCGTACCGAGGCGGGACTTATTATCCGAGTTCCCGTAAATGCTCTGACTGTTCAGATACAGCGCACTCGAAAATGTAGCTCCAGCCAGTGTGGGGTTGGAGCTAAGGACTACGCCTCCGAAACCCGTGTAGCCGCTTGCCGTCGAAGGAATCAGTGTCCCGTTGGAGTTGGCAAAGTTGCCGTCAACTGTTGCAGAGCCATCCGACCGCAGAGAGAAGACATTACGGTAGGAGTGGGACGGTCCATAAGTACTGGAGTAGAACGAAACCGCATCATCGCTGCCCGATGCGCCAGCGCCGTATTTCCAAAACCCGGCGCTGCCTGCTTGCGTAGTAATCGGAACTTGCTGCCCGGTGGCGGAAATCAGACTCAGGCCGTGGCCGTTGATTCGCGGGCCGGTGCTGTCCATCCAGGTCTCATCAAAGGCGCTGCCGGTCCCGCCCATCTTGAAAAAGTAATAAGGCAGCGTGCTGCTCACGGAGACCAACGTAATAGTGGTGCCGGAAACGTCATTCTGGATGAGGTTGGTTCCGTTCGTTACGAGAGACACGATCTCCGCGCGACCTACATTCGCTCCAATGTGGATCGCGTTCGTCGCGCTGCCCGTGTCTTCCTCGTACAACACCGTCAAGGAACTGACACTGGCCACGTTCCCGTATATGTACACGTTGTCGGTAAGTGTGCCGCCCTCAATGTGAACGCCCAGCAGCTCAAGCATGGTAGGCGAGTTGTAGTTATCGGTGTAGCCGACAATCCCACGCACTCCTCCCGCATTATTGAAGGTCGCGTTCTCGATGCGCCCGACACCAGAATCCGCTGCGTACACCGCAGCCACGTCAGCGCCGCAGCAAGTGCCGGAGTCGCGCAGAATCCAGTGTCCCGGTGTGGGGTTCCCCGGATTCCCCGTCTGCGTTCCGTCAATCCAGAACCCATACTTCGGGGCATACATCACAGTCACGTCGATTGCGCCGGAGTTCTCATTGGCGTTGTTCGAGTAGAGTCCAGTGCATCCAACCCTGTTGTTGCAATTGATCTTGAGATGTTCAGCCCGCGTGCTGCTTATATTGTTCTCTGTGCCCACGCCGAGGCGCACCATCGGTGTGTTGGTTGGGAAGCTGGCTCCGGCCTTGATCACCGTCTGTGAGGCGCCGGCACCCTGCAGGATCACATTCGGGGGCACTACCAACTGCGAGTTGATGCTGTAGCAGCCGCCCAGTGGTGTGGGCATGTACACAATAGCGCCGGCTGCTGGCGCGAAACCGCCAGCATCTGTAAGCGCCGCATTGATCGCCGCAGAATCATCGGTGGAACAATCCCCCGTTGCGTTGTACGGCGGCGCCATCACATTGAACTGTATGTTCACGCTGGCTACAACATACGGCGCGGTCAGCTGCCCCGTCAGCGTGCCACCCGCAAGCGGCAGCGCCTGCGCAAAAGTCCCATCCACGTAGTGCTTGTCCACCGCTTGCAGTGCCTGCGTCGGATCGCCGCTCAGGTAGAGCGGCCCCGTCAGCGTGCCACCTGACGACGCCAGCCCGCTCTGCGTGATCGACGCCACTGCCTGGTCCACGTACGCCTTGTTCACCGCCTGCAGCGCCTGGGCCGCCGGCATCACCTGCGCCCTCACCGATGCAATCGTCGCCTGCGCCGCCGCCGGCACCACCCAGTATTCCGTGCTCGTCGTACCGTCGCTCAAGTGGTACACCGCCGTGTAGAAAAGCCCTGCCGGCGTTGCCCCCAGGTTAGGCGTCAGGTTGATCGCGACAAACCCATCCATCCCAATCGTCGCCGTGAGCCGCCCCGCAGTCACCGCCAGCCCGTTCGACGTTGTGAACGCCGGCCAACTCACCTGCAGGGTCCCCGATCCCGGCTGACCATTGGCCTGGTACACCGTACCCTGCACAGTAGTTGTGCTCACCCCCTGGGCCAGGGTGATCCATGCGAATGTCATCGCCAGCAGGCCAAACAAGAGAGCCTTTACGGCGCGCAAACCTACGTTCTGTGTGAGCTTCATCCGTGCCTCATCCTTCCGTCGTAATCTACCGGCGGCGATGGCCGTGCTTCGTGTGATTCCTGCTCCGCCATGCGCCCGCCGTGACCGCTTCTGCCTCGTCCTGCGTGGCTACTGCCTCTGTCCTGCCTCGAGCCCATCATTCTGATCCGGGCCTTCTGAAGGGAGAATTGCGTTCCACTCCGGTTCGGCGGCCAGTTCCATCGCCCGGCTGCGCAACACCGCCGCCCCCTCGTTCGCGCCTCCGCCCTTCTCGTCATCCTTGGCCCAGTCGTAGAGCAGCTTCAGACTCGGCACGTTGCCCTCGACTGCGTTCCTTGCTAGGGCATTCGCAATGGCGCGTCCATTCTTGCGCAGCGCACGGCACGCTTCCGCGCGCATCTTGCTCGCGCCACTCAGTACCGCTCTTCTTCTTCCGGCAGCCCGCGGCTGCTGCTCCGCTGGCTCCTCATCTTCTTCCATACCTGTCCGCCGATCCCGGACAGCCTTCCACGTGTGCGACAACCGATGCTGCAGACTGGGAAGCGGGCAGCTCATCCTCCCAAGCCGCATCTGCAGGCATGCTTCATGTTTTCCCGCGGTCTGCGCTGCCATCTCCGCAGAAGGAGTCCGAAAAGAAAAATGGGAGAGCGCACGCTCTCCCTCTTCCCGCCTCGTCCTGAATGGTTCTAGGATAACCAATCTCCGTTTAATACAATGCAATCGGCTAACCCCCAGTTTCGCCTTTGAATTGTGGCGGTTAGTCCCCTTTGATCCGGAGCGCACGGTTGACACCCCTTGTCCCCCCGCCCGCAGTCCAAGGGAACTCCGCACGCCTCAACCGCGTATTGTGAAGTGCAGGCAGCGCCAGGAGAACGAGCCATGAGCAGCATTCCCTATCCCAATCCCAACGCACAGGCGATCTTCTATCAGCAGTACGAGGCGGTCCGTCGCGACGAGGTAGTCGGCATCCTGCTGGCCCTCTTCCTCGGCACCTTCGGCGTACACCACTTCTACCTGCGCCGCACCGGCCTCGGCGTCCTTTACTGCTGCTTCTTCTGGACCGGTATCCCGTCGTTCCTCGGCTTCGTGGAGTGCTTCTTCATGCCCGGCCGCGTTCGCGAGTTCAACGCCATCCAGGCCGCCGGAATCGCCGCGGCGCTTGGCCTCAGCGCGCCCCCCATCGGCTGGCCCATCAACGTCACCGTCAACATGCCGCCCGGAGCAGCCGCAGCCCATCCCGAAACCCTCATCGCCTGCTCTCGCTGCCAGAGCACCAACGTCCCCGGCGCGCGCTTCTGTTCCTCCTGCGGCAACGTGCTCTAGCCGTCCAACCTCAAACGGCTTCTGGCCCGCCGCATCCTCTCGGCAGGGAATCATGCGGTCGTTGCGCGCGGTAGTGCCGTGGCCGTGCGCAACACCGGCCCGCTCCGCCACCGGTGCTATCATCGCCGCATTCCAGAGCTGTTCGCGGAGGGCGTTCCATGCGGTTCATGCGTTGTCTTGCATCCTGTCTTGCAGTTCTTGCCTGCGCCGTTCTTGAGGCGCGCGCGCAGTCCGCCCTGTCTCCTCAGTGGGAAGAACTCACCGCCCCCGATTTCGTACAGGCCATTCATCAGGCGCAGGGCGTGTGCATTCTGCCCTTCGGCATCATTGAAAAGCACGGCCCGCACCTGCCGCTCGGCACTGACCTGCTCGACGTCCGTTTCGCCGTCACCAACGCAGTCAAACAGGAATACGCCGTCGTCTTCCCCGCCTACTACTTCGGCCAGATCTTCGAGGCCCGTCAGCAACCCGGCACCCTGGCCTACAGCCTCTCCACCCAGCTCGTCCTGCTCCAGGAAACCGTCAGCGAAATGGCCCGCAACGGCTGCGCCAAGATCGTCATTGTCAACGGCCACGGCGGCAACGATAGCCTTCTGCCCCTCTTCGCGCAGTCCCAGCTGGCCAGCGCGCGCGACTACGTCGTCTACGTCTTCGGCCTGCCCAACGACAACGTCCCCGGCCGCCCCGGCAAACGCAACCCAGACGACATGCACGCCGGCGAGTCTGAAACCTCCGACATGCTCATCGCCCGGCCTGACCTGGTTCACATGGATCGCGCTGGAAGCCAGTCCGGCGCCGACCAGCACCGCCTCGCGCTGCCCGACTCGGGCTACACCGGCATCTGGTGGTACGCCCGCTTCCCCAACCACTACGCCGGCAACGGCGCAGCAGCAACCAAAGAGCTAGGAGAGTTCGACCAGAAAGAGTGGCCCCGCCAGATCGTCGAAGCCCTCCGCGCCATCAAGGCCGACACTCAAAGCCTCAAGCTGCAGCAGCAGTTCTATCAGGACGCCCTCCACCCCCTCGACACCCACCAATAGGCTGCATTGAATGCAGAAGGCCGCACTGCGCGCGCTCTCTGGAGCACAACCAGTGCGGCCTTCTTCATCTCGTGGGATCCCGCGCAATGCTATGCTTTCCCCGGTCATCTCCGGAGGCTTTCCAATGCAGCAGACTTTCCGTGCAGCCTTTCGCTCGCACCTCGTCCTGGCCGCACTCGTTGCGTGCACCTTTGCCGCAACTCCGCCCGCCCACGCCCAGCAGCCCTACCGCATCCTCGACCGCTGGACGCTTCCCGAACCCGGCGGCTGGGACTACGTCACCGTCGACTCCGCCGCTCACCGGCTCTACATCACCCGCGGTGACCACGTCGACGTGCTCGACACCGCCTCCGGCAAGCTCACCGGCACCATCGGCAACCTCGGCCGCATCCACGGCGTGGCACTCGACACCGCCGGCCAGTTCGGCTACATCTCCGACGCCGGCACCAACACCGTCGTCGTCTTCGACCGTGCCACGCTGGCCACCCTCGCCTCCATCCCCGCCGGCACCGGCCCCGACGGCATCACCTTCGAGCCCGCCACCCAAACCGTCTGGGCCTTCAACGGCCGCAGCCACGACGCCACCGTAATCGACGCGGCCACCCGCAAGGTCGTCGCCACTATCGCGCTCCCGGGCAAACCCGAGTCCGCCGCCGTCGACGGCACCGGCATCCTCTACAACAACATCGAAGACAAGAACCAGATCGTTCGCCTCGACGCCCACTCGCTCAAGATGACGGCCACCTGGGATCTCAAGGACTGCGAATCGCCCAGCGGCCTCGCCTTCGACACCGCCGGACATCGCCTCTTCCCCGTCTGCGACGGCAAGAAGATGGGCGTCGTCGACTCCCTCACCGGCGCCTCGCTGGCCACCGCCACCATCGGCGATGGCCCTGACGCCGCCGGCTGGAGTGCCGCGCACAAACTCGCCTTTGCCTCCTGCGGCGAGGGTGTCCTCTCCGTCGTCGATGCCGGCTCGCCCGGCTACAAAACCATCCAGACTCTGGCCACCCAGAGCGGCGCACGCACTATGGCCTACGATGCGGCCGCTGACCGCATCTACCTCATTACCGCCACCTTCGGCCCGCGCCCCGCTGCCACACCGGAGAATCCGCGCCCGCCCATGATTCCTGGCACCTTCACCGTGCTGGTCATCGGCCGCTGAGCGCCGGCCATGCGGATCGCGCTCGCCATCGTCCTCGTCGTGGGCATCGTAGCCTCTCTGGTGGCCGACTACTTCTGGCGCCGCTGGATCGCTGAGCGCAAGAGGGAGCATCAGGGGCCGGGCAGCAACACGCCCGGCCCCCGCTGACCGCGCAACTTTTGCGCGAAGCACCCGTTACAATGAGGCAATAGCATTTTCGGAATTGCCGTAGACCGAAAGCGCAGACTTCAGGTGCTTTTTCCTCAGAAATAGCACCTTTCAGTGCTCTCGATTCGTCTATCTGTCATCCGGAAATGCTCTAAGGGAGCCGCCCAATCGACATGTCGCAACTCTTTGCCTCTCTCTTCCCCTCTCGCCTCAATCCCTCTGCCCTTCTGCACGGAATCGCCGTCGCAGCACTGCTGCTGACGGCACCCGCCAACATGCGCGCGCAGTTTGCCGCGCCGCCGCGTGGCACCCAGGTTCACGACCCCGCCGCGCTCAAGCCTCCTGCGGGTGCCCGCGTGGCTATTGTGGAGTTCGAAGACATGGAGTGCCCGGACTGCGCCCGTGCCAATCCGCTGGTTCGTGAGGCCGCGGCCAACTACAAGATTCCCCTCGTCCGGCACGACTTCCCCCTGCCCTTCCACAACTGGAGCATGCAGGCAGCCATCAATGCACGCTGGTTCGACACCAAGAGCAAGAAAATCGGGGACGACTACCGCGACGCCGTCTTCGCCAGCCAGATCTCCATCGTTGACCTGAACGGCCTTCGCCAGTTCACTGAGAAGTTCGCCGCCGACCACCAGCTCGCCATGCCCTTCGCCGTCGATCCCCAGGGCAAGCTGCAGGCTCTGGTCAAGGCCGACTATGCCCTCGGGCAGCGCATCGGCATCGAGCACACCCCCACCATTTGGGTGGTCACCGCCCACAGCAAGGGCGCGCCCTTCGTTGAAGTCCTCGACCGCAGCAAGCTCTATCAGATGATCGACCAGGCTCTGGAAGACACCAAAGGTGCGGAGTCCGTCAAAACCGCGCATAAGTAGCGCACTGGAAGCAGGTTTCAATGAGATCGAGGCACCCGGAATCCGGCTCCGTCTCTCGCACCCGCGTCATGCGTCTCTTGCGGGGCGCGCGGCGCAGCACCGCACCCTTCCTTCTCTGCACCGCTCTTTTGGTTGCCGCGCCTGCGTTTCTCCGCGCGCAGAGCAAGGCTCCAACACAGGTCCTCGATGCCTCAGCGCTCAAGCCCCCGGCTGGTGCGCGCGTGGCCATCGTCGTCTTCTCTGACCTCCAGTGCCCCGCCTGCGCTAGCGCCAACCCGCTCCTCCGCAAGGCCGAGGCCACTTACCACATCCCGCTCCTCCGCCACGACGTTCTCATCCCGAGCCATAACTGGAGCCAGCAGGCAGCCGTCAATGCGCGCTGGTTCGACATCCGGAGCAAGGCTCTCGGCGACGACTATCGCGACGCGGTCTTCGCCAGCCAGCCGTCGATCTACAACCCCGCAGTACTCAGCCAGTTCACTGACAAGTTCGCCCGCTCCCATAATGTCCAGCTGCCCTTCTCCCTCGACCCGCAGGGCAAGCTCCTCGCCGCCGTGCAAGCCGATAACGCCCTGGCCGGTCGCACCGGGATCCGCCAAACGCCCACCATCTTCATCGTCACCTCCGGCGGCAAGGGCACACCCTTCTTCGAGGTGGTTGATCAAAGCAAGCTCTATCAGTTGATTGATCAGGCTCTCTCAAACACCAGGGGGGCCGCTCATTAATCAATAACCGGCAGGACAGCGGTACACTCGTACCACGGAACCGCTCGTCATGCCTAATTTCAGCTTTGTTATTGAAATAGCAGTGCCTCCCTTTCAGGTATGGGAGACCCTCCTCGATGTAGAACACTGGCCCGAGTGGACCCAGTCGGTCACCAGTATTGAGCGGCTCGACGAAGGCCCTCTCGCCGTCAGCAGCCGTGTCCGGATCCTCCAGCCCAAGCTCATCCCCGCCGTCTGGCGCGTCACAGAGCTCAATGAGCGCGATCGCATTTTTACCTGGAAGACCGGCAAGCCCGGCGTCAAGTTGATCGCCCGTCACGCCGTCGAGCGCACCGCGCTTGGTTCCCGCGTCACGTTGACGCTCAGCTACGGCGGCCTGCTCGGTCCGTTCATGGCTTACCAGCTCAAGGACCTGAACTGGCACTACCTGACCATGGAAGCCAAGGGGCTCAAGGCCCGCTGCGAGACCTACGCCGCCCGTTAATTTCCGCTCTGAATCTGCACCAGCTGGGGCTCACCCGCGCCGTGTCCGCCCGGCGAAATCGTGCTCGTCTGCGGCGCGCGCCAATGGTCGATGTGGCTGATGCGGTGCACACAGCCGATCGTGCAGTTCGGTGAGCAGCTCTTCGCCGTCAGAAACTCCCGCTTCACATCCGCCGTCAAGTACTCGGCAATCGGAACCCCGGGGAATCCCCGCTGCTGTGAGCAGTAGTGCACCAGCCCATCCTCGCAGACATACAGGTAGCGCGAACCCGCCCGGCACCGCCAGTCGTTTGGCAGCCCCTCGGCAATGGCCTCCTGGAACTTGTCGAACTGCGCGTAGTTGGTCTTCCTGCGATTCCTCATCGCAAAGTAGACCCGTGCTTCGTCCGGATTCAGAGGCTTCAACTGCCCATCGCCATCGTGAATAATACCGATCGTCGATTCGAATCCAAGCTCGAGTGCGCGTTTGCCAATCACCAGCGCATCATTCGGATCCTTGAACCCGCCGCCCACCACCGAGTTGATGTTGACGTGGAACTCGGCGTAGTCAGACAACATCTGCAGCTTCTTGTCCAGCACCTTCAGACTCTTCATCGACACCTCATCCGGCACCAGGTTGTCGATCGAGATCTGCATGTGGTCCAGCCCCGCGCGATTCAGCCGCTCTATCCGCTCCATATTCAGCAGATAGCCGTTCGTGATCATCCCGGCAATCGCCCCGGTTTTGCGGATACGCCCGATGATGGCGTCCAGCTCAGGGTGCGTCAGCGGCTCGCCACCAGAGATTCCCACCATGGCCGTTCCCAGCCGGCCCAGGTGGTCAATGCGGCGAAACATCTCCTCGAGCGGCACCGGCTCCGAAACCTTATCGTATTCATTGCAATAGGCGCAGCTCAGGTTGCAGAAGCGCATCGGCACGATCTGCGCCAGTACAGGGTGGCCGGTTGAGGCCAGCGCGCGGCCCACCATGGCCAGCTCGCGCGCCTTGCGTGTCACCGCTTTCCAGCGCCCACGCACGGTCGATCTCCGGGGAATAGGCATCCCTTCTATTGAACCACAAACCCGGCGCCCGGCAGCAGGCGCCCAGCCTCCCCAAAACGCCGCAATGTCCTCTCGTATGCTGACGATCTCCGGCACCGCCACCCCGGGCAACGCCAGCCGCCCCCACCCTTCCTCTTCGCCCGACAGGCGCACCACCACCCCGCAGATACCACTACACACTATTAATAGGTTACTAATAGCTACTTACGTTAGATAAAAAGTACCCATTCTAATGTGGTTACCCTCTAAAATTCTGCCGTAGAACGCATGACTTCACTCCCGTCCGGAGGAGACCCGCGGTGTACCAACCTGGAGCAAACATGTCGGACCCAGAGGCAAGGCTTGCCTCCTGGAAAGAGATAGCCGACTACCTCGGTCGCAGCCCGCGGACCGTCCAGCGCTGGCTGGCCGATTACGGCCTCCCCGTGCATCGTCTGGGCGGATCGTCCGGACCCATCTTCGCCTACAAGGATGAGCTCAGCGCTTGGCTGCGCAACCGCGGCCAGGCGGACTACGTCACACCATCCGCCGCGACATCGGCTCCCCCGTCTCTGGGCCCGGTCGCCGTCAACGGCCATGCGGCCGAGTCCGGCATCTGTGACATCAACTCGGCGCCCGGCCTCCTCAAGGGTCGCTCCGCCGAGCTCACCGCGCTGGGCCACGGCATGTGGGAGACTCTCTCCTCCGCCGACTTCAGCACCGCAGTCCGCGTCTTTCGCGACGCCATCGACCTCGACCCCGGCAACGCCCGCGCCCTGGCCGGCCTCTCGTTCGTCCTGCTCGCCGGCGGGCTTCTCAACAGTCTCAACCAGTCCGTCTACACCGTGTCTGCCGAGGACTCTCTGCGCCGCGCCGTCGAAATCGACCCCGACGCGCTCCAGGTGCGCACCGCCCGAGCCTGGCTCAAAGTGGCCGTCCAGCGCAACTGGAAGGCGGCCCGCCGCGGCTTCAAGGACACGCTGACGCGCAACCCGCTCTTTGGACCCGCGCTGGTTGGCCAGGCCCTGCTCCACATCGCCGAAGGCAGCCTCGCCGAGGCCTCCGACCTCCTTCTTGAGGCTTCCACGCAAAGCCCGCTCAGCGCCCCCACCCTTCTGTTCCGCGCCTGGAACGCATATCTCAGCGGAAGATCGGCCACCGCTCGCAGCCTGCTTGCCCAGGCCCGCATGGTCGGCCACTCCGGCCCAGTCATGGACGCACTGGAGGGCTTGGCCCTCATCGATCGCGAAGATCCCGAAGCCAGCCTGCAGCCGATCCTGCTTCTTGCCGATCAACCCGCGCCACATCCCCTGCTCCTAGGCGCCCTGGGCTACTGTCACGCCGCCGCCGGGCAAACCCGTGAGGCCCAGGCTATCCTGCACACCTTCATGCATGCCCGCACCCAGGGCAGGGAAGACTGCAGTTACTCTCTTGCATTGACCTTCATCGGCTTGAACGATCGAGCCAATGCGATGCGCTGGCTCAAGCAGGCCTATGCCGATGGAGCGCTCTGGAGCCTCGGCTACCAGTCCGATCCCATTCTGGCGCCCCTGCGCAGCGATCCTCTGTTCCAGGCCGCGATCAACAATCTGAGCTATCCGTCACCCGAAGACGCGACTTCGCGCCTGGCCTCTGCTAGTTAGGCCCGCGCCTGACATGGAATCCCGCAGGCCTCCCCGTCGGCGCCTCGTGACACCTTCGCTAGCCTCGACCGCCGCCCTGCTCACTTTGTGATCTGAATCACTGCCTATTGTGCTTCCCGGGCGGATGCTTACAATTGAAGTCTGGGTTCTCAGCCATGCACTGGAGCAGAAAAGGCGCGGCAATCGTATTGGCAGCGGTGGTCTTTCTCACCGCAGTGCCTGCCTTCGCCTGCCTGCTAGGCGCTTCTCCGGCCCGTCACGCCTGCTGCCGCCACATGACAGAGGAGTGTACCGCCGCTATGAGCGGACCCGGCTCCTGCTGCCAGGCCCGCCCGCAAAACCCCGCCCCCGCACCGGCCGTCCTCGCCACCGTTGAACAGGCGCATTCAGCCTCCGCCGTGCCGCATGTATCTCTGGTCCCGCCCGCCATCGCAGTCTTCAGTACTCGCGCTGCCTCTCGTGTTCCGCCGCCTCGCTTCTCTCCCGGCGCCGCCACAGCTCTCCGCATCTAGTCCTTCCTCCGTCGCGCATCACCCTGGGCCGTCGTGTGCCTGCGTGCGTTTGCGCGCAGCCCCGCGCATTGGCCTCCGCGATTAGCTCTCCGCTGGAGGAAGCTCATGAAGTCCGCTCTGTTCCTGCTGTTCCTGTTTCTTGCTGCTGCCGCATCCGGTTGGTCGCAGGTCCCCGCGCCGCCCAACGACCCCATGGACCACGCCGCAGCCATGCTCGGCGACCACGCGCACGCCGCTGCCACCGGCCCCGCGCTCACCCTCGATGAAGCCGAGCGCATCGCCCTCGACACCAATCCTGACATCGCCGTCGCCGCCCGCCGCGTCTCCATGGCCCAGGCCCACGTGCCCTCCGCTGGCGCGCTCGACGACCCTATGGCGATGGCCCGCTTCTGGGGCGTACCCCTCGAGAAGCCCTGGGACTATAACGCCGCGCAGAGCATGTTCAGCCTCAGCCAGACCCTCCCCGGCCCCGGCAAGCGCGCCCTCCGCACCGGCATCGCAAACACCGACGTCTCCGTCGCCAAAGCGCAGTTTGAACAGGTCAAGCTCCAGGTCCGCGTCGGCGTTCGCAAAGCCTTCTACGACCTTCTCCGCGCGCAGGACGAGCTGCACATTCACGACGAGCACGTCGGCATCGCCCGCCAGGCCATTGAAGCCGCGCGCATCAAGTACGCCGTCGGCAAAGTCCCGCAGCAGGACGTGCTCAAGGCCCAGGTCGCCCTCACCCGCCTCGCCGAGCACATGATCCGCTTCAACCAGGACTGGGAAACAGCGCGCTCCCAGTTCAACACCCTGCTTGGCCGCGATCCCGAAACGCCTGTCGCCGTAGCCGGCCAGCACGCCGTGGTCGAGCAGTTGCCCGCCGCTAGGGCCCTCGCAGACCTCGCCCTCCAAACTCGCCCCGACCTCGTCGCCGCAAAGCAGGCCGCTGAAAAAAGCCGGCAGCAGCAGGCCCTCGCCAAGAAGTCTTACACGCCCGACTTCACCGTCGCCGCCGGCTACATGGTCATGCCCACCGGCTCCGACTTCCGCAGCGCTTACATGCTAGAGGGCTCCATGAACCTGCCCTGGCTCAACCGCCACCGCCACGACGCCGAGATCGCCGAGTCCACCGCGCAGCTCACCGAACAGGACGCCGAACTCGCCGCCATGCAGAACGCCGCTCTTGGCCAGATTCGCGAAGCCCTCGTCCAGGCGCAGTCCGCGCAGCGCCTCGCCCACATGTATCACGACGACCTCCGCCCACAGGCGCAGGCCACCCTCGAAGCCAGCGTCGTCGCATACGAAAACGACAAGACCGAATTCCTCGATCTGCTCGACAGCCAGATGAACGTCGTCGATATCGATCTCGCCTGGGTACAGGCCGTCGCGGACTTCGACGCCCGCCTCGCCGATCTCGAACTCGCCACCGGCACACCACTCGCCACGCCCGCAACGCCGACCACGCCAACGCCGACTACGCCAACGGAGGTCCAGCCGTGAAGACCCGCACTTACCAGATCGCTCTTTCCGCCGCGCTTGTTGTCTGCGTAGCCCTCGCCGCCGCTCTCGTCTACGTCGTCCGCGGC
>DCFV01000070.1:16943-25699 GCA_002314435.1 Acidobacteriaceae bacterium UBA1795 | reverse complement strand
CCGCGGCCCCGCCGCCGGAACGCCCGCCGCGCCCAAGGCCGCAGAAGCCGCCGAGCCTGCCCTCGCGCCCATCCAACTCTCACCTCAGCGCATGCAGCAGATCGGCGTCACCACCGCCACCGTCGCCTACAAGGACGTGAACCAGCAGATCACCGCCCCCGGCAACGTCGACATCGACGAGCAGCGTCTCGTCACCGTGCAGACGCGCTTCGCCGGCTGGATACAGAACGTCTTCGCCAACGCCACTTATCAGTATGTGCGCAAAGGGCAGCGCCTCTTCACCATCTACAGCCCTGACCTCGTCTCCAGCCAGCAGGAGTACCTGCTCGCCCGCAAAAATCAGTCCAGCTTTGCCCGCGACGCCCACGGCATGGCCGCACAGGAGAGCGGCTGGCTCGTGCAGGCCGCCGAAGAGCGCCTCCGCCAGTACGGTGTCCCTGCCGACACCATCGCCGACCTCCAGAGAACCGGCCAGGTCCAGCGCGACGTCGCCGTTTACTCGCCCGTCTCCGGTTACATCACCGAGCGCAACGCCCTGCCCAACGCCTACGTGCAGCCCGACACCAAGCTCTACACCATCGCCGACCTCTCCACCGTCTGGGTCTACGCCAATGTCTTCCAGAACGACGTGGGCCGCCTCAAGCCCGGCTCCTCCGCGCAGGTCACCGTCGATGCCTATCCGGGCCGCACTTTTAACGGCCGCATTGATCAGATCCTCCCGCAGGTCGACATAACCACGCGTACTGTCCGCGTGCGCCTCGTCTTCTCCAACCCCGGCGTCATCCTCAAGCCCGGCATGTACGTCAACGTCGCCCTCTCTGTGCCCCTCGGCCGCCAGCTTGTCGTGCCGTCCTCGGCTGTTCTCCAATCCGGCTCCCGCGCCATCGCCTTCCTCGACCACGGTGAAGGCAATCTGGAGCCGCGCGTCATCCAGACCGGCCCCGCCCTCGACGGCTCCGTCGTAGTCCTCAGCGGACTCAAAACCGGCGACAAGGTCGTCGCCTCCGCCAACTTCCTCATCGACTCCGAAGCACAGTTGCAGTCCGCCTTTTCAGGTTCAGCGCCCCCCGCGCAACCGGCCGCTCCCGCGCCTGCCACGGCCAGCGCCGCAACCGCCCCGCAGCTTCACATCGACTTCACCACCCAGCCCGCGCCGCCGCAGAAGGGCCCCAACACCGCCCGCATCAAGCTCACGGACGAGCATGGCCAGCCCGTAGCCAGCGCTCAGGCCACCGTCGTCTTCTTCATGCCCGCCATGCCAGAGATGGGCATGGCCGCCCAGCGCTCCGTTACCAAACTCGCCGACAAGGGCAACGGCGTCTACGAAGGGCCGTTCGCGCTCGACTCGGGCGGCAGCTTCAAGGTCACCATCACTATCCAGCGCAACGGCCAAACCGTCGCCACCAAACAGCTCACGGTCAGCGCTACAGGGGGCATGTGATGATCAACCGGACCATCGCCTGGTGCGCGCGCAATCCCTTCCTCGTCTTCACCGGAGCCGTCCTGCTCGTCGTCGCCGGCATCTGGTCGCTGCAGCGCGTGCCTCTCGACGCTCTGCCCGACATCAGCGATGTGCAGGTCATCATCCACACCAGTTGGGCCGGTGCGCCGCCCAACGTTATTGAAGATCAGGTCACCTATCCCATCGTCACCTCGCTGCTCTCCGCGCCCAAGGTGAAAAACGTGCGCGCGCAAACCATGTTTGGCGACTCCTACGTCTTCGTCATCTTCGAGGACGGCACCGACCTCTACTGGGCGCGCTCCCGCGTCACCGAATACCTCCAGCAGATCGCCGGCAAGCTCCCCACCGACGTCCATCCCGCCATCGGCCCTGACGCCACCGGAGCCGGCTGGGTCTACGAATACGCCATCGTCGACCACACCCACACCCACTCGCTCGCTGACCTCCGTGCCCTTCAGGACTGGCAGCTCCGCTATCAGCTCGAAACCGTGCCCGGCGTCGCCGAGGTCGCCTCCATCGGCGGCTTCGTCCGCCAATATCAGGTCAATCTCGATCCTGCCAAGCTCTTCTCCTACGGCATCTCCGCGTCCACGGTCATCGACCGCGTCCGCCAAAGCACCAACGAAGTCGGCGGCGACGTGCTCGAAATGAGCGGCGCCGAGTACATGGTCCGCGGCCTCGGCTACTTCAAACAGCTCTCTGACCTCGAGACCATCCCCGTCGCCACCAAGAACGGCACACCAGTCCTCATACGCGATCTCGGCTCCGTCTCCTTCGGTCCCGACGTCCGCCGCGGCGCAGCCGACTGGCAGGGCGAAGGCGAAACCGTCGGCGGCATCGTCGTCATGCGCTACGGCCAGAACGCCCTCAACGTCATCAACGGCGTCAAAGCCCGCTTCCGCGAGATTGCGCCCTCACTGCCCCCCGGCGTCGAAATTGTCTCTGGCTACGACCGCTCCTGGCTCATCAACGAGTCCATCCGCACCCTCAAACGCGACCTGCTCATCGAAGCCATCATCGTCAGCTTCGTTTCCATCGTGTTCCTCTTTCACTTCCGTTCCGCGCTTGTGCCCATCCTCACGGTGCCCATCGCCGTCCTCGCCGCCTTCATCCCCATGGTCTTCCTCCACGTCAGCTCCAATATCATGTCCCTCGGCGGCCTCGCGCTCGCCATCGGCGTATTGATTGACGCGGCCATCGTCATGGTCGAGAACGGCTACCGCCACCTCGCAGAACGCACGGACACTCCCACCGGAGAAGAGCGCCGCAACATCCTCATCCACTCCGCCCAGCAGGTCGGCCCCGCGCTCTTTTACTCGCTCATCATCATCGTGGTCTCGTTCCTCCCAGTGTTTCTGTTGGAAGCGCAGGAAGGCCGCATGTTCCGCCCTCTCGCCTGGACCAAGACCCTCGCGCTCGTCTTCTCTTCGCTGCTCTCCATCACCCTCGTCCCCGCACTCATGCCTCTCTGCCTGCGCGGCAAGCTGCGCCCTGAGTCGAAGAATCCCGCCGCCCGCGTCACGCAGGCCATGTATCTGCCCATCCTGCGCTGGTGTCTGCGTCATTGGAAGCTCGTCGTAGCACTCAATCTCGCCTTCCTCGCTGCCACCATTCCGCTCTACTTCCGCCTCGGCAGCCAGTTCATGCCCGCGCTCTACGAGGGTTCCTCGCTCTACATGCCCAGCGCCCTGCCCGGAATCTCCATAACCCAGGCCGTGCAACTCATGCAGCAGCAGGACCGCATCATCCGCTCCTTCCCTGAGGTGTCAACAGTGTTCGGCACTGTCGGCCGCTCGGACTCGGCCACCGACAACGCCCCACTCGACATGTACGACACCACCATCATGCTCAAGCCCCGCGAGCAATGGCGCCCCGGCATGACTTACCAGAAGCTCATCCAGGAAATGGACGACAAGCTCCAGTTCCCCGGCCTCACCAACACCTGGACCATGCCCGTTCAGAACCGCCTCGACATGGAGATGACCGGCATCAAGACCGCAGTCGGCATCAAGATCCAGGGCCCCGACTTCGCCCGCATTGAAGACATCGGCGCTCGCATGCAGCAGGTGCTCTCCGGTATGTCCGGCACCTCCGCCGTCTTCGCCGAGCGTGTCTCGCAGGGCTTCTATCTCAACGTCGACGTCAACCGCGCCCAGGCCGCGCGCTACGGACTCACCGTCGGCGACGTGCAGCGCGTCCTCACCTCGGAGATCGGCGGTGCAAACATCGCCGAAAACATCGAAGGCCGCCAGCGCTTCCCCATCGCCGTCCGCTACCAGCGCGACTTCCGCGACCGACCCGAAGCCCTCTCCCAGGCCCTCATCCCCACGCCCACCGGCGAGCAGATTCCCGTCAGCGAAGTCGCCCGAGTCTCCTTCTCGCGCGGCCCTGCCATGATCCGCGACGAGGACGGTGCCCTCACCGGCTACGTCTACCTCAACATCAAAGGCAGCGACTACGGCGGCTACGTCCACTCGGCCGAGCAGGCCCTACGCCAGCAGGTCGCCCTCCCCGCCGGATACACCTGGCGCTGGGCCGGCGAGTATGAGTTCGAACTTCGCGCCAAGCAGCGCCTCACGCTCATCCTTCCCATCGTCTTCTTCGTCATCTTCATCCTGCTCTACCTTGTCTTCAAGTCGGCAGTCGAAGCAGCCGTGCTCATCTTCCCCACCCTTTACGCCATGTCCGGCGGCCTCCTGCTGCAGTGGCTCCTCGGTTACAACTTCAGCGTCGCCGTTTGGGTCGGCTACATCGCCCTCTTCGGCATCGCTGTCGAAACCGGTGTAGTCATGGTCGTCTACCTCCACGAGGCCTTCGAGCACCGCCTCTCCCGCGATCCCCACATGAGTGAGACCGCGCTCGAAGCCGCCGTCATCGAGGGCGCAGTCCAGCGCCTCCGCCCCAAGCTCATGACCGTGACCGCCGTCATCCTCTCGCTCGCCCCCATCCTCTGGGAATCCGGCATCGGCTCCGACGTGATGAAGCCCATAGCCGCTCCCATCGTCGGCGGCATGATCACCTCCACCGTCCACGTCCTCATCCTCGTGCCCGTCTTCTTCCTGCTCATCAAGCGCCGCGCCCTCCGCCAAACCAACCGCCCCCAGCAAAACCCCATGTCATCCTGAGCAGGTCGCCGCAGCGACCAGAGCCGAAGGACCGGCATTTCACAAAGCATCCCAAGCACGGAAATGGGTGCCCCAGGTCTGGAATCTCAGACCTGGGAAAGCACGAACCCACACACACCCGCCCGTCCCACGTTCCCGGGAACCAATCCCTTCTCCGGCGCGTATCTCCATGCGGAAAAGCTTCGTCTTTCTTCATCCTGAGGTTCAGTTCCATGCAACTCGGAGGACGAATTAATCGTCTTTACAGTTACCGGACCGTATTCAAATCTCATGTGACCTTCCGGACCGGTGGGGCGGCCGTTGGCCCTCGTCTCGGAGACGTTTGCGTCACTGAGGGCCCCACTTTTCTCTCCTGCCCCACAGACACCGGCATCAAGGACCTGACACAATGGAGTGCACCGGGCAAAGCACCGCGCCCCACATCGTTATTGCGAGCCACAGCAGGCTCAACCTCCTCCATCATCGGCGGAAAATGAAACTATGAAGCTGCTCGAGGCCATCAAACTCGCCCTCCAGTCTCTCTGGGGCAACAAGCTCCGCACCATCCTCACGCTCATCGGCGTCATCATGGGCGTGGCCTCAGTCATCATGGTGCTCACCCTCGTGCAGGGCGCCAAGCGCTACATCAGCACCAAGCTCTCCGGCTACGGCGCAGACGTCTTCACCGTCACCCGCATGTCCAGCGTCATCTTCACCCCCGAGGAGTACTTCAAGTTCCAGAAGCGCAAGATCCTCCGCATCGAGGACTACGAAGCCATCAAGCAGTCCTGCACCGAGTGCAGCGAGGTCGGCGCCCTGCTTGCCAAGTCCACCAACATCGTCGCCAACGGCCACTCCAGCAACAACACCCAGGTCCGCGGCTACACCTGGACCATGCTCTCGCTCAACAACCTCGACATCGCCCTCGGCCGCGGCTTCACGCAATCCGACGAGGACCACGCCACCAAGAGCGTCATCGTCGGCTATGACATCGTCGATAATCTGCTCGGCAACGGCGACCCCATCGGCCGCGAGATCCGCGTGGATGGCGTGCCTTACACCGTCGTCGGCGTCGGCGACCGCCAAGGCAAAACCCTCGGCCAGTCCCAGGACAACTGGGTCGCCATCCCCATCACCACCTACCAGCAGATCTACGGCCTGAATGACTCGCTCAACATCTACGCCCGCGCCACCGGCGGCGCCACCGTCATGGAGCGCGCCAAAGACGAGGTCCGCGTGCTGATGCGCACCCGCCGCCACGTCGCGCCCGGCCAGCCCGACGACTTCGAGATCGAAACCAACGACACGTTCCTCGACATCGCCAATCAGCTCCTCGGCGTCTTCGCCTGGGTCGTGCTCGGCCTCGGCTCCATCGCCCTCGTCGTCGGCGGCGTCGTCATCATGAACATCATGCTCGTCTCCGTCACCGAGCGAACCCGCGAGATCGGCGTACGCAAGGCCCTCGGCGCCAAGCAACGCGACGTGCTGCTGCAGTTCTTGATTGAGAGCGCCTCGCTTGCTCTTGTAGGCGGCATCTTCGGCGTGCTGGGCGGAGTGCTGGTGGGCAAGCTCATCACCGTCTTCGTCGGATTCCCCACCGCCGTGCCGTTGTGGGCCGTCTTCCTCGGCCTCTTCCTGGCTACGTCCGTCGGCATCTTTTTCGGAGTCTACCCCGCCAGCAAAGCCGCTCGCCTCGACCCCGTAGTGGCCCTGCGCGCGGAATTGTGAGGGAGGCTGTCGGTGAACAGACAATTGCTCGAAGTCGGCAAGACGCTCTATGCCCTTCTAGGCTCACTGAAAGAACGGCACGAACGAACTGACCGCTGATCACTGACCACTGGAGTCTTTATGGCGCAAGGACAAACCCGGGAATCCATCCGCATGGCCCTCGACACGCTGCGCAACAACAAGTTGCGTTCGGGCCTCACCGTCCTCGGCATTGTCATCGGCGTCACCACCGTCATCACTATCTCGTCAGTCATTAACGGTCTAAATAACCGCGTGCAGGACTTCGTCAATTCTCTCGGCACCAACACCATCTGGGTCTTCCACATGCCCGTCATCGGCGTGCGCCCCACCACGGAGATGCTCGCCCGCAAAAAGCTCAACATCGATGACGTCATCGCCCTTCGCGCCCTGCCCCACGTCGTCGGTGCCGACGGCGCCCACCAGCACACCGGCCAGTTCCGCGTCGGCGCGGTCAGCGTCAAATACCAGGGTCACAAGGTAGCCGGCACCCTCCTCACCGGTGCCACCGCCGCCGTCAACGTCGTCAGCAACCTCACCCTTCTCCAGGGCCGCATGTGGACCGACGCCGAGGATCAGCGCGCTTCTCACATCTGCGTCCTCGGCTACGACACCTGGCAGCAGCTGTTTGACGGCCAGCCCGCCATCGGCAAAGAGGTCAGCATCGAAACCGGCATGTACACCGTCGTCGGCGTGCTTGAAAAGCAGAAGCAGCCCTTCGGCGGCAGCCGCAACCAAGCCGACAACCAGGTCTACTTCCCTCTCGGCACCTTCCACAACCTGCACCCCGAGGACAAGGACATGTGGGTCAGCGTCAAGTACGACGACCCCAAGAACAAGGGGCTCGTGCAGGAGGAGATCCGCGAGCTGCTTCGCATCCGCCGCCACGTCCGCGTCGAGAACCCTGACGACTTTGAGATCTTCGGGCCTGACTCGCTCTCCAAGCTCTGGGACCAACTCACCGGCGGCCTGGTGCTCTTCATGATCGCCGTCTCCTCCGTCGGCCTCATGGTCGGCGGCGTCGGCGTCATGAACATCATGCTCGTCTCCGTCACTGAGCGCACCCGCGAAATCGGCATCCGCAAAGCCATCGGTGCCACCAAGCACACGCTGCTAACGCAGTTCACCACAGAGGCGGTCACCCTCTGCGCCGTCGGCGGAATTATCGGCATCCTCATCGGCGCCATCCTCACCTGGATCATCTACTTCCTTCCCATCGGTCTGCCCGCCTCTCTGTCCACTTTGTGGGTACTAACGGGCTTCGGAGTCTCATGCGCCATTGGACTTCTGTTCGGCATTTATCCCGCATGGAAAGCCGCCAATCTGGACCCGATCGAAGCTTTGCGGTATGAATAGAGGAACCGGAAAGCTCTGAAGCGCTGAGGACGAAACCGCGCAGTCCGTTCTGCCGTCTGTTTTAATAGCAGCCGGAACGGTGCAGCGCGAATTGCCCTGGTCTTCCGGGCTTCGACATGGGCGTCGCCGCCATGCTCCGCGGAGTGACGGGACGAGTGCCCGCATCACATGGAACTCTTTGAGGCCGTGAAGATCGCCCTGCAGTCGCTCTGGGCGAATAAAATGCGCAGCATCCTTACGTTGCTCGGCGTGGTCATCGGGGTCGCCTCGGTCATCATGGTGGTCACGCTCACCAACGGTGCCAAGGGTTTTGTTACCTCAAAAATCAACACCTACGGCGCTGGCGTCGTCAGCGTCAGCAAGATGCCGCAGACCTTCATCACCATCGACGAGTACCTCTCCTTCCAGAAACGCCGCGACATCACCTACGACGATTACCGCGCCATTGTTGATGAATGCCGCTCCTGCGTCTCCGTAGGCGCCCGCCGCAGCACCCAGGGCACCGTCGTCTTCAGCAACCACTCGAGCACCGGCACTGACATCCGCGGCTACACCTGGACCATGCCCGCCATCTCCAACCTCAACATTGAGCTTGGCCGCTCCTTCACTGAGGTTGAGGACCAGCACAGCGCCCACGTCGCCATCGTCGGTGCCGACATCGTTGACGACATCCTCGGCCCCGGCGACCCGCTCGGCAAGGAGATCCGCGTCGGCGGCTCGCCCTACACCGTCATTGGCGTCGGCGAAGCCCAGGGCAAAATGCTCGGTGCCAGCATGGACAACTGGGTCGCCATCCCCCTTGAGGCCTTCCTCCAGCAGTACGGCGCTCACCAGAGCATGGATATCTACATCGACGCCGGCGGCGGCGGCGAAGTCACCGACAACGTCATGGACCAGATCCGCACCATCATGCGTGCCCGCCGCCATCTCGCCCCCGGCGCTGAAGACACCTTCACTATCGACACCAGCGCCACTTTCCAGAACCTGCTCGGCAAAATCCTCTCCAGCTTCGGAGCCGTGGTCGCTTCCATCGCCGCCGTCTCGCTCGTCATCGGCGGCATCGTCATCATGAACATCATGCTGGTCTC
>DCFV01000070.1:7080-16802 GCA_002314435.1 Acidobacteriaceae bacterium UBA1795 | reverse complement strand
AGGCCATCACCATCGTCATCTCCTTCCCCTCGGCTGTGCAGCTCTGGTCCATCCTCGTCAGCCTCGTCGTCTCGGGCAGCGTAGGCCTGTTCTTCGGTGTCTACCCGGCACACAAAGCAGCGCAGCTCGATCCCATAGTTGCGTNNCGCACCCGCGAGATCGGCGTACGCAAGGCCCTCGGCGCACGCCGCAAAGACATCCTTCTCCAGTTCCTCATCGAGTCAGCCACCATGTCGCTGGTCGGCGGTCTCATCGGCGTCTTCTTCGGCATCGCCGCCGCCAAGGCCATCACCATCGTCATCTCCTTTCCCTCGGCCGTGCAGCTCTGGTCCATCCTTGTCAGCCTCATCGTCTCCGGCAGCGTAGGCCTGTTCTTCGGCGTCTACCCGGCACACAAAGCTGCGCAGCTCGATCCCATAGTTGCGTTGAGAGCGGAGCTCTAGCCCATGCGCCTCGGCAACTCCCATGAATCCATCAAGCTGGCGCTCGACACCCTGCGCAAAAACAAGCTGCGCTCCGCCCTCACCATCCTCGGCATCTCCATCGGCATCTCCACCGTCATCCTCATCTCGTCAGCCATCAACGGCCTCAACACCAACATCGATCAGTTCATCCGCACCCTCGGCACCAACGCTCTCTGGGTCTACCGCTTCGAGCCCTTTGGCGGCCGCCCCACCACGCAAGAGCTCAACCGCAAGCAACTCACCTTTGAAGACGCCGTCGCCATGCGTGCGCTCCCCCACGTCACCGCCGTCGATCCGGCTCTCTTCCTTCAAAATTTCCAAACCGGCCTCGGTCCTGTCTCCCTCAAGCACGGCACTCACAAGATCCAGAACACCATCCTTCAAGGCGACACCACCGCCGTCAAAGAAACCGCCAACTTCGACATCGTTGAGGGCCGCATGTGGACCGAAGGCGAAGAAGTGCGCACAGCCAAAGTCGTCGTCCTCGGTCACGACTCGGCTGAGGACCTGTTCCCTAACGAGTCGCCCCTCGGGCAGGACATCGAGTGCGAAGGCGCCGTCTTCACCGTCATCGGCGTACTCGACAAGCAGGTTCAGCCCTTCGGCAGCGGCCGCAACACCCAGGACAATGCCGCCTTCTTCCCCCTCCCAACCTTTCGCCAGCTCCATCCCGAGGTCAAGGACTTCTGGATCACCGTCAAGTACGATGACCCCAAGTACAAGTCCCTCGTCATAGACGAGCTCCGTGAACTGCTCCGCCGCCGCCGCGCCGTCCGCGTCGAGCAGAACGACAACTTCGCCATCTTCGGCCCCGACTCGCTCACCCGCCTCTGGAACTCGCTCACCGGCGGTCTATTTCTTTTCATGGTCGCGGTCTCGTCAGTCGGCCTCATCGTCGGCGGTGTCGGCGTCATGAACATCATGCTTGTCTCTGTCACCGAGCGTACCCGCGAAATCGGCGTCCGCAAGGCCATCGGCGCCACCCGCAAAAACATCCTCCTGCAGTTCTCCCTCGAAGCCGTCACCCTCTGCGCCGTCGGCGGCGTGCTCGGCATCCTCGCCGGATCACTCTTCACGCTCATCCTTCACTACGCTGTCCCCTTCCTCCACGCCTCCCTCTCCGCCACGTGGGTCACCATCTCCTTCGTCGTCTCCTGCGCCATCGGCCTTCTCTTCGGCATCTACCCGGCCTGGAAAGCCGCCTCCCTCGACCCCATCGAAGCCCTCCGCTACGAGTAAGGCGGCTCCGCGCCGCGAGCCGCTGCCCAGTAATTCGCTGCCGGGTGCCCATTCTTTGCACAGTTTCATCGCGCGAAGGGTGGGAAAGCACACGCCTCACCCCGCCACTGCAACCGACAACTGGTCCCCGCCCCTTGACAACTGATCCCTGCCAAAGCGGTATCCTAACCCTCGTGATGCCGCACACCCTGGCCGTGGCCATTGAAATCGCGACCACGCTCCTTGCCCTCGCCGGCATCGGCTATCTTGCCGCCGCATGGATCGCCGCGCAGCTCTTCCTTCGCGAGCGCCGCCGCGCCCTGACCGCCTTCACCCCCGGCGTCAGCATCCTCAAGTCCCTCAAAGGCCTCGACCCTGGCATGCTCGACGCCTTCCGCAGCCACTGCCGCCAAACCTACGCGGGTAACTACGAACTGCTCTTCGGCGTTTCCTCGCTCTCTGACCCCGCCGCCGCCGCCGTCCTTGAGCTCCAGAGCGAATTCCCTGACCGCGCCATCCGCCTGATCGAGTGCCCCCAGCAACTCGGCACCAACGGCAAAGTCAGCACCCTCATGCAGCTCGTGCCTCACGCGCAGCACGACTACCTGCTCGTCAACGACTCCGACATCACCGTCACCCCGCACTACCTCGAACGCATCCTCGCCGGCTTCGCACAGCCCTCGCACGACCCGCGCCCCGTCGGCCTCGTCACCGCCCTCTATCGAGGTCGCGCCCACGGTACGCTGCCGTCTCTCCTTGAAGCCCTCACCATCGCCACTGACTTCCAGCCCTCCGTGCTGATGGCCAAGTGGCTCGAGCGCGGCCTGCATTACGGCCTCGGCTCCACCCTCGCCGTCCGCCGCGACGCCCTCGATGCCATCGGCGGCTTTGCCGCCCTGGCCGACCAGCTCGCCGACGACTACGAACTTGGTGCGCGCATTGACCGCACCGGCTTCCGCATCGTCCTCAGCGCGGAGGTGGTTGAAACCAGCGTCCCCGCTTACCGCTGGCGCGGCTTCTTCGACCATCAGCTCCGCTGGCTGCGCACCGTGCGCGACGCCCGACCCGGCGGCTATGTCGGCCTCATCTTCACCCACGCGTTCGGCTGGGCGCTGCTCAACACAGTTGCCAGCGGACTCAGCCCGCTCAGCCTCTGGCTCCTCGGCCTCTGCTTCTTCCTCCGCCTCACCCTTGCCATGACCGTCGGCTCCGCCATCCTCGCCGACCACCAGGTTCTGCCCGGCCTCTGGCTTCTCCCCCTGCGCGACCTCGTCGCCATGGGCCTCTGGGCCGCAGGCTTCGCCGGCGACACCATCGTCTGGCGTGGCGAGCGCTTCCACGTCCGCAAAGGCCGCCTCCACCCCGCCAGCTGATCCACCCCTCCGCTCACTTACCCCAGCACGAACCCGGGTGCGGGTGCCCCGGGTCTCGTAGAGACCTGGGAAAGCACAACCCTCCCCAGCCCTCTGCTAGAGTGTCCTCACGCGGCCCTCCGCCGCCCAAGGAGCTCCCCATGCGCTTCCGCACTTCCATCGCCCGCACTTTGGCCTGTTGTCTGCTCACCTCAGCCTCCGCCGTCGCCTTCTCCCAGGCCGCCGCACCCGCCAAACCCGCCGTCGGCACAGTCGTCCCGCCGGCGCAGATCTACGGCAAACTGCTCACCTTGCTGGAAAAGGAATTTGTTGACGCCGCCGAGGCCATGCCCGAGGACAAGTATTCCTACGCCCCACCCGCCACGATGGGCGAGTTCAAGGGCGTCCGCACCTTCGGCGACCAGGTCAAGCACGTCGCCCAGGCCAACGGCTACTTCTTCCATGACCCCACCAAGCCCGCGGTCGATAACCGCTCCGACATTGAAAAGCTCAAGACCAAGGCCGAGATCATCCAGGCTCTCAAGGACTCCTTCACCCAGGCCCACGCCTACGTCGACACCATCACGCCTGAGAACGCCTTCGTCACCACGGAGAACGGCACCCGCGCCGGTATGGCCGCCTTCGGCATCGCGCATTTCATGGATCACTACGGCCAGCTCGTCGAGTACCTGCGCATGAATGGCATCGTGCCCCCCGCCAGCCGCGGCGGCGGCATGTAAGCATCTCCCGGCGCGAACAAGTCAGCAGATACAGAAAGAAGTGTCGTCCTGAGCGGAACGCTTGAGCGGCCTATGATCGCGTAAGCGAACATGGGGTATGCGGAGCCGAAGGACCTGCATTTCACACAGCATCCCCAGCACGAAAATGGGTGCCCCAGGTCTCGATTTTGAGACCTGGGAAAGCACGAACCTCACCTCGGCACGGAAGAGCCCGCCGCCTGCAATACCCGCGCTCCTACTGCGCGCGAATCGCCGTCACCGGGTCCACATGAATCGCCCGGCGTGCAGGCAACAGGCAGGCCACCACCGCAATCCCGCCCAGCAGCGCCATCACCGCGCCCACCGTCCACGGATCCATGGCAGAAACGCCATAGAGCAGCCCACGCAAAAAGCGCGTTAGCAGGAACGCCAGCACCAGTCCCAGCGCCAGCCCCGCCGCCGTCAGCCGCATCCCCTGCATCAGCACCAGCCGCAGCACATCGACGCGCGCCGCGCCCAGCGCCATGCGGATGCCGATCTCGTGCCTGCGCAGCTCCGTGCGATACGCCACTACGCCGTAGATGCCCGTCGTCGCCAGCACCAGCGCCAGCGCCCCAAACAGCGTGGCAAACAAGGCCTCCAGCCTTGGAAACATAACCGCCATCTGCGTCGTCTCTGCAAGCGGCCGAACGTCAAATACCGGCAACCGCCCGTTCATGCCATGCACCATCTGCTCCACCAGCGGAGCCAGCGTGTTCGGGTCGCCCTCCGTCCGCACCTGCAGGATCGTCTCGGGGTCCAGCACCTGGAACAGCGAAAAATACATCATAGGTTCAAGCGGCTCGTTCACCCGCTGGTGCGCGGAGTTGCGCACCACGCCCACCACCGTGTACCACCCGCCCATCGCGTGCAGCCGCCGCCCCACTGCGTTCTGCCCCGGCCAGTAGTGCGCAGCCGCGGTCTGGTCCACAACTGTCACATGCGGAGCCGTCTCGTCGTCGTCGCTGGTAAACGCTCGGCCCTCCAGAATCGGAATCCGCAGAGTGTCAAAGTACCCCGCCGTCACGTCCGCGCGCCGCACCTCCAGCAACTCGTGCGGCTGTGGCGTATAGCCCTCGGGATACGCATCCGTGGTCTTGCGGTTGAAGTCCAGCGGCAGCCAGTCCGTAATCGACGCAGCCTTGACCCCCGGCAGAGCACGCAGCCGGTCCAGCGCCTGATGCTGGAACGCGCGAATCGCGTCGCGTGAGTAGCCTGAAGTCTGCAACCCCACTGACGCCGTCAGCACATGCGCCTGGTCAAATCCAGGATCGGCCTCGCTCGCCGCCTTCAGCGTGCGCAGAAACAGCCCCGCCGTCACCAGCAGCGCCAGCGACAGCGCAATCTGCCCCACCACCAGCGCGCTCAGCAGCCGCCGGTTGTGCCCGCCGCCGGTAACACTCGCCGCCTCTTCCTTCAGCGCCTCTGCTGCGGCCACATGCGACGACCGCCACGCCGGAAGCGCTGCGCACAGCACGCTTGCCACAGCCGCCAGCACCACGATCGCGACAATCACATTGCCGTCCACATAGCCGTTCAACACAATCGGATTCGCATTCGGTGGAATGAACTGGGCCAGCGTGCGCGCCGACCAGAACGTAAGCACCACGGCCAGGCCGCCGCCCGCCATCGCAACTGCCAGCCCCTCCAGCACCATCTGCCGCATCAGCGCCACGCGGCTCGCGCCCAGGCTCTGGCGAATCGCCAGCTCCCGCCGCCGCGCCACAAACCGCACCAGCGCCAGCGTGGCAATGTTCGCGCACGTCAACAGCAGCACACCCCCCGCAATCGCCAGCAGAATCGGCAGCGACGACGACAAATAGATGTTCGCGCCAAACGGTGAGCGCCACATCGGGTCCACCGTGATCGTGTTTACACCCAGGTGGTCATTCGGGTACTGCGCCACCAGCTGCCGCATCCGCGCTTCCAGATCGTCCGTCGCTCGCGCCCGGCTCACTCCTGGCCGCAGCCGCCCAATCACGTTCAGCCAATCCCGGCCCCGGCCCTCAATCCACGTATTGCTCCCCGGAGCAGTGTTCGCCGCCAGCGGCAGCCAGGCGTCCGTGCGGATTCCCGGCATGCAGCCGATAAACCCCTCCGGCGCCACGCCAATCACCGTGTACGACCGCTGCGCCATCTCGATCGACTTGCCCACAATGTCCGGGTCGCCACCGAAGCGCGTCTGCCATAGCCCGTAAGCCAGCACCACGTAGGGCACACCACCCTGCCGCGCCTCTTCATCCCGCAGCCAGAACCGCCCCTTCACCGGCCGGATGCCCAGCACGTCAAAGTAGTTTGCGCT
This sequence comes from Acidobacteriaceae bacterium UBA1795, assembly GCA_002314435.1. Classification (GTDB taxonomy): domain Bacteria; phylum Acidobacteriota; class Terriglobia; order Terriglobales; family Acidobacteriaceae; genus Telmatobacter. The sequence goes on along the minus strand of DCFV01000070.1, from coordinate 10,708 downwards.
CGTGTTCGCCACGTAGATGCGCTCCGGCTGGTCGCCGCCCGTCAGGGTCAGCCAATCGTGGTGATACGCCAGGATGCCCGTGAAGCTCTGGTTCGTGTCCCGCAGGTCGCGGTAGTCGGGGTACGAGAACGGCGGAGCAGGCGCCATGTTCCACTGCCCGCGCATCAGGCTCACCAGCTCGCCCGGGCGCTGGGCCCCCGGCACCGGGTGCAGCAGCGTTGCATTAATCCAGCTGAAAACCGTGCTGTTGGCGCAGATGCCCAGCGCCAGCATCAGGACGGCAGTGATCGCAAACCCGGGGCTCTTGCCAAGCTGCCGGAGTGCATAGCGGACATCGTTCCAAAGTCCCGCCATACGGCGCCTCTCAGTCTTTCCAGAAGAAGGCATAATAATCCTCTCCAAATGCACGCGACGCACCAAACCCTCCCACCAAGCAACTTGCGCTCTTGCAGCCACTTGGCACGGAGGCGCGCACGCCTCCGTCGGCACTGCGCGTCCGCCCGCGCACAGGCTGTCCGTTTTCGCACACTCCTCGCGCCATTAGCGCCCGCCACCGCCAAAATGCTATCGTCAGTTCGAAATGCCGACCCTTACGACCACTGAAGCCGGCGTCCCCATTCAGGGCCCCAGCGCCACTCTCATCTACGACGACTGGTACCCCGCCCTGCGCACCGATATGCTGCGCCCCGGCAAGCTCGCCACCGCCATGCTGCTCGGCATTCCACTCGTTCTCGGCCGCCAAACCGGCGGCCGCCTCTTCGCCATGCGCGACAGTTGCCCGCACCGCGGCATCCCCCTCAGTGTCGGCTGGTATGACGGCAACCGCGTCACCTGTCGCTACCACGGCTGGGAGTTCGAGCCCTGCGGCGGCCGCTGCGAGGTCATCCCCTCGCTGTCCAGCCACGACAAACTCGACCCCACGCGCATCTTTGCCACCGCCTACCCCTGCGTGGAGCGCGACGGCCACGCCTGGGTTTTTATCCCCAGCCCCGGAGCCGGAAAACGCTCGCCGGGCACGCTGCCCCCGGTTCCGGAGGTCGCCAAGTTCGGCCCCCGCTACCGCAGCGCCTTCCTCACCGCCGACCTCCCCTGCAACGTCGACCACGGCATCATTGGCCTCATGGACCCCGCCCACGGACCCTTCGTCCACCAGGCTTGGTGGTGGCGCACCCGCTCCTCCATCCGCGAGAAAACCAAGCGCTTCGAGCCCATTCCCGAGGGCTTCCGCATGTCCGCCCACGCCCCCAGCGGCAACTCCGCGCCCTACAAACTCCTCGGCGTCTATGGCGAGCCCGTCGAAACCACCATCGACTTCACCCTGCCCAACCGCCGCACCGAGGTCATCCGCTGCGGCGACAAGTGGTTCTCCAGCCTGACTACCGTCACGCCCGTCACCGCCTCCACCTGCCGCATCGACGTCGTCGCCGCCTGGAACGTCTTCTACAACGTTCCCTTCGTCACGCCGATTGCCAAGTTCTTCGGCGCCCGCTTCGTCCGCCAGGATCAGGAAACGATGATCCAGCAGGCCGAAGGCCTCAAACACAACCCCAGCCTCATGTTGATCGACGACGCCGACAAGCCCGCCAAGTGGTACTTCGCCCTCAAACAGGCCCGCCTTGACGGAGTCGCCAAACACCCGCTCGACGGCCCCGTAGAACTCCACTGGCGCAGCTAGGCGGGCTCCAGAAACGAGAAAAGCCGCGCAATTGCGCGGCCAGATCCCGAATCCCTGAAACCTTACGCCTGCGCGCTGCCCTCATCGCCGTGCACATCGCGGCCGGTCTCTTCGCCCTCAACTGATATGCGCAGCGAACGCAGAAAGTTCACGTCGTTCTTGGTAAACGGGCCGCCCTCCGACTGCATGTCCGTGCTCTCTTCGCCTTCTTCGGAATCCTTCGAGCCCACTTCGTTCAGCCCGATGGTAGCCTCCAGCATCAGCAGCACATCAAACCCCTGGCTCCGGATGTCCTGCACCACCCCGGCGATCTGCTCGCTCTCGATCACCGATTCGTGGATCGCCTCTCCGAGTTGCTGGATCAGTTCGCGCAGACGTGATGTCACTGAAACCTCCGGACACGTCGACCAGGGCAAAAAGGGCGCTGAGCGGCGTAAAAAGTTTGTATTACCTTACTGCCACAACGGCCGGGCGGCAACTGGCAGCACCTGGAATGTGCGCAAAGCCCTACTCCCCGGTACCGCTGTTACCATCATATCGAAATGAAACCCGAGACCATCGGCCGCGTCGTCGGCATCGGAGTGCGCGTGGCAGGACGCGTCGCAGGCCAGCGCCTCGCGGCCGCAGCCAACTCCACTTCCGTCCCGCAATCCGATGCATCCACACGCGATCCGCGCACCCAGGGCCAAGTCGCAGGCCGCACCAGCGGCAGTCTCGCCCGCGGCCTCGGCGGATTCTTCAAGCCCTTCCGCCGCGCCGGCAGCATCGTCTGGCTTGAAGTCACCGGCGTCTTCTTCCTGCTCCCCGTACTCGTCTTCGCGCCCACCCTCTGGCGCACCCGCCTAAGCTACGCCCACGGCCCTGACCACCGCACCTTCGTCGCCTCCGCCGTCGTCGTACTCGTCTTCCTCTACCTCGGCGTTACATCCTTCTACCGCGCCCGCAAACGCTAGCGCAAAGCACAAACAAGGGTGCCCCAGGTCGAGCAGAGACCTGGAAAAGCACGACCCCAAGCCATCACCCCCGCCGCGTCAGGTGCCACACCCCCAGCGCAATCGCCGCAGCGCCCAGTCCGAACGCCAGCCACGCCGGCCGGCCGTGATGCAGCAGCATCAGTCCACGCGCCCACGCCACTGCCCCGGCCAGAATCAGCAGAACACCCCGCATCGAAGTCATCGCCCCGCCTCCGCCAGCATCGCACGCCGCAGCACCAGCGCCCGCCGCAGCGTCTTCACATCGTGCGTCCACTTCGGCAGCAGCATCGACATCGCCAGCCCCTCCGCTTCGCACGCAACGCCCCACACCAGTGCCGCCGTCACCAGCCAGTACCACCTGTCCAGACAAAGCAGCGCAATCGTCGCCCCGGCCAGCAGCACGCCCCAAGCCTTCGCTGCATACGAGTGGTAGCTCGCCACCCGCCGGTACTTTGCCCAGTCAAACACCAGTCGCGCCGCCTCCATCGCCAGCAGCGCCACCACCAGCCATACGCGCTCCCGCAACACCGGCCCATGCCGCACCACCGCGGCCCCCAGCACGCCCAGATAAAACACTGTGTCTGCCACCGAGTCTGCCACCCGCAGCGCCGTCGTCGCCGTACCCCACCGCCGCGCCAGAATCCCGTCATACACGTCCGACACAAATCCCGCCGCGATCATCGCCCCCAGCCAAAGCTGCGGAGCAGCCGCCAAAAGCGCGCACGCCACCATCGCCGGAGCCAGCAGCACCCGGAACCCCACCATCGCCCACGGAATCCCCCGCCGCATCGTCCCGCCTCGTGCGCCTGCCCGTTTGACCCCGCCCGCGCCCAGTCCCTATCGTATGCAAGGAAACGCCCTCGCGCGTGAAAGGACTCGCTATGACCACCCCCGCCGTCGCCACTGAACTGAAAAAGACCGCTCTCAACGCCACCCATCGCGCGCTCAAGGCCAAAATGGTCGACTTCGGCGGCTGGGA
>DCFV01000070.1:0-6823 GCA_002314435.1 Acidobacteriaceae bacterium UBA1795 | reverse complement strand
TCGGCGGCTGGGACATGCCGGTCGAATATCCCGGCCCGGGCGGCGGCCTCATCGCCGAGCACCTCGCCGTCCGCACCGCTGTCGGCCTCTTCGACGTCTCCCACATGGGCGAGTTGCAGTTCCGCGGCCCCGGCTCCCTCGCCGCCGTTCAACGCATATCCATGAACGACGCCTCCCGCCTCAAGGACGGCCAGGCCCACTACTCCGCGCTCCTCACCCCGCAAGGCACCTTCGTCGACGATATCCTCGTCCACCGCCTCGCCGAGAACGACTACCTCCTCGTCGTCAACGCCGGCACCAAGGACAAGGACTACGCCTGGATCCGCCAGCAGGTCGGCGGCCTCCCCGGCATCCATTTCAACGACTACTCCAGCTACTACTCGCAGCTGGCCCTGCAAGGCCCGCGCGCGCTGGAGACGCTGCAGAAGCTCACCACGGTCGATCTCGCTGCGATCAAGAACTACTGGTTCACCTGGGGCACAGTCGCCGGCATCCCCAACGTCCTCATCGCCCGCACCGGCTACAGCGGCGAAGACGGCTTCGAAGTCTACATCCCCTCCGACGAAGCCACCACGGTAAAGATGTGGAACGCACTTCTCGACGCCGGCCAGGAGTTCAGCATCCGCCCCTGCGGCCTCGGCGCACGCAACACACTACGACTTGAAGCAGGCATGAGCCTCTACGGCCACGAAATCTCCGACGAGATCAACGTCCTCGAAGCAGGCCTCGACCGCTGGCTCAAGCTCGACAAGGGCGACTTCATCGGCCGCGACGCGCTCCTGCAAGTGCAGCAGGATGGCGGCCCCAAACGGAAAATCATCGCACTGGAAATGATCGAACGCGGCATCGCCCGCGACGGGTACTTCGTACTGTCCTTGGACGGAGAGCGCCTGGGCACGGTGACATCCGGCTCGCCCGCCCCGTTCCTCAAGACCAACATCGCCATGGCCCTGGTCCCCGCAGAAATCGCCGCCAGCGGCACCGACGTTTTAGTCGAAGTCCGCAGCAACCGCGTCCGCGCCAAACAGGTCCCCATCCCCTTCTACAAGCGCCCGAAGAAATAGCTGCTGATCGCGCAACAACAAAGCCGCCCTCATCAAGGGCGGCTTTGTTGTTAATGCATGAGCAGAGAGCTCACACCTGCATAACTTCCGCTTCCTTCTTCCGCGTCAGCTCTTCCATCCGGCGAATCTCTTCGTCCGTCATCTTCTGCACTTCTTCGAGCGCGCGCTTCTCTTCGTCTTCGCTGATCTTCTTGTCCTTGGCCAGCTTCTTCAGCGCATCGTTGCCGTCGCGGCGCACGTTGCGTATCGCCGTCCGCTGGTCCTCGAGCACCTTGTTGACGTGCTTCACCACTTCGCGCCGCCGCTCTTCGGTCATCGGTGGCACCGGCACGCGAATCACCTTGCCGTCCGACATCGGGTTGAAGCCCAGGTCCGACGCCTGAATCGCCTTCTCGATCTCCTTCAGCACGGTCGGATCGAAGGGCGAAATCAGGATCAGCTGCGGCTCCGGCGCAGACACCTGCGCCAGCTGGTTAATTGGCATCAGACTGCCGTAGTAGTCCACCTTCACCTGGTCGAGCATGTGCACACTTGCCCGCCCCGTGCGTGTGGAGGACAGGTTTGACTGCAGAGTAGCCACGGCCTGGTCCATGCGGCGTTTCAAGTCGGCTGAGAGGTCTTTGAGTGCCGGAATTCCGGCCATGATCGAGACTGCCATCGTTCTCCTCGGTAGTTCCAAAACACTATATTACGGCGTCGATCCACCCCGCGGCAGCATTTTAGCCCCTCGCGCCGGCTGCCGTTTTCCCGCCTCCCGCGTCTCTTTATCAGCCGCGCCGTGCCCAGCGCGCCCCGGCGCAGAAAAGGGAGGACGCATGCACTGGTCAAAATGGACCTGGCTTGCGCTGGCCGGAGTCTTTCTCGTCGCGTTTGTCGCCTGGGTCCTGTTCGCGCCAGAGATTCTCGCCGTCCACCGCTAGCGCCCTCTGCTGCCACCCGGCGCTTACCGGGCTTCAGGCGCGAAGCGCATCCAGCACAGCCCGATGCAGTTGTGCAGGCGAAAGCGAGACCGGCCCCGTCGCCAGCGGTGCGTTCTGCGGCGCAATCACCCATGCGGCGTTCAGATGCTCCGCCACGCACACCACCAGCGCCCGTTGGTACTCCGTGTAGCGCTGCGCCGCAAGGCCTACATAGTGCGCCAGTATCGCCGCATCAATCGCGCTGTTCTCCGGGTCGGGCGTGTCCGGCAGCGGGCTTACCTTCGTCTGGTCCTCAAAGAGCGCAATGCTGGTAAACGGCTTCGGCTTGTTGCGCAGGCCAAAGCGCGCCACCAGCAACCGCGGGCGCGCCCGGCGCAGCACCTCCGACGAGGTCCACTGCGCGAATGCGTTCGAGAAGATCAGCGCCCCATTGCCGCTCAGGTACGTATCCACCACAAAGTTCTTCAGCCGGTCCTGCCCTGCGAGTTCGTGCGGCCACCACTCTGACCAGTCACGGCGCTCCAACATCGTTATGGTGTCCGACGCCTCGTGCAGATCCCTGGGAACGACGTTCATGTCAGCCAGAAATTCGCGACGGAACGGATCAAGCTGGGCGTAGCTCAAACACGAGGCCTGAGGCACTGAGGCGGGGTGAATGGCCTGGGCCAGGGGCCCTTCGCCGTCGATTACCCAGGCAGCAGAGGAGTCGACGGACCCCGTCGTGCTCAGCACGTCGGCACAGTCCGCCCATCGGTCGACGAGCAGGCGCATAAACTCGCGCGCATCTCCGTCAATGGCCATGCGACGGCCGCGCGCCTGCCAGGGATCGAACGCCGTGTGCTCATCCACCGGCAAACTGGCCGGCAGCACCAGCACTATCACGCGGCCGTGCTCCGGCTCCGCGGCAGCGCCCTGCCGGGCCTTGGCATGAAGCGCATTGAACAGATCCTGCACCGCTTGCCGCCATTCGGCGTAGTACGGCGAGCGCGCCAGCTGGCCGGAGTTTTCCATCGTGTTGCTGGTCTCGGAAAACCGCCAGTGCGCCACGCCCATCTTGGCCTCCAGCGCTTCCAGCGGAGCCATCACCGCATTAAACTCCGCAGGCGTAAATGCCTCCACGCCGCGCAGAAAGTTCTCTAGTTGACCACGCTCAAATGGAAACAGCATGGTCCATTTGTTCAACTGCTCGTTCACGCTGGGTCGAACTGTCAGCGGCAGCCGGGCCACGGTGCGGCGATAGCCGGCCAGCTCGGCGTCCGAAGGACTCTGGTCTTTGGCGGGTCGGCTCACAGGCGTATCTCCCCCACTGCCGTGCCCTGCATCGGCGTGGCCTTCAAGCCCAACAGCGAAGCCACCGTCGCGCTGATATCCACATGCTTGATCGGACGGTCCACCACCTGCCCCGACCGCGCCCCCGCGCCAATCGCCATCATCCACGTAGAGCGCGTCTCCTCGCTGTCCTGGCGATGGTTGAAGAAGCCGTTCGTTGGCGAACCGTCAAAGTCGCGGCCAAACTCCGGCAGCACCAGCAGCGTCGTCTTGCCGCGATAGTTCGGATCCGCCTCGATCTCTGTCCACAGTTCATGCGTCAGGCGGTCGAAGTTGCGAACCCCGGCCACGTGCATCGAATACGATCCGAAGTGGGCCGCCTCCATATCGGAAAAGGTCATCACCAGAAGCGATGGCGCAAAGCGCTTCATCACCTCAACGCACATCAGGTACGTGAACTCATCGCCGCTGATCGGCACATTCGTATCAACCAGTTGATTGATCGCCCGCAACACCATGCTGCGCGCCGTCGGGCCAAGCTCGGAGCTCCCGCCCTCCACCTGCCAGCCCAGACCCTCGTAGTTGCTCGATTGCAGCATCGCCTGCAGCTCGGCCTGCATATCGCCACGGTTGGCGTTGTGCGCCGCTCTGCCCTGCGCCGCCGCGTTGACCACCGCATTGATCAGCATCTGCTTGGGAAAGATCACGTTCGCGCCGTAGCTGGGCCCAAAATCGCGTACCGCACTGGCGCCAATCTTGCTCGTCAGCGCCTTGTTGCTTGAAATGAACCAGACATCGTCCTGCGGCAGGCCCAGCTCCTTGCGCGCGTACTCAAAGATCGTCGGGCTCTCCGGTGGCGTCTTGCCCCAGTCGTCCACGTGCTGCCAGTTGCCGGTCAGATAGCTGGAGATCGTGTTGTAGTGCGAGGTCACACCCAGGTTCCGAATCTGCGTAAAGAAGGTGCTCTTCGGCAGCAGGTCACGATGGAGGTGCGGAATATTGCCCACGCCCTCTTGCCCGAAAGTCTCCTGACAGCGCACCCCTCCGCAGGAAAGCACAATCACCTTGGGACGGGAAGAGTCGATCGTCTCGGCAGAGAGGCCGCGTCCGCGCTGCTGCGCCCACTCCGCCACGCTCAGCGCAGCCAGCGACCTGAAGAATGCGCGCCGTGAGATGTCCATTGCGTCCAGCCTCCAGCATCGAAACGCGACAGCCGCCGCTGTCGTCGAGCCTACGTGAGTTGTACCATTCAGCCGCCAGCGAAGGCCATGCCGGATCAAGCATTGGACCATGAAAAGAAGAAGGGGGGGCATCCCCAGAGATGCCGCCAGAAAAGCCCATGGGGAGTCTACCGCCAGGCCCTGCGCGGGCTCATCAAGTTAACGTTATAGTGTACATTTCCCTTGAAAGACTTTTAGGAGCAAGGAGTAACCTCCCATGAAGCACACCTGGGCGATCGTCGCAGGGGTTGGATTGGCACTCGCAACGGCAGGAGTACAGGCACAGGCCGCGCAGGTTCGCACTTCTGCGGCTCCCGCTCCCCTCACCGTCTCGGCCCAGGGCTTCCGCCTCAACGGCAAACCCTTCCAGATCATCTCCGGCGAGCTCGAGTACGCGCGCATTCCGCGCGCCGACTGGCGCAACCGCCTGCGTATGGTCCGCGCCATGGGGCTGAACTCGATCACCGTCTACATCTTCTGGAACCTGCACGAACCCCAGCCCCGTGTATATGACTTCTCTGGCCAGAACGACGTTGCCGAGTACCTCCGCGAAGCACAGCAGGAGGGCCTCTACGTCATCCTGCGGCCAAGCCCGTATGTGTGCGCGGAGTGGGATCTCGGCGGCTATCCGTCGTGGCTGCTCAAGGACCACTCCATGCAACTCCGCAGCACGCAGCCGCAGTTCATGGCCGCCGCCACCCGCTGGATGCACCGGCTCGGCCAGGAGCTGGCGCCGCTCCAGGCCAGCCACGGCGGACCCATCCTCGCCGTGCAGATCGAAAACGAATACGGCTCGTTCGGCAACGACCACGCCTACATGGAGCAGATGCGCCAGCTCGTGCTCGACTCCGGCTTCACCGGGTCGCTGCTCTATACCGCCGACGGGGCCGACCTCGTGGACCAGGGAGGTTTTCCTGACCTGTTGTCCGGAATCGATTTTGGCACCGGCGATGCAAAGCACTCCATCGCCCTGCTCAAAAAGTCTCGCCCCACCTCACCCGTCTATGTGGCCGAGTACTGGGATGGCTGGTTCGATCACTGGGGCGACAAGCATCAGACCACCGATGCCGCCCAGCAGGAGGCCGAGATCCGCTCTATCCTGGAGCAGGGCGGTTCCATCAGCCTCTACATGGTGCACGGCGGCACCTCCTTCGGCTGGATGAACGGCGCTAACAACGATCACGGCGCCTACCAGCCCGACGTCTCCAGCTACGATTACGACGCCCCCATCGACGAGGCCGGCCGCCCTCGGTCCAAGTACTTCGCCTTCCGCAAGCTCATCACCCAGGTCACCCACACCACGCCGCCGCCTGTGCCGCAGACGGCCCCGCTACTCAACTTCCCGCCTATCACCCTTAACCGTTCGCTCTCGCTCTGGTCCGCGCTGCCCCCACCCATTCAAGCCGCCCAGCCGCCCTCCATGGAAGATCTGGATCAGGCCTACGGTTACATCCTCTATCGAACCCGGATCAGCGGCACGTCCGGTCGTCAGACTCTCTCCTTCGCAGCCCTGCACAGCTACGCCCGGGTCTATCTCGATGGCCGCCTCGCCGGCACCGTCGACCGCCGCCTCGGCCAGCAAAGTCTAGACCTGAACCTGACCGGCTCCCAGCAGCTCGACGTGCTCGTCGAGAACTCCGGCCGCATCAACTTCACCACCGCACTCCGCGGCGAGCGCGCCGGCATCGTCGACGCGGTCTCGTTGGCGGGCAAGCCCCTCACCGGCTGGCAGGTCTTTCCCCTGCCACTCGCCTCCCCGCCTGCCAACGGTTACCAGCAGCAATCCTGCACCGGCCCCTGCATCTACCAGAGCGAGTTCACTCTTTCGCAAACCGGCGACACCTACCTCAACACCGAGCATCTGGGCAAAGGCGTCGTCTGGGTCAACGGCCACCTGCTGGGCCGCTTCTGGAACATCGGCCCCATGGGCAGCCTGTTCCTGCCCGGTGCGTGGCTTAAAGCCGGCGCCAACCAGATCACCGTGCTCGACCTGAATGGCGGACCGGAGGTCACAATCGAAGGCCAGGACCACGCCAACTTCATCGCGCCCCGGCCCGAGTCCACCGCGCCGCCAGCGCGATAAGCCGGGCTGCATCTCGCCCCGGGCAATACACTTCAAGACAAGCGACAAGGAGCACACAGTGCGTTGGAAACAGGCAGGGAAAAGTGCGGTGCAAGGTCTGATCGGAGCGATCCTTGGCGCAGCATTGCTGAGCGCAAACTTCGCACAGGCGCAGAATGCCGTAGACATCAAGCCCACCCCGCAGCAGACCGAGTGGCAGGATCTTGAGTTCGGCGTCATCCTCCACTTTTCCACCAACACCTTCCTTGATCGCGAGTGGGGCGACGG
>DCFV01000238.1 GCA_002314435.1 Acidobacteriaceae bacterium UBA1795 | reverse complement strand
GCGTTGTTCAGAGGTTCCTTAGAGCTCTCCAAAAACTTTTGGCGTGGAGAGATTCTCTTGAGTGGGTGAGGAAATCGGCAACGTCGTGCGGCAATTGGGTAGGATGCGGTGGCGACGGTGGATGACTGGGCGGAGGAAGGTCGTCGTTTGATCACCAGCGAGCGCTGCTTGCACGATGCGTTTGCCTGGATGTTCAGGCTAAGACGGCCGGCTCGGGCTCTACTACACACTATTGGCGGAAGCTCGGGGCGGAATTATCGAGGGAGGCGCGTTGGACCATACTGTCGATGCCTTCATTTTCTACGATCATGATGTTGATCATAGCCTGATCCATTCCCTCGAATGCACTGCAGGAACGCCAGCCGATGCGTTCAATGAACTGAGGCAGGACACAATGCGTTGGTTTACTGGTGGAGTTCATATTCACAGTGCATGGCGAAGTAAAGGCGAAGGCCATGTGGATCATCATATGCGAGGCAGAATTCAGTTACCTAGACGAAACACGGTCAGCGAGGCAATCTTGGCAAATATGGAGACATTAGCGACTCTTTAAAATCGTTTATCTTTTGCATGTCATTGATTTTAAATGAATATGGCGGAGAGGGAGGGATTCGAACCCCCGATAGCCTTACGACTATGCCTGATTTCGAGTCAGGTGCATTCAACCGGGCTCTGCCACCTCTCCGTGTATCAAACGCATCCCGGCCTCTATGAGTCTACCGGCAAAGGTATCTCTAGCGCAACGTTGCAGGCCGCGGCTCGGCGGCTGGTCGAAAGGGAAGAGAATGACAGGCTTAGGGTGCACCGCGCAGGAGAGGGATAGGATTTCTCGTGAGCCGGGATCGGAGATTGTGTCGCTTCTTTTTCCACATGCACTGCGGAGTGGTAGACGGTCTATGATGGGGAGGTTTGGTTAGCGCAATCGATTGCGCTAAGGGAGAAGAACATGCACCGCTTCCCGTTTAGGCCTCAACTTCTGCTCGTTCTAGGCTTGCTGCTCGCAGCCTCATTGCACGGCAATGCACAGCAACGCATCGTTGTCGACGCGGCTGCTCTGGACACGCCGTTTCCGCACTTCTGGGAGCAGATGTTCGGCTCCGGCCGCGCCATTCTCTCGCTGCGCGAGAGCTACCGCGACGACTTGCGCGCGGTGAAGCAGGTCGCTGACTTTCGCTATGTCCGGTTCCATGCGATTCTGCACGATGAGGTTGGCGTCTACAACGAGGACGAGCACGGCAATCCGATCTACAACTTCTCCTATGTCGACCAGATCTACGACGGTCTGTTGAAGAACGGCGTCAAGCCCTTCGTCGAGATCAGCTTCATGCCGAAGAGGCTCGCCTTCAATCCAGATGCGCTGCATCTGTTCTGGTACAAGCAGAACGTTTCTCCGCCGAAGGACATGGGCCGTTGGGACGACCTGATGACGCACTTCGCGCAGCACCTTGTGGACCGCTACGGCATCGACGAAGTGGCGAACTGGTACTTCGAAGTGTGGAATGAGCCGAATATCGATTTCTGGAACGGCATTCCGCGAGAGGAGTCCTACTTCGATCTCTATGCGCACACGGCTCGTGCCCTGAAAGGCGTGAGTCCGCGCCTGCGCGTGGGTGGACCCGCCACCGCTGCTGCCGCATGGGTCGGTGACTTCCTGAAGTACACCGCGGAGAGTCATGTGCCGGTCGACTTTGTTTCCACACATGGCTACGCGGACGACACGGTGGAGAATCTTTTTGGCACGCACGAGGACATTCCCATGGATGAGCGGGTGTGCCGCGCCATCGCCAAGGTGCACGGCGAGATCAAGGCATCGGCCACACCGCAGTTGCCGTTGATGTGGACCGAGTGGAATGTGCAGGGCATGAACGAATCGCGCGACACGACTTTTGTGGGCCCGGCGCTGGCCAACACCGTGCGCCAGTGCGACGGCACGGTGGACATGCTCTCGTTCTGGACCTTCTCCGATGTCTTTGAAGAAGGAGGCCCCATCGCCAAGCCTTTCGGCGGAGAGTTTGGCCTGCGCGCCAAGGGAGGCATCAACAAGCCGAGCTACTACGGCTATGGATTGCTGCATCAGCTCGGTGACCGGCGCATTGCCAACCCGGCGCAGAACGCGATCGTGACAAAGGCGGCCGATGGCTCGCTGGCGATCGCGCTATGGAACCTTGTCGATCCTGACAAGAAGGGAAGTAGCGAGAGTGTGGACCTGGAATTGCATGGAGTAGCCACGAATGCGCGCGCCACGATTCAACGCGTCGACGATGAGCACGGCAATGTGCTCAAGGCCTACGCTGCTATCGGCAGTCCGCTCGATCCAACAGCCGCGCAGGTGGAGCAGTTGAATGGCGCAACGGCGTTGCCCGCGCCCACTGAGGTGCATCTCGAAGGTGGCAAGCTGCATTTGGAGCTCATGCCCAATGCGCTGGTGCTGATCAAAGTCCTGGCGCGCTGAGGGATTCTGCCGCGTCAGACGCCTGGTGCGGAAAGCGGCAAAAAAAGCACGCCTGACCGGAGTTCGCGGATACGTCTCCGGTCGGACTTGCTTTTGTCTTTCTGTGATTTCAGGCCCGCGCGCGCAGCGGCTGCGAGGGAGTTTCTTTATGCGCGAGGTACTGGTCCACGGCGGCTGCGGCCTTGCGACCCTCCGCGATGGCCCACACTACCAGCGACTGACCACGCCGCATATCGCCGGCGGCGAAGATGCCGTCTACCGACGACATGTAGTCCGTGGTGGCAATGTTGCCGCGCTGGTCCAACGCTACGCCGAGTTGCTCAATCATGCCGCCGCGCACGGGCCCAAGGAAGCCCATCGCCAGCAGCACCAGATCGACATCGAGCGTGAACTCGGAG
>DCFV01000122.1:21433-22680 GCA_002314435.1 Acidobacteriaceae bacterium UBA1795 | reverse complement strand
CTTGTAGGCTGCTTTGACGCCCACCTTGCCGAGAAAGTCCACATAACGATGAACGCCGGGTATTTGAATCCCGATGGGTGCGAACGGCCCACCGTCCATGGAACGAAGGATCACATACCGTGCCGGGGCGACCGTCTCATCGGCGTCCCAGTGGAGCACAATATGCCGTTCGTAGCTCGTGGCCTGCAGATGCTGTGGAGTGGCCAGCGCATAGCTGCCACCGCCGGTGGCAGTCCCCTCATCATCGACGCGAATATCATCCACGATCAGCAGGTGCCTGGTTCCGTCCGCCTTGCCTTGATGGAAGATGATGGTCTGCAGGGACTCGGGATGAAAGGCGTACACAGACGCCGATTGCAGCGGAGTCATTGGGATGCGCACTCTCGTCCAGCGGCCGGCCGGCAGATCCCCTGCATATTTGCCCAGAGGCTCAGCGACCGTGAAGCTGCCGGGGAACTGCGCGACCTGTAATCCTTCAGCGGTATTGGAAAGCACGATCTCCGGCAGGTCCGCCGCAGCAATGGCCTCCGGCGCAAAGCACCACAGATAAAGATACTTTCCCTCTAGTTCAGGAAAACGGTTGCGGAAGTTGACAAGGTGAATCTCCGCGTCCCATCCCCCGCCCGGTTTGGATTGCCACTCGAGGCGCAGCGCATTCGGTGGCGTCCGGAAGATCTGGGCATCTACGGGCAGATGTCCGTCCTTCTGCCGCAGAACGCTGGGAGCGACAGGCACAGCCGCGCTGTACCAATAGAACTCGTCATTCTGGCTGTTGTCGAAGATCACTTTGCGGTAATAGCCCGACTGGGCATAGGCGAATGAGCTGAAACACAACAGGGCAACCAGCAGCACGGTCCAGCGCCGCATCTGTGAGGCCGCAACCGGCCCGCGCTGAGATGAATAGCGGAGAGACGAAAAACTGGACTTCTGATCGGGGAACATGTCTTCTTCCTTCTGAACAAGGCTTGAGGCCTTGGATGCTTCGGTGGTACGTGTTGATAGCCCGACATGATATCGAGCCGGGGCGCAATGCGTCCGTGACGAGCGGGCGGCGCGAGACGTCAGGGGCAGTCGCGCCATAATCCTCCGCAGACTCTGCAAACTATTTCCCCGAAAAGCGCACACTGAAAGCAGCCCCTGAGAAGAGGACTGCCAGTCGGACAGCGTCCCCGGGCCAATCTGTCAGACATGTGACCGGTCTGTACCCCCGTCTGTACCCCCCCTCCCCCCCCCCCGGGGGGGGGGGG
>DCFV01000122.1:13457-21179 GCA_002314435.1 Acidobacteriaceae bacterium UBA1795 | reverse complement strand
GGGGGGGGGGCTATACCCCTGATCTTTGCCTTTCTGCCGGGTCGTCATTCGCCTTATACAGCACAAGCGAGAAGACCATTGCCCACTGGCTTTTCACTTCGCCGCGGTTTATTGTGACCGTTCTTGCTCCTCCCCCGCTTTCACGTGCTGGTCCCAGCCAGGCAACGTCTGGTCACCGGTGATCAAGCGCGCCCCGCGCGTGAACGTGAAGTAGGTCCACACCCACGCCGCAAATACACTTACCCGGCTGCGGAAGCCGATGAGGAAGAAGATGTGCACCGTCAGCCACGTGAGCCATGCCGGCAACCCGCTCATATGTGCTTTGAAGGGCCATTCCACCTTGGCCACCGCCGCCATGCGTCCGATGGTCGCCATGTCGCCCTTATCGAAGTGGCGGAAGGCCGGCCGCGGCTCGTCCGCCAGATCGGCGGCGATGATGCGGCCCACGCAGTCTCCCATCTGCATGGCGGGCTGGGCCACGCCGGGTACCTGCAGCCCGTCCTGCTCAAAATGTGCCAAGTCACCCAGAATGAATACTTCCGGCAGCGCTGGCGGGTTGAGCTGGTCGTCCACCAGCACGCAGCCGCGCCGGTCCAGCGGCGCGCCCAGCAGTTTGCCCAAAGGCGAGGCCTGGATGCCCGCCGCCCACAGCGTCACCGCCGCTTCAAACCGCACTGCCAGTCCTGCCGCACTCGCTTCCACCCAGGTAGGGCCAATGCCGGTGACGTGCGTATGCGTGTGCACCTCCACGCCCAGCTTCGCCAGTGCGTCTTCGGCCTTCGCTGATAGGTCTGCCGGATATGCAGCCAGCACGCGATCTCCACCGTCGAGCAGCAACACGCGCGCTTTGGCCGGATCAATGTGTCGAAAATCGTGCCGCATGTAGAGCTGAGCAATGTCGCTGATGGCCCCGGCCAGTTCCACGCCAGTGGGTCCAGCGCCGATGACTACGAAATTCAGCGGCGGATGCCAGCCGTGTTCCTGCATGTGGCGCTCGGCAAGTTCGAAGGCCAGCAGCACCCGCCGGCGAATCTCCGTCGCGTCTTCCACAGTCTTGAGGCCGGGAGCCTGCGCTGCCCAGTCGTCGTGCCCAAAGTAGGAGTGTGTCGCGCCGGTGGCCAGTACCAGGTAGTCGTAACCCAGTCGCGCGCCGCTGGCCGTTTCCACCGCATGCCCGGCCGTGTCGATTGCGACCACTTCGTCCATCAGCACTTCCACGTTCTTCTGATTGCGGAAGATAGTGCGGATGGGCTGCGCAATGTCGGCCGGCGACAGCACCGCAAGCGCCACCTGGTAGAGCAGCGGCTGAAAGGTGTGGTGGTTACGCCGATCCAACAGGGTTACGTCCACCGGCAGGTGGGCCAGGCTCTTGGCCGCATGCAAGCCGCCGAATCCGCCGCCGACAACCAAGACGCGCGGGCGACGGTCCAGGGAAAGGGGCTTCGCCAGAGTGTTCAAATCGACCTCGTTCTCTCTGATGGATGCGCAAGGTCTGCGAGTGGCTCCATCGCCGCCGGAAATACCGTACTTACTGGCTTGCCGGCGCGAGCGGGCCGCCACCAGAATCCTCTTGTTTCCTGGTCTTTGTCCATGGTTGTATTAGTGCGTATTGTGCAGCGCGGCGCGGAGATGAACATGCAAACTGCTGGCAGATCTAACCTCTTGCTGAGCGTTGCGGCCGTGATCACGGGCGCGCTCGTGGGCATTGTTCTGTCGCTTGGCACGGATGCACTGCTGCGCGCGGTGAGTGTGCTGCCACCGCTCGGGGAGCGTGCAGGCGATCTGCCGCTTCTGGGAGCTGTGCTCTATCGGACGATCTATGGGGTTCTGGGGGCGTACATTACTGCGCGGATGGCCCCTGCGCGGCCTATGCGGCACGCGATGGTACTGGGTTTTCTCGGGCTGGCGGCTAATCTGGCGGGCACGATTTCCACCTGGAACAAGGGACCTGCCTTCGGACCCCATTGGTATCCCGTTGTACTGATCGTGCTGGCCCTGCCCACGGCGTGGCTGGGGGGACGACTGTGCGGCGAGTGACCCTTACCCGATGCTGTCCCGCCTTAAGGGTGTTGTTCCACCGTCACCGCCAGTGCACTCGTGGTACCTGTCGCCGCAAGCGCGCTCAGGTTGGTTGCGACGCCGGCGAGAAGACTACTGTCCCGTCCAGTGCCGAGATCGCTGTGGCCACCTGCGACGCTAGCAGTTGCGACGAAACGCAGCGGCCGTGTGCCATGCAGGGGGCAAGGGGCGAGCAGTCTGGCAAGGGCGGCAGCGGTGCACTGCTTCCGGACGCTGAAGCACGATTTCATGAGACGGTTCCTCACCAGAATCCATGCAGGTGAAGAACCGGAGAAGGCGGGGAAATCTTAGGGAGAACTCATCAAAAACAGGGCAAAATGACTGTCTTTCAGGAGCAATCTATTGTGAAACTCCATTGAAAACCGTCGGCCGAGGGCCTCTCGCACTCGCCCTATTGGTAATGTGCATACATTACGAGAGTGCCGTGGGCACCGCCTGCCTTCGTCTAGAATGGCAGCGTAGTCGGCTGATTCTGCTTGAGATCGGTGGCAATTACTCCGAGAAAAGCAATGGCTGGCAATGAGGGCCTTGCGTCCGGGGCCGCATTTTGGGGAGGAAGCCATCGCAACTCGACTTCGTTTAGGGGATTTGCTGATTCGGGCCAAGCTCGTGACCGAGCAGGACGTGGCCCGCGCACTTGAGCGGCTCACCACTCAGGGCGGGCGCTTGGGCGACAACCTGGTGGCCATTGGCGCCATCACGCAGGAGCGGCTCAACTCCTTCATGCATCGCATCCCGGCCGAGCCGTCCGACATCAAGGCCATCGGTATCGACGATGTGGACCTGATGGCCATGCTGCTCAAGCTCATCTACCGCGACCGGTTGGAGAGCACGCGTCAGTTCATTGAGGCCATCAAGCTGCCCTACCACATCGTGCTCGATCTGGTGCAGATGGCCGTGAACCGCCAGCTGCTGCAGACCCTGGGTTCGCGCTACAGCGATAACCCTATCGACCTGAGCTACTCCTTCACCGATGAGGGGCGGCGTTGGACGCTGGACGCGCTCACACGCCTGCGTTATACGGGTCCCGCGCCGGTCACGCTCGACGAGTTCAACGATCAGGTGAACATGCAGAAGCTCACCAATGAGTTGATCACCCCGGAGCGGATCCGCAAGGGTATTTCTGACCTTACGTTCGACAACAGCCTGGTGGAGCAGGCCGGGCCGGCGCTCAACTCCGGTCGTGCCATCCTCTTTTACGGGCCACCCGGCAACGGCAAGACCTCGGTTGCCCTGCGTCTCAGCTCGATCTACAACGACGTGATTTATGTCCCGTACGCGGTCATCGTCGAAGGGCAGATCATCCGCGTCTTCGACCCCAGTATTCACCATGCACTGGACCGCACCGAACTGAACGACGAAACGGAGTTCTCCATCGTCCGCCGCGAGCCCTACGATGCTCGCTGGGTGCCCTGCCGTCGCCCTTTTGTGGTCACTGGCGGCGAACTCACGCTGGAGATGCTCGACCTGCGGTACGACGAGACCGGCCACTACTACGAGGCGCCCTTGCACGTGAAGGCACTGGGCGGCTGCTTCATCATCGACGACTTCGGCCGCCAACTGGTGAGCCCCACGCACCTGCTCAACCGCTGGATCGTGCCCCTCGAGAGCCGCATCGACTTCTTAAAGCTGCACACCGGCAAGAGTTTCTCGATCCCGTTCGAGGAACTGATCATCTTCTCGACGAACCTGGAGCCGGAAGACCTGATGGACCCGGCCTTCCTGCGCAGGTTGCCCTACAAGATCGAGGTGGGGCCGCCCAGCCAGGAGAACTTCCACACCATCTTCCGCAAAGAGAGCGAGAAACAGGGCATGACCCTGGACGACGAACTTTTTGCGACCATCGTGTACAAGCTGCGAGAAGAGAAAAAGCTGGACTTTGCAGCTTACATGCCGCGCTTCATCGTGGACCAGATCGTGGCTACCTGCCGCTTTATGGGTCAGCCCGCCCACTTTGAGCCGCGCTATATCGACTACGCGCTCGACAACCTGCGCGTAAAGCGCAGTAAGAATGCCGGTCCCACTTCGGCTCGCATTACGGACAAGTAAGCCCGCCCTCCCGTCCGTCAAATCTCCGGGTAGAAGTCGAAGAACGCATCGAGGCTCTGCTTCAGCTGGGCCTCGATCTGTTCGCGCGAGCCTTCCAGCAGGTGCATGGTCACGTGAGCCTGATGGCCGTTCACCAGGTCGAGCGTTGCGTCGTGGATCTGCTTGATTTCGCCCTCCGGCAGCAGACGCATTCCGTATACGAGAGTCAGATTCGCCATGTCCGTCATCTTTACATAGGATGGTTGCGTAGCGGGAAGGCACTGCTGGCCAGTGCGCCCGCTGCGTCTACAATCGACACAGGAAACGCGATGATCGAAACTCAAGACACTGTCATTCTGGGCTCCGGCTGCTCCGGGCTCACTGCCGCCATCTATACCGGTCGCGCCGGCCTCAAGCCGCTGGTGCTCGAGGGTCACGAGCCCGGCGGCCAGCTCTCCATCACCACGCTGGTCGAGAACTTCCCCGGCTGGCCGGAGGGCATTCAGGGGCCCGAACTGATCGAGAACATGAAGAAGCAGGCGGCCAAATTCGGCGCCACCTTCCAGTTGGCCCATCTGGTGGCCGTCGATCTGAGCCAGCGGCCGATCAAGCTGAAGACCACGGCAGGCGAAATCCACACCCGGACGCTCATCATCGCCTCCGGCGCCAGCGCGCGCTGGCTGGGCCTGCCCAGCGAACAAGCGCTCATCGGCCACGGTGTCTCCAGCTGCGCAACCTGTGACGGCTTTTTTTTTCGCGGCAAGCCCATTGCCGTGGTGGGCGGCGGCGACTCGGCCATGGAGGAGGCGCTTTTCCTCACGCGGTTCGCCTCGAAGGTCACGCTGCTGCACCGCCGCGACGCGTTCCGCGCCTCGAAGATTATGCTCGAACGTGCCTTGGCGCATCCCAACATCGAGTTGCGAGCGAACACGGTCGTCGACGAAGTGCTCGGCGTGGAAGAGAAGGAAGTGAAGGGCCTGAAGCTGCGCGACGTGAAGTCGGGCGAAACCTGCACGCTGGATGTGGACGGTCTGTTCCTCGGCATCGGCCACAAGCCTAACGCAAAGATGTTCGCGGGCCAGCTCGATACGGATGAGGAAGGCTACATTCGCACCTCGAACAACGTCTTTACCACGCACAACGGCGTGGTGGTGCCAGGAGTCTTTGCCAGTGGCGACGTGCAGGACCGCCGTTACCGCCAGGCCATCACTGCCGCGGGCACGGGCTGCATGGCCGCGCTCGAGGTGGAGAAGTATCTCGAAGAGCACGGCCGGTGAGGGTACGGTGACCTCCCTCAAGGCGAATCTCGAACAACTCGAAGACCGGATCGCTGCGGCCTGCAAACAGGCGGGCCGCGCGCGCCACGAAGTAGAGCTAATGGCCGTCTCGAAGACCTATCCGGCTTCCACAATTCAGGAAGCTGAGGCGCTGGGCTTGCGTCTTTTTGGCGAGAACCGCGTGCAGGAATTTGCGGCCAAGGCAGAAGAGCTGGCCCCGCTGCGCGCTGACGGCGCCATCGCCGCGTCGGATGTGCCGATTCTTGTGCACCTGATCGGCCACCTGCAATCGAACAAGGCGCAGCGTGCGGTGGAGCTGTTCGACGGCATCGACTCGCTCGACTCGCTGCGGCTGGCAGAGCGGCTCAACGACGCCGCAAGCAAGTTGGGCAAGCACCTGCCTGTGCTGCTCGAGGTGAAGCTTAGCCTGGAAGAGACCAAATCAGGCCTCGATCCTAACTCGCCGGAGGCCGCGCAACTGTTCGAACGCCTGCCGGATCTCCATCATCTCGATGTGCGCGGCCTGATGACCATTGCGCCATGGGGCGTAGCGGAGAACGTAACGCGCGCCTGCTTCCGCAGCCTGCGCGAGTGGCGCGACCGCTGGGCCGCCACGCATCCGAAACTGAAACTGCATACGCTTTCGATGGGCATGAGCGGCGATTTTGCTCTGGCCATCGAAGAGGGCGCCACGCGCATCCGCATCGGCACGGCGCTGTTTGGCAAGCGCGCGCCATGCACAGGACCGGCCTGATGCTTCGCGCTACAGCGCAGGGCGTGACGGTGGCTGTCCGCGCGCAGCCCGGCGCGAAAAAGACCGCCATAGCCGGTCTCTACGGCGAGGGAGATGCGGCGCAGTTGAAGATCGCCGTGCAGGCTCCGCCCATTGAAGGACGCGCCAACCATGCGCTGGTCGCCTTCCTCGCCAAGGGCTTCGGACTTCCTAAATCATCAGTCGAGTTAATTAGTGGGGAGCTATCGCGCAGCAAGGTTTTCCTGCTGCGCGGCGTGACGCTAGCGCAGGTGGAAGCGGTGCTGGTGAAGGCGCGCTAGCGGCCGCAGGCTGCGCAGGCGGCGGCGAGGGCTTCCTCGGGCTCGGGACGAACGCGGAAATCGGCGTGCGCTTCGGCAAAAAGGACCTTCCGATCCTTTCCGATGACGTAGGTCGCGGGAAGTGGTAGACGCCAGCTCTGCTCGCCGTTCATGAACGGGATGTTGACGAGGATGGAGAGGTAGTACTCGCGCATGTACTCGGGCACGGTATAGACCAGGCCGAACTGCTCGGCCACTGCGTTGTTTGTGTCCGTGAGCACGGGGAAGGGAAGGCCGTGCTGGCCGGCCATGAAGTCCGACTGCCGCTCGAGCTGAGGGCCGATGGCTACCATCAGCGCTTCGCGCTCACGCAGATGGCCGTAGAGGTCGCGCCACGCTTCGAGGTCCGTGATGCAATAGGGGCACCAGCGCCCGCGAAAAAACTTCACGACCAGCGGCCCCAGCGCAAGGAGATCAGCCGAGCGCACCAGCTTGCCATTCGAGTCCTTCAACGCGAAGTCGGGCGCGGTGGCGCCGACGGGCAGGATCCGGTCTTCGATGCCGGTGGCGAACAGCTCTTCCACCGCGCGCTCGCCCACGGCGAGCCGCTCCTCCTGCACCAGATCGCGTGTGCGTGCGGTGATTTCGTCAAGCTGGTCCTGGAGCGGGGTCATGTGTACTTACCGCCCGAACTTCTGCCGGCCGCCCATGCCGAGCGCGCCCATTCCGCCGCGCATCATGGCTTTGCCTAGGCCGCCCTTGCCCATCTGCTTGAACATCTTGCTCATCTGCGCGTACTGGCGGAGGAGCTGATTCACGTCCTGCACGGTGGTGCCGCTACCAGCGGCGATGCGCTTGCGGCGCGAGCCGGAGATGATCTCGTGGTTGCGGCGCTCGAAGGGTGTCATGGAGTTGATGATGGCTTCGAGCCGCACGAACTGCTTTTCGTCCACGTGCTGCGCGGCCTGCTGCATGCCGGCGAAGGGACCCACCGAGGGCAGCATCTTGAGGATCGACTCCATCGAACCGAGCTTTGTGATCTGCTTGAGCTGATCGCGGAAGTCCTCGAGCGTGAAGCCGTCGCCCAGGAGTGCCTTCTTGGCGAACTCCTCGGATTTTTTGCGGTCAAGCTTTTCCTCGGCCTTTTCGATGAGCGACATCATGTCGCCCATGCCCAGGATGCGGCCCACAATGCGGTCGGGATGGAAGGGTTCGAACGCGTCCGGCTTTTCGCCCACGCCGATGAACTTGATGGGCTGGCCCGTGACGTGGCGGATCGACAGCGCCGCGCCGCCGCGCGCATCGC
>DCFV01000122.1:12068-13201 GCA_002314435.1 Acidobacteriaceae bacterium UBA1795 | reverse complement strand
CGCGCGCATCGCCGTCCATTTTGGTGAGGACGACGCCGGTGAGGCCGAGGCGCGAGTGGAACTCCTGCGCGGAGTTGACGGCGTCCTGGCCGGTCATGGCGTCAGCCACGAAGAGAATCTCCTGCGGGTTGAGGAGCTTCTTGAGCCGCTCCATCTCGCCCATCAGATCCTCGTCGATGTGCAGGCGGCCGGCGGTATCCACGATCAGCGTGTCGAAGCCGAAGTTGCGCGCTTCGCGCCGCGCCTCTGTGGCGAGCCGTTCAACGAGTGCCGAGCCGGGGGCCTCGCTCTTGGTGTCGCCCTCGTAGATCTTCGCGTCGATGGACTTGGCAACGACTTTGAGCTGCTCGCGCGCGGCCGGGCGGTAGACGTCGACCGAGACGAGGATGGGGCGGTGGCCGCCCTTCTTGAGCCACGCGGCCAGTTTGCCGGCTGTGGTCGTTTTTCCGGAGCCCTGCAGTCCGGCCATCAGGATCACCGTAGGCGGCTGCGAGGAGAACTTGAAGCGCGCCGTGTCGCGGCCGAGCAACTCGATCAGCTCGTCCCGAACGATCTTGATGACCTGTTCGGAGGGCGAAAGGGCAGTAAGCACCTCGGTGCCAACGGCCTTCACGCGGATGTGCTCGATGAGGTCCTTGACGACGTTGAGGTTCACGTCGGCTTCGAGCAGTGCAACGCGGATCTCGCGCAGAGCTTCGGCGATGTTTTCTTCGGTCAGCGTGCCTTGGCCTCGAAGGGTCTTGAAGGCGCGCTGCAGCTTGTCTGTAAGGGTCTCGAACATAGGTTTCTCAGAGTTCCGTCAACATTTCAGTGTACCGTGACGGCCGCCTCTGGCTCGCCTCTCCGCCCGCGGGCACCGTAAAATGGTTGTCTATGCCAGCTTATCGGTCTCGCACCTCCACTCACGGACGCAACATGGCGGGCGCGCGCAGCCTTTGGCGCGCCACCGGCATGCAGGACGGCGACTTTGGCAAGCCCATCATCGCCGTGGCCAACTCCTTCACCCAGTTCGTTCCCGGGCACGTTCATCTGAAAGACCTGGGACAGCTCGTGGCCGCCGAAATCGAGAAAGCCGGCGGCATTGCCAAGGAGTTTGACACCATCGCCGTGGACGACGGCATCGCCATGGGCCA
>DCFV01000122.1:5178-11693 GCA_002314435.1 Acidobacteriaceae bacterium UBA1795 | reverse complement strand
TGCGACAAGATCACGCCCGGCATGTTGATGGCTGCCTTACGCCTGAATATTCCAGCAGTGTTTGTCTCCGGCGGGCCCATGGAAGCGGGAAAGGTGCAGCTGGGCAACATCGTGAAGGCTGTTGACCTGATCGACGCCATGATCGTTGCTGCGGACGACAAGGTCTCCGACGAAGACGTGGCTGAATATGAGCGTTCGGCGTGCCCGACGTGCGGATCGTGTTCTGGCATGTTTACAGCCAACTCGATGAACTGCCTGACTGAAGCGCTGGGTCTCTCGCTGCCGGGCAACGGGACGATCGTGGCGACGCACTCCGACCGCAAGGAACTGTTCCTGCGCGCGGGCCGCACCGCCGTCGAGCTCGCCAAGCGCTACTACGAGCAGGACGACGCGAGTGTATTGCCGCGCTCCATCGCCACGTTCGAGGCGTTTGAGAACGCCATGACGCTGGACATCGCCATGGGCGGATCGACGAACACCGTGCTTCACCTGCTGGCCGCGGCGCAGGAGGGCGAGGTCTCCTTTACCATGGCCGACATCGACCGGCTCTCGCGCAAGGTTCCACACCTGTGCAAAGTTGCGCCGTCCGTTGCAACCGTGCACATCGAGGACGTGCATCGCGCTGGCGGCATCGTTGGCATCCTGGCCGAGCTTGACCGCGCAGGCCTTGTCCACCGCGATACACACACGGTTCACTCGCCCACGCTTGGCGCTGCTATCGATGCATACGACGTGAAGGGCAAGGCCTCGGCTGAAGTGCAGGAGATGTATCGCGCAGCTCCGGGTGGTATCCGCACCGTGGTGCCGTTCAGCCAGTCGGCGCGCTATCCGTCGCTCGACCTCGACCGCTCCAAGGGCGTCATCCGCGACCTCGAACATGCCTTCAGCAAAGACGGCGGGCTGGCAGTGCTCTTTGGCAATATCGCTGAGCACGGCTGCATCGTGAAGACTGCCGGTGTCGATTCCGCTCACCTCACCTTCACCGGCCGCGCGCGTATCTTCGAGAGTCAGGATGCGGCGGTCGACGCTATCCTGGCCGACCAGGTGGTGCCCGGAGACGTGGTGCTTATTCGCTACGAAGGACCGAAGGGCGGCCCCGGCATGCAGGAGATGCTCTACCCGACGAGCTACCTCAAGTCGAAGGGGCTAGGTAAAGTCTGCGCGCTGATCACAGATGGGCGTTTCTCCGGAGGCTCTTCGGGACTGTCGATTGGGCACATCTCGCCGGAAGCGGCGGAGGGCGGTGCGCTGGCGCTGGTTCATGAGGGCGACATTATTGAGATCGACATCCCCAAGCGCGTGCTGCGTGTGGCGGCTTCGGATGAGGAGTTGGCTGCCCGTCGTACTGCGATGAACGCCAAGGGCGAAGCCGGCTGGAAGCCCACCGCACCGCGTGCCCGCAAGGTGTCGAAGGCCCTGCAGGCCTACGCCGCCATGACCACGAGCGCTTCGCGCGGTGCAGTGCGCGACGTGAGCCAGGTTGCAAAATAGAAGAGCAGCACTCAACGGGGAAAATCCATGCATGTGTCTCTTATCCTGGGGCACCCACATCCGGGCAGCTTTAATCATGCGATTGCAGAAGCTGCCCGGGAAGTGCTCGTCTCCGCGGGTCACGCGGTAGATTTTCACGACCTCTACGCTGAAAAATTCGATCCGATTCTGCCGTACGAGGAGATTCCGGCGGATGCGCAGCTCGATCCTGTTGTTGAAGAGCACTGCCGCGAGGTGGCAGTCGCAGACGGCTTCATCTTTGTTCATCCGGACTGGTGGCATATGCCGCCAGCCATCTTGAAGGGATGGGTCGATCGCGTACTGCGCTCTGGCGTCGCTTACGCATTCCGGCCCGACGAGACCGGCAAGGTCAGCTTCGTCACGCTGCTCAAGGCGCAGCGGGCGCTGGTCTTCACTACGTCCAACACGCCTGCCGCCATGGAGCAGGATCTTTACGGCGATCCGCTCGAAAACTTGTGGACGCGCTGCATTCTGAACTATTGCGGCGTGAAGGACGTGACGCGCACCAACTACAGTGTTGTGGTGATCAGCACGCATGCCGAGCGGGAGGCTTGGCTCGCGGACGTTCGCAGCCGCGTGGCCCGCGCCTTCCCGCCCGATAAGTAAGAATCAGTTAGTCCGCCGGTTCGATCAGGTATTGCTCCAGCTTGCCGTCGGGATAGGTGTACGTAGTGAGGCGCAGGCGCTTGCCGGGGTACACGATCTGGAAACCGCGGAAGGTCATGCCGCCGCGCAGGCTCTCGCCCATCTGGCGGAAGGTCAGCGGTTCGCCCAGCGGTCCAAGGCTCGTCCTGAAGTCTTCAACCGTCTGCGCAGAAAAGTAGTCGTTCAGATTCGGCGCCAGCAGTGTTCGGTCAATCGTTCCCTTTTGCAGGTCGCGATAGATGGCCAGCGCCTGCTTTTCGGCTTCCGTCTGGTGGGCGGCTCCGGAGACGGTTCCGGCCACCAACTGCGCAATCTGGCTGGCACCGCTGGCCATGTGATTGGTGGTCACGGCTACGGCAACGCCATCGTCCGGCAGCACAATGTTGTCTGAGACAAAGCCGGTTACCTCACCGGAGTGCTCGATCATGCGATGGCCGTCGCGGTTCATCACTTCGACGCCCAAACCGTATTGCGTGCCCTTGCCGTCCTTCAGCTTTACTTCGGTGAACATTTCCTTGTAGCTCTCGGGTTTAAGAATCGACTGCGTCATCATGCTGATGTCCCACAGCGCCAGGTCGTGCGGCGTCATGGCCAGTTCGCCGGCGGCAAACATCCAGCCACGGCCTTCTTCCGGTGCACGGCGCAGAGGTCCGAGAGCCGCGCGCACGTAGGGAGTGGCGTCGGTCGAGGTGAGCGCGTCTTCGTCGCGATCGAGGACGGACTTCATCCCCAGCGGCCGGAAGACATGCTCCGCAAGGAAGCCGGTCAGTTTTTCGCCGGTGATCTTTTCTACGATTGCTCCGGCGACCACGTAGTTTGTGTTCGAGTATTGCCACTGCGTACCCGGTACAAAATCCAAAGGCTTCTTGGCCCAGGTGTCGAGGATGTACTGGGCGTTTTCGGGCTTCATCATCGGAGTCATCAAATAATCTTCCGGCCAGTAGTCCTGGTAGCCGGAAGTGTGCGACAGCACCTGGCGGATGGTGACCTCCTTGCCGCGTGTCAGGTCCGGCACATACTTGCCCACCGCGTCGTCGAGCGAGAGCTTACCCTGCTCCTGGAGCAGCAGAATGGCCGCAGCGGTGAACTGCTTGGAGATGGAGCCGATGGAATAGCGCATTGTGGGCGTGGCCGCCACATCCGGTGTGAGATGCGCTTTGCCGTAGGCCTGTGTGTAGACCAGTTTGCCGCCCTGGACCACTGCGATGCTGGCTGAAGGAACGCCTCGCAGTGCAAGCACCTGCGTGGCAATGCGGTCGATCTTGGCCTTGAGCGTCGAGTCGATGGTGTCCACCGCCTGTGCGCGGCTCGCGGCAGCACAGGCCGCAATGAGGGCGAAGAGAAGAATGGCTCTGCGTTTCACTTCGTGCTGATCTCCTTTGGCATCTCGCATCAGAATAGCTGCTCGGGGCCGGTGCGCTAGGCTTGATGAGGAAAGGCGCGGACTTCCCCCCCCTGGTTCGTTGACCCCGCGCCGGGAGATTGCCGATGCAGCGCCTACTCGAAGGCCACCGCAAGTTTCACGACGAAGTCTTTCCTGCCCGCCGCAGCCAGTTTCGTCTTCTGGCCGAGTCGCAGTCGCCTGAGTTTCTGTTCATTACCTGCGCCGACTCGCGCATCGTGCCCGACCTCATTCTCGGCACCGGCCCCGGCGACCTGTTCATCACGCGCAATGCGGGCAATGTGGTTCCGGTGACGGGCAATGACGTGGATGGCTGCACGGCCACCATCGAGTACGCGGTGGAAGTGCTGCACGTCCCCTACGCTATCCTCTGCGGCCACTCCGACTGCGGCGCCATGAAGGCCGCGCTCGACCGCACCGGACTGGACAAACTGCCCAAGGCCGACCGCTGGCTGCATCACGTGGAGGCGGCCTTCAGCCATCGCCAGCCCGTGAATCCCGCCGACGGTTCCGGCGCGGAACTGGCCTCGCTTATCCGCGGCAACGTGGTGGCGCAGCTGCTCAACCTGCGCGCGCAGCCGGCCGTGGCCCGCGCCGTAGCCGAGGGGCGGCTTAAGGTATTCGGCTGGTACTACGACATCCTGACGGGAAACATTGAGCAGTACGACGAGCAGCAAAAGCGGTTTGTGCCGCTGCTGGGGTGAGAGCGCAGATCTAATGCGCCCCCGGCGGCGCAGCCGCGTGCTTTGGCGGCTTGCGGAAGAGCCAGACTGCGGCGGCGCAGAAAAACGCCAGCAGCGCGGTCCAGCGGAAGACATCCACATACGCCATCAACGCGGCCTGCTGCAGCATCAGGTCGTAGACCATTCCCAAAGCACCCGGCCGGCCCTGCGCACGGCCCAGATAATGGCCAATGTAGCTGCTCATCAACGCGGTTTTCTGCTGCAATACGGCGCTTGATGCAGGCAGGTTGGCGCCTATATCGGTCTGGTGCTGCGCGGCGCGGCGGATGAGCGCCGTCGTCGCCATCGCGATTCCAATGGACCCGCCGATGTTGCGCAGCATGTTGAAGAGGCCCGTGGCGTTGCCCATCTCTTCGCGACTGAGCGTGGCCATGGACATGGTGGCTAGTGGCACAAACACGAAGCTCAGCGCGAAGCCGGTGAGCATGATGGGAATCAGCAGAGTGTAAGGGCCGATCTCTAGATTGACCGTGCCAAACACCAGAGCGCAGATGCCAAAGCCGATGAAGCCCAGGCTCAACAGCTTGCGGTTGTCGATGCGCGAGCCAAGAATGCCGATGATCGGCGAGCCGAGGAACGAGCCGATGCCGCGCGGCCCCACCACCAGGCCAGCGGTGAAGGCCGTGTAGCCGAGCACCTCCTGGTAGTAGAGCGGCAGGATCGTGATCGTGATGTAGATGCACATGCCCAGCAGCGAGATCAGAAAGCAGCCGGTCCTGAAGTTGCGGTTCTTCAGGATGTGCAGATCCACGAGGCCGCGCGGGTTGGTCCACGAGCGCCATACCCACCCGATCAGCGCCAACACCAACGCCACTACCGCCCACCGTACCCACATCGCGCCGAACCAGTCGTCCTCCTGCCCCTTGTCCAGCACCACCTGCAGGCAGCCGGTCCACACGATCAGCAGGCCGAAGCCGATGTTGTCGAACGCGCCGACCTTGGCGTTCTTGATGTACGGCGGGTCGTGGACGAAGCGAGCCACCAGAAAGACAGCCAGGATTCCAACGGGGATGTTGATGTAGAAGGCGTAGCGCCAGCTGAATGTATCTGTCAGCCAGCCGCCCAGAGTGGGGCCCAGCACCGGCGCAACCACAATCCCGAGACCGTAGGCGGCCATGGCCATCGACCGCTTCTCCACTGGAAAGCTCTCCAGCAGAATCGACTGTGACAACGGTTGCAGCGCGCCGCCGCCTGCGCCCTGGAGGATTCGGGCCAGCAGGATGACAGCCAGCGACGGTGCGGCTCCGCAGAAGAACGACGCCACGGTGAAGATGATGACGCAGCTGAGAAGGAAGCGCTTGCGCCCGAACCGACGCGCAAACCAGTTGGAAGCCGGCAGAATCACGGCGTTGGCTACCAGGTAGCTGGTCAGCACCCAGGTGGCCTCGGAGTTGGTCGAGGAGAGGCTGCCGGCGATGTAGGGCAGGGCCACTGAAGCGATGGCCGTGTCGAGAACCTCCATGAAGGTGGGCAGCATCACGGAGATGGTGACCAGCCAGGGGTTTACACCTTGCGTGAGGGGGTAGCGCGCTTGGGTCAGTTTTGAGGTCATTTTCCCGGAGAGATTGAGCTTAGCCGATCAGGCTCCCTGTGGGGTGTGCCCCAGGACACGACAGGCCCGGAAACAGTGTGAGCACTCGCTCCTCCGGGGAGAGCCGACTCGGGTACTCTTCGCAAATCGTTATCAACAAAAGTTGACACTAACACACTCAATGATGCATCTTATGAGAGTCAGAATTCTATCGGCAGGCAGGATACACCTCTATGGCTAAGATCATCGGAATTGACCTCGGTACGACCAACTCTTGCGTCGCAGTTCTTGAGGGCGGCGAGCCCAAAGTGATTGCAAATGAAGAAGGTGCGCGCACAACGCCTTCGATCGTTGGTTTTTCAAAGAGCGGCGAGCGGCTGGTGGGCCAAGTGGCCAAGCGCCAGGCTATCACCAACCCGGAAAATACGATCTTCTCCATCAAGCGCTTCATGGGCCGTCGCTACAACGAAGTGAGCGACGAAATGAAGATGGTTCCCTTCAAGGTGGTGCAGCAGGGCGACCATCTGGGCGTGTTGGCCCAGGGCAAGGAATACACCCCGCCGGAAGTCTCGGCCATGATCCTCCAGAAGCTGAAGAAGAGCGCCGAAGCCTACCTGGGCGAGACCGTCAGCGAGGCTGTGATCACCGTTCCTGCCTACTTTAACGACGCACAGCGCCAGGC
>DCFV01000122.1:251-4833 GCA_002314435.1 Acidobacteriaceae bacterium UBA1795 | reverse complement strand
CTCGACAAGAAGAAGGACGAGACCATTGCCGTGTATGACTTCGGCGGCGGCACCTTCGATATCTCTATCCTCGAAGTGGGCGAAGGCGTCATTGAGGTCAAGTCGACCAATGGCGACACCCACCTTGGCGGCGACAACCTCGACCAGCGCATCGTGGACTGGCTCATCGCGGAGTTTAAGCAGGAGGAAGGCCTCGACCTGAGCTCGAAGGGCAACGAGATGGCCCTGCAGCGCCTGAAGGACGCAGCGGAAAAGGCCAAGATCGAGCTCTCGACCACGCTGGAGACCGAGATCAACCTGCCGTTCATCACTGCGGACGCCACCGGACCGAAGCACCTGGTTCGCAAGCTGACACGCGCGAAGCTGGAGCAGATGGTAAGCGACCTGCTTGACCGCTCCTTGGAGCCCTGCAAGAAGGCCTTGGCCGATGCAGGCGTTACCACGGCAGAAATCGACGAAGTGGTATTGGTGGGCGGCCAGACGCGCATGCCCAGGATCCAGGAACTCGTGAAGCAGCTCTTCGGCAAAGAGCCGCATCGCGGCGTGAACCCCGATGAAGTGGTTGCCGTGGGTGCTGCGGTGCAGGCCGGCGTACTGGCTGGCGAAGTGAAGGACCTGCTGCTGCTGGACGTGACGCCGCTGACCCTGTCCATCGAGACACTGGGTGGCGTGGCCACGTCGATGATTCCGCGCAACACGACCATCCCGACGAAGAAGGCTGAAACCTTCTCGACGGCGGCCGATTCGCAGACAGAGGTTGAGGTCCATGTGCTGCAGGGTGAGCGCCCCATGGCTGCGCAGAACCGCACGCTGGGCAAGTTCAAGCTGGCGGGTATTCCTCCAGCGCCGCGCGGCGTGCCGCAAATCGAAGTCACCTTCGACATCGACGCCAACGGCATTCTGAACGTGACGGCCAAGGACAACGCCACCGGCAAGGACACGCGCATCACCATCACTTCCAGCTCGGGTCTGAGCAAGGAAGAGGTGGAGCGCATGGCCAAGGACGCCGAGGCGCACGCATCCGAGGACAAGGAAAAGCGCGAGCAGATCGAGGCGCGCAACTCGCTTGACAGCCTGGTTTACAACATCGAAAAGATGCTGAAGGACGCAGGCGAAAAGGTGCAGGCGGCCGATAAAACCGATGTGGAGTCGGCGCTGGCTGAGGCTAAGAAGACGCTCGAAGGCACGCCCACGGCGCAGGAGCTGAAGGCGGCGCACGAGAAGCTGACCACGGCCAGCCATAAGCTCGCCGAGGTGCTCTACAAGGCCAACGCGGCAGCCGGCGCTGCTCCGGGCGGACCGGCAGAAGCCACAGGTGAGCCTGCAGCCGAAGCCAAGAAGGACGAAGGCGTGATCGACGCCGAGTACGTTGACGTCGACGAAAAGAAGTAGCACCTCGGTGCGGCAGCCCCGCCGTTCCGGCGGAACTGCGGCGAATGAGTTCGGGGTGGGCAACGAATGACGTTGTCCACCCCGGCGTGTATTGCTTGAAGTGTGCGGTGAGCGGTGTTGAGCTTTACCGAGGAACTCAGGGTGCGGTTGGCAGACTGCATGCAGAGGGTAGGGCAAGGCCTACCGTGTACGCTGAATGAGATAAGAAAACACACATGTCCACGACTCAAAACAAGGACTACTACGCAACGCTGGGGGTGAAGAAGACCGCCACGGCCGAGGAGATTCGCAAGGCGTTTCGCAAGCAGGCGCGGCGCTATCATCCTGACGTCAATCCTGGCGACAAGCGCGCCGAGGAGAAATTCAAGGAGATCTCCGAGGCCAACGACATTCTGAGCGACGAGAAGAAGCGCAAGGTCTACGACCAGCTTGGTTTCTATTCTGACCAGATTGACCCGGCGCAGGCCGAGGCCTATGCGCGGCAGCAGTCGTCCGCAGGCCATCCGCCGGTGGACTTCGGCGGCTTCGACTTTTCCGGGTTTGGCGGCGGGGCTGGGCATCAGGCGGGTGCCGGCGCGGGACCCGGTTCAGGGGCGTGGGGCAGCTTCAAAGACATTTTTTCGGGCATCTTTACCGGCGCGCAACAAACTAACCGGCCACGGGGGCCGCAGCCGGGGACGGATCTGGAGTACCAGGCAACGGTCGACTTCTGGACGGCGATCCGCGGCGGGCAGGCCCGTATGCAGATTCATCGGCAGGAGCAGTGCCCAACTTGCCATGGCATGGCACACACTGGCGGTCCAATGCCCTGCGCAGAGTGCAACGGCTCCGGCCAGGTGACGCAGATGGGTGGCCGCATGAAGTTCAACATCCCCTGCCCGCGCTGCAACGGGACGGGCCGCGTGTCGAACCAGTGCGTCACCTGCCGCGGAGAGGGCACTGTGGCGCGGACTGAGACCGTGGAGTTCCGCATCAAGGCGGGCACGCGTGACGGGCAGCGCATACGTCTGCAGGCCAAGGGCAACGCCGGCGCAAACGGCGGTGCGGCGGGCGACCTGTTTGTCATCGTGCGCACCGGCCCGCACCCGGTCTTCACGCGCACTGGCGACGACATCCACATCACCGTGCCTGTGACAGTACCGGAGGCATCGCTGGGAGCCAAGGTGGACGTGCCGACCATCGACGGTCGCGCGCAGTTGAAGATTCCGCCGGGCACGCAGAGTGGTCAAAAGCTGCGCATGCGCGAGCGTGGCGTGGAGAGTGCATCGCACGCCGGCCAGCGCGGCGACCAGATTGTGACCGTGGAAGTGGTCGTGCCGCATTTGCAGGACGAGCGCAGCCGCGAGATTATGCGTGAGCTAGCCAAGTTGAACAATCAGGATCCGCGCGTAGCGCTGTTCGACAAGCTGTGAGGCACGAGCCGAGCGATTTACGTTAATCTGTGCGAAAGAAGCCATGGCCGCAAAACGCAAATCGAAGGGCGTGTACATGATCTCGGCAGTTGCCGAGATGTACGAGATCCATCCGCAGACTCTGCGCCTCTACGAGCGCGAAGGGCTGCTGAAGCCCTCGCGCACTGAGGGCAACACGCGCTACTACACTGACGAGGACCTGGAGCGACTGGAATTCATCCTGAACCTGGCGCGTGACCTGGGCGTGAATATCGCCGGCATCGCCATCATTCTGCAGATGCGCGAGCGCATGGAAGAGATGAACCGCCAGATGCAGAGTTTCGTCGAGTACGTGCGGTCGGAGATGCTCTCGCGCTTCCACCAGGCCGCGCCCAGTACTTCCGGAGCGATTGTGCCGCTGCGCAAGGTCGCCGTAGTGCCCCCGCGCGCAACCCGCCGCGAGACCTAGGTTTGCCGGGCACCCCTTCTTTCATTGAGAATGGCGAGAGTATCCTCGCGAATCTGAATCTCCACAGGTAGTCTGAGTTCTGCATGTTGTACGTCCTGCTCGCCGTGGCCGCCTTCGGCCTTCTTACGTCCACCATCTTTGCTGGCATGACGCTGGCGGCGGTCCCTCGTTTTCTGCGGGAGCGCCGTGCCTACCGCAGCAAACTCGCCGAACGGCCGGGCTTTACGCCTCCTCTCACATTGCTGAAGCCTCTGCATGGCGCTGAGCCCAATCTCGAAGCGCATCTGGCCACGTTTTTTAAACAGGACTATCCCGAGTACGAAATCCTGTTCAGCGCACGCACTGAGGACGATCTCGGCCTGCAGACGGCGCGGCGCGTGGCAGCTCGTTATCCGCACATTCCCGTGCGCTTCTTCACCACTGGCGAGCCGGAGTACATCAACGCCAAGGTGTGCTCGATGGAACTGATGGAGGCAGCGGCTGCGCACGACATCTTGGTCATCAGCGATAGCGATGTGCGCGTGACGCCGGACTATCTGCGTGCTGTGGCGATGCCTTTTGCTGATGCGCGCGTGGGCGGGCTCACCTGCCCGTATCGCGGTGTGGCGGCCGAGGGAGGATTGTGGGCGCGGCTGGAAGCCGTGGGAATGAGCGTGGAGATGACCGCAGGCGTGCTGGTTGCACGGATGATGGAAGGCATGCAGTTCACGCTGGGGCCTACGATGGCGTTCCGTCGCGAGACGATTCGGAAGATGGGCGGCTTTGCCGTCTCCGCCGACTACTGCGCTGACGATTTTGTGCTGGGTAACGAGACCTGGAAGCTGGGACAGACGGTTGTGCTGAGTACGCACGCTATCGACCACATTGTCATCAACTCGAGCTTTGTTTCGTCGCTCAAGCACCAGGTGCGCTGGATGAAGTCCACGCGCTTTTCGCGGCCCAAAGGACATTTCGGTACTGCGCTCACGTTCAGCCTGCCTTATGGTTTGCTGGGGTGGGCGACTGCGGCGGCGTTGGGCCATCCGCTTGTGGGGCTGGCGCTCTTTGGCTGGAGCGTGGTCACGCGGCTGGTGTTGTCGCTGGCGGTGGGACGAGCCGTGGTGCAAGACACGAGCTGGTTTGGCCTGCTGGCGCTCTATCCTATCCGCGACCTGATGGGCTTTGGTTTCTGGGCGGCGAGTTACGGCTCGAGCGACATTGTATGGCGCGGCAGGGTCTTCAAGTTGCTGCCGGGTGGCCGGATGCGCGCGGGCTAGTTAAACCGCCGTAGCCGTGTCTTTCCCGGCTGCGGCGGTTCCATCACAGCTCAAGGTTTTTCCTTCTCCCGTAC
>DCFV01000122.1:0-185 GCA_002314435.1 Acidobacteriaceae bacterium UBA1795 | reverse complement strand
AAAAGCTGGTTCGGGCTGCTGGTGCTCTATCCCATCCGCGACCTGATGGGTTTTGGTTTCTGGGCGGCGAGTTACGGCTCGAGCGACATTGTATGGCGCGGCAGGGTCTTCAAGTTGCTGCCGGGTGGCCGGATGCGCGCGGGCTAATGCCTGACTGAGCCGTGCATTCCGGCTTCAAAGCTGCG
>DCFV01000183.1:7235-7848 GCA_002314435.1 Acidobacteriaceae bacterium UBA1795 | reverse complement strand
AGTAGCCCATCGACTTGATCATTTCGAGGTCGAAGCGGGTGCGTTGATGAACGCGTTGCGCCTCCACCATGCGTCCCTCGGACTCGAGCTTCGCAACCCACTCGTTCAGCTCGGCGACGATCGAATCGATAGCCTCGGACTTGCGCTCGGGCTGCACGA
Source organism: Acidobacteriaceae bacterium UBA1795 (assembly GCA_002314435.1). GTDB lineage: Bacteria > Acidobacteriota > Terriglobia > Terriglobales > Acidobacteriaceae > Telmatobacter. Next base: position 7,689 of record DCFV01000183.1, on the reverse strand, counting down.
CGTAGTGGCTTTTGGGATAGATGGGCAGGCGAGCGTACTTCTGCTTGACTGTGCCGAAGAGGGGATCGATCTGCGCCAGCGACTCGATCTCGTCGCCGAACATCTCGATGCGGTAGGCAGATTCGTCGTAAGTGGGAAAGACCTCGATCACGTCGCCGCGCACGCGGAAGGTGCCGCGGCGGAAATCTGAATCGTTGCGCTCGTAGAGGATTTCAACCAGCCGCCGCAGGATGTCCTTGCGGCTGATCTTCTGGCCCTTTTCGAGCAGCAGCAGCATGCCGTAGTAGGCCTCGGGCGAACCCAGGCCGTAGATGCAACTGACGGAACTTACGATGATGGAATCGCGTCGCTCGAACAGCGAACGAGTGGCCGAAAGGCGCAGCTTGTCCAACTCCTCGTTGATGGTGGCTTCCTTCTCGATATAAAGGTCGCCAGCGGGGATGTAGGCCTCGGG
>DCFV01000183.1:6798-6959 GCA_002314435.1 Acidobacteriaceae bacterium UBA1795 | reverse complement strand
TCGTAATAGCTGACGAAGTATTCGACCGCGTTGTTGGGGAAGAACTGCTTGAACTCGTGGTAAAGCTGCGCGGCGAGGGTCTTGTTGTGGGCCAGAATCAGCGCCGGGCGATTGGACTGCTCGATGACCTTGGCCATCGTGAAGGTCTTGCCGGAGCCGGT
>DCFV01000183.1:3881-6523 GCA_002314435.1 Acidobacteriaceae bacterium UBA1795 | reverse complement strand
CCGGTGACGCCGAGCAGCACCTGATGCTTTTCGCCAGCGCCGAGCCCCTGGACCAGCTCGTCAATAGCGCGGGGCTGATCGCCGCGCGGCTTGTAGGGGGTGATGAGCTGAAAGTCCATGCGGAGATTTTAGCAGAATAGCGAAGAATAGGCGAAAATATTCAACCTAGGTTCGAGCCTAGGCTGGGGCCGAGTGGCCGTCGCAGTGGAGGACACCGAGGTAGCGGCTCCAGGGGCCGACGGCTTCCCGGTACTGGTGCGCCAGGATGCGGGAGAGCTGGTGCACGTGGGTGAGGTCGTGGGTGGTCCAGGTGGCCAGTAGTTGGGCTAGAGTGACAGGCCCGAAGGCGGGATGGATGCCGCGGCGGGCGAGGTCGGCGGGCTGGAGGTTGAGGGCGCGCAGTTCGTCGAGGTTGGTTGTGCGTAGGCGAGCAAAGTCGTCGAGCAGGTCCGGCAGCGAGGTCTTCTGCGCCTCTTCCAAGTGGGCTGAGCGGTCGACGGGACGGAATGGCTCGGCTTCGCCGGTGGCGAGGATGAGTCGCGTGCGGACCATCCAGTCGGTGCGCTCGCCGTGGGCGAGATGCGCGATCACGGCGGCGGGTGTCCAGGTGGCGTCACCTTCGTTGCAGGCGGTCCATGCATCGGGCAGGCCCCGGAGCAGCGCGTCGAGCGTGGCCGGGGTGCGGGCGAGCAGAGCGATTGCGTTCTGCAGGTCGAAGTTCATAGGGTTCCCTGGAGCTGCGCCTACCTGAGCATCGCTCCTAGGTTGGCGCGGATGGTCGGTTTCGAGGTGGTGCCGGTGATGGTGAGCGGAATGCCGTTGTTTGCGGGTGCGGAGGGTTTGGCTTTCGGGTGGAGGAAGCCGCCGACGAATCCGGTCACCGTATTCATTGCCTGATTGGCTGCGGCGCCCACGGCGTTGGACGAGTTGAGCTTGGCATTCATTTTGAAATTGAGCGCGCCGGTGGGCGAAACGGTGCCGTCGCCGGTGGCAGTTCCAATCTGGGGCAGGTTGCCGTAGATGTCGCTGAACGCGGTGAGCTGTGGCGAGGAGTGCAGGGTGGCTCGGAGGGTCTGGATATCCGTGCCGGTGCCCTTGCTGCCTATGGCGCTGAGGCCCTGGATCTCGGCGCCGAGATTGAAGCCGGCGAGCCTGGTGTTGTCGATCTCGACCGGGCCGGCGATGACGGGCGCTGTGGCCGGGCCGGTGATGGCGAGACTGGCGGTGAGCGTGCCGCCTGTGAGCTTGGAGCCCGTAGGCAGGTTAACGCCGACCGTAGGCAGCAGGTCCTCAAGGGCATCGACGGGCAGATTAGGCGCAGCCAGATGCAGGTCGAGCACGAGGTCCTTTGCGGTGCGGCGGAATCCGCCGGTAATACGGGTGGCAACCGCACCGGTTTGCACGGAGAGGTCGGAAACGCGGCCGATGCGGGTTTCGAGGTTGTTTGATACGGCGTAGCGGATATCGACGGGCTTGGTGGCAGGCGAACCGGAGCGCGCCAGCTTGAGGTGTGAGGCGTGAATGGTGCCGCTGCTGGAGAGCGTTGTGCCGTCGGAGACGAGCTGAGAATCGATGTCGATGACCGCGGCCATGCCCGAGCTTGCGTCGAGCACCCCGGCGGCTACGGGGTCGAACTTCTTCAGCGTAAGCGCGGCGTGGAAGGGTGTGTTGGAGGCGTCCTTCTGGTCAAGGGGACCGGCATCACCCTTGAGTTTGAAGGAGCCGCTGGCGGGCAGGTCAGCCGAGAGTTCAAACGGGAACGACTTGAGGAACGAAAGCTGCTGGACGCTGAGCTTGATGCCGGAGTAGACGAACTGCTTTCCGGTGGAGGGAACCGAGGCGACAATGGCGCTGCCGTTCTTGATGGAGAGCTCGCCGACGGTGAGGTCGGGGATGGCGCTTTCCTGCGACGGAGTTTGCGCTGCGGCGGGACCGCCGATGCTGGAGAAGTTCCAGCGGCCGTTGGCACCATGGAGCAGGCGTATCGAAGGCGTGTCGATGGTGAAACTGGTGATGCGCAGTTGGCGGTGGAAGAGGAGCGGCGCGATCTGTACGCCGATGGAAAGCGACTTGGCCCGCAGGAACGGCTCGTTGCTGAAGGCGGGGTCATCGGCGATGGCGATGTCTTCTGCTACGAGGCTGCCCTTGAGAAGAGAGAAGCTGAGGCGGCCGAATGTGACGGAGCGTCCCATGTTGCGTCCGAGTTGCGCCTGAAGCGTGGGGCGGAAGGTGTCAGCGTTGACGAGGAAGGGAACGAGAACAACCACAAGCAGGAATAGAACGACGACTGCGATAACGATCCGGACCCAGCGCTTTTGCATCAGCATCTCCTCAGCAAGCTTCAATATCAGGAATTGTAGCGGCCCGCGGCGGGGAGAGGACGCCACGGGCCACTGCGGAGTAACCGTACGAGGAGTGACCGCGAACTACCAGGGCAGGGGCTGGCCGAGGTGGAAGTAGCCGCCGGTAGGCCCATCAGCAGGCAGAGTGGCCAGTGCGGCGCTGGTCTTGCCGCCTTCACTCAGTTCCATGGGAGCCTGATCGCCGCCCATATCGGTCTTTACCCAGCCGGGGTGAGCGGAGTTGACCTTGATGTTGGTTTCACGCAACTCGTAGGCAAGGTGGATGGTGAAGGCGTTGAG
>DCFV01000183.1:0-3564 GCA_002314435.1 Acidobacteriaceae bacterium UBA1795 | reverse complement strand
GCGGGGTCGGCCTGCAAGGTGAGCGAGCCAAGGATGCTGGAGAGGTTGACGATGCGACCGGCTGGGCTCTTCTTGAGCAGTGGCAGCTGGGTCTTGGTCAGCGCGACCGGGGCGAAGAAGTTGGTCTCGAAGACCTTGTGGAGCAGGTCGACGGGCACGTCGCCCGCAGTGTGCTCGGGGCCGGTGCCTGGGAAGGAGCCGCCGGCGATACCTGCATTGTTGACCAGGATGTCGAGCCGGCCGTACTTCGACGCAAAATAGTCATAAGCGGCCTGGTAGCTGGCGGGGCTGGTGACGTCGAACTGGAGCACGTCGGCATCGACGCCGGCAGCGCGCAGTTTGGCCACGGCTTCTTCGCCCTGCTTGAGGTCGCGGGAGCCGATGACGATTTTAGTGTCGGGGGATTTCAGTTCGAGGGCAGTCTGGAAACCGAGGCCGCGGTTTCCGCCGGTGATGAATGCAATTTTCTGAGGCATAGGGGAACGGTTCTCCTGTCCTGCGTTGGATTCGTGGGACTGAGATAAGGGTGCAGGAATTGCCGGATCGGGTCCGCTGTGGCGGAATATGGCACTGCATGGTTGCGGAGGCGGTGCTCCGCAAGCTATCTTCCGAATCAGGTTAATGTCAGGCATGCACCTTTCTGATTCCCCGGAAAAGGATGCAGCGGCCGGGACCGAACAGCGCGCGAGTGAGGTCGCACTGGCAGCGCTGGAGAATCTGTACGAGGTCTCTCCCGACGCGATATTTGTCACGGACGCCCACGGCGTGATTCGTGCCGCAAACCCGCGTGCGGCGGAGCTGTTTGGTCACAGCCAGGCCGAGCTGATTGGCCAGTCCGTAGAGAACCTGGTTCCACAGCGTTTTCGCGGCCGCCACCCGGAGCACCGGGAGAACTATCAAGCTCATCCCCGGATGCGGCAGATGGGTGCGGCGCTCAATCTCTACGGCCTGCGCAAGGACGGGACGGAGTTTCCTGTCGATATCCTTCTGAAGCCGATTGCGACGCCTGATGGTCCGCTGGTGTTGAGCTTTGTGCGCGACGTGACGGAGCAGCGCGAGGCCACTGAGGCGCTGCGCCGGGCCGACCAGCAATTCCGCTCGATTGTGGAGAGCGTGAGCGAGTATGCCATCTACCTGCTGGACAAGGATGGCAGCGTCGCGACCTGGAATCCAGGAGCCGAGCGGATCAAGGGATACACGTCCGATGAGATTCTGGGCGGGAACTATGCGCGCTTCTTCACACATGAGGACATCGAGCGCGGACGCCCGGCGGAGCTACTGCGGCTGGCTGCAGAGCGCGGCCGCGTGGAGGGCGAAGGCTGGCGCGTGCGCAAGGACGGGTCTCGCTTCTGGGCCAACGTGGTGATGACAGCAGTGCACGACCTGACGGGCGCAGTGACGGGCTACGTGAAGATCACGCGCGACTTTACCGACCGCAAGCGTGCCGAGGAAGCGGTGCTGCTGCAGTTGAGCAGTGCGCTGCTGGCTACTGTGGATGTGCGGGCGCTGCTGGGCGCAATCTCCGCCAGCCTGCGCGAGGTGCTGCCCCACGACTGCGCGACGCTGGGGCTTCTCGAGCAGGACCGGAATACGCTGCTGGTGCAGTTTCTGGGCGAGGACTCAGAGCAGGAGCAGCGAGGTGAGGTGCATCTGTCGTTGCACGGGTCGCCCGCCGGGCAGGCATTTCGCACGCGGGAGCCGGTGCTGGTGAGCCGGCTGGAAGATGCGGGCTATCCGGCCGATGGTATTCGGCACCTGACCGCGTTGGGCATGAAAGCCTGCTGCTGGGTGCCGCTCATCCATCGCGGAGAAGCGGTGGGCACGATGATGGTGGGCAGCCGTCTGGAAGGCGCATACGGGGAGAAGGATGCCGCGATGCTCAAGCAGGTTGCCGGACAAGTGGCCATGGCGGTGAGCAACGCGGTGGCCTTCCGGCAGATTGCCGAGCTGCGCGACAAATTGAATCAGGAGAAGCAGTACCTGGAGCACGAGATCAACCTCGAGCACAACTTCGAAGACATTGTGGGCGAGAGCACGGGGCTGCGCAGCGTGCTGCGGCAGATCGAGACCGTTGCGCCTACGGATGCGACCGTGCTGATCCAGGGCGAAACCGGCACGGGCAAGGAGTTGCTGGCGCGCGCGCTTCACCGGCTGAGCCCGCGCAACGGCCGTACTTTCGTCAAACTCAACTGCGCCGCCATTCCTGCCGGGCTGCTGGAGAGCGAGCTGTTCGGTCACGAGAAGGGCGCGTTTACGGGGGCCATTGCGCGCAAGATTGGCCGGCTGGAGCTGGCGCACGAGGGCACGCTGTTTCTCGACGAGATCGGCGAAATGCCGCTGGACCTGCAGCCCAAGCTGCTGCGCGCCCTTCAGGAGCGCGAGATTGAGCGGCTGGGCAGCAACCGACCCATCCCGGTGAATGTGCGGCTGATTGCGGCCACGAATCGCGACCTGACGCAGATGGTGGCGGAGAAGCAGTTCCGCAGCGACCTCTTCTATCGCTTGAAGGTGTTCCCGGTGTTTGCGCCTCCGCTGCGCGAGCGTGTGGATGATATTCCGGTGCTGGTGCGCCACTTTGTCGCAGCGCACAGCAGGCGCATGGGCAGGACGATCGACACGATCCCCGAAGAGACGATGCAGACACTGATGCGCTGGAGCTGGCCGGGCAATATCCGCGAGCTGGAAAATCTGCTGGAGCGCGCGGTGATCCTGACGCGCGGGTCGGTGTTGTATGTTCCGCTGGCAGAGCTGGAACTGGCCGAGGAAGAAGAAGCGGAGATCGAAGAAGCTGAGGCTCCGACGCTGCTTGCGGCCGAGCGCGAACACATTCTGCGCGCGTTGCGCGAAGCCGGCGGACAGATCGGCGGGCCCGACGGCGCTGCTGCCAAACTGGGCCTGAAACGCACCACGCTGAACTCCAAAATCAAGAAGCTCGGCATCGAGCGGAGTGACTATATGACGTCGCGGTGACGAGATTTCGTCATCGTCACTTCGTCACATGGGCCTTCGTCACGTTCCTCAAGAAGATCCCCTGATTCGACAAGCTGATGATTCAAGTGTGCTTGCGCGCGATGCGCGGGGGCGTGCCCAGTTTGGCACGCGCATTGCTTTATAGAGGGCATGCTGCGCATCACGATTAACGAATCTGAGGGGGGAGCGGCGAAGCGACTGATTCTGGAAGGCCGCATCGCCGGGCCGTGGGCGGAAGAACTCGACCGCGTCTGGGTGGAAGCGGCGCCCCGCCTTGGATCGAGCAAGCTCACCATCGATGTACGCGACGTGACCTATGCGGATGCGGCAGGCAAGAACGTTCTGGTCAAGATTTTCTCCCAAGTGGATGCCGAGTTTGTCGCTGGTCCCCTGCAGGCGCACGATCTCGCAACGGAAATCATCAAGAAGTCCCAACAGGCTTAGCAACAAGGAGGACGGAGCCATGCAAGCGATGCGTGATGGATTGGACAGTGTAGGCGGCCAGACTCAGTGCCCTGGCGAGTTCATCAGGAAGTTTTCTCCGGCAGCGCAAAAGGATTTGCTGACGCTTGCAACCGCTTCGACGTATCAGGC
>DCFV01000194.1:14891-21989 GCA_002314435.1 Acidobacteriaceae bacterium UBA1795 | reverse complement strand
GCGCCATCCATGTCACTGCCCGCGCGCAGGCTGCGGCCCACCAGGTCTTGCTTCAGAATCTGCGCCAGCGTCTTTTCGGCCAGAGCGGAGTCGGGTTCAAGCTTCACGGCCTGCCGTGCCTCGGCGCGCGCGGCTTCGCCCATGCCCGCATCCAGCAGTACCTTGGCAACCTGCAAATGGTGTACAGCTTCGCTTGGGTGCACCGCCACCAGGCTGCGATAGGCGGCTAGCGCCTCCTTCACCTTCCCGTCGCGCAGGAGCACTTCGGCCTGCGGCTCAAAGCTGATCAGTAAAGCTGGGCCGCTTGCGAAATTCGCAACTTTGTTGCGCAGCACCGTGGCCTCGGCTGCGGTGTAACGCCGCTTTACGCTGTCGAATGTCAGACGCGCCAGCACAGCGCCGTCCTTGTCCGTCGAAAACTCCTCTGTGAGCAACGCCGGGCCGATGGGAATCTTCGTGTTCTTTGGCAGAGGCTTTGCCACGAACCCCTGCGGAGGCACGATGCGGTAGCGCCACTCCATCGTGTAGGACTGGTCCAACTGCCAGTCTGCAGTGCGCGGCTTTCTGGACTTGTCCGCGTCGTCCTTCGTCTTGTCGTCGGCGTCGTCCTCGCGCTGCAGTTCGGCGGGCAGATTCTGGAAGATCGACTCGACACGAATCGCAGCTACCGCACTCGCCAGGTCCGTGTAGCCGCGCTTGGCCTTCTCGCAGCCCAGCGTCAGTTCGAACTGCTTCGAGAGGTCCGCAGGGTCGGTGCGGTCCACCTTCGTTAGTTTCTCCGAGATGTACTGCGACTTTACGTAGTTCGAGAGCCCTTCACGCGTGTCCTTGTCCGGTTTGTCAGCATAGTAGCTTCGGAACTCGCCCTCGAACACACCCGAAGGACGTGTGACTTCGACAATGCTTGCTGGGCCGTTTTCAGCCAGCGTGAATGTGCGCATTTCCAGCAGCACGTTGTCCTTCGAACTCGACTCGGGCGTGAGCGTCAGCGCCGTGGTCTCAGGGCGCGCAATCAGCGCATGCCGGCCTTGGTCGCTCGCCGGTAGCTGCCCCAGACGGGCCCACGGGTCAGTAGCGTCAATCCACAGATCGGGCACAAGTCCGGGCTTGCCCGGTACATACGCAATGGCGTGGTCGAACAGGCCCATGCCCGGCAGGTCTGTCGGCACATCCAGCCGCGATCCCGCGTTCAGCAGCGCCACGTACGCCGGAATCCCCGCAGCGCGCAGCATGGTTACCAGCAGCGTCGCTTTGTCTTTGCAGTCGCCGTACTTGTGATTGAGCACCTCCACCGGGTCATGCGGAACAATCGCGCCCTCGTCAAACTCGATGCCCGTGTAGCGAATCTCGCGATCGACCCACTCGATGATTGCGGCTTCCTTCTCCGCTATGGATGTCTTGTCCGCGACGAGTCCATCCACAATCGACTGCACGGACGCCTGGTTGGCATGCTCGTCCACAATGCGGCTGTACTCGCGCGCCATCGCCTGCCACGAGACGCCGGTCGAAAACGCGACGATAGGGAAGTGCGAGACGTCGGGGGGAAGATTCGATTCAGACGGGTCGAAGCCATCCAGGCGCCCCTTCTCGTAGACCACCGTGACGCGTCCAGCGGCTTCTGTGCGCTGCGGTTTTACGTCGTCCAGATTCAACGCATTGGAGCGCAGGTTGATGCTGGCGGGTGCGTCGATCACCGCCATGCTGTGGGCTACAGGCACCTGTTGGCGGCCAAAGTAGACGCGCCCCGTGCGCCCTGCAGCGAAGAACGGCACCGTTTCGGTTGTGATGAACTCCTCTTCCACTACGACGCCGGGTGCAATCGCAGGGAAGGGCGCGCGCAAGGTCTTCGCGTCGCTGTAGCTTTTGTAGTCTCCGTCGTGCGCAGGAGCCTCGGTGATCTGCTTTTGATCTAGGACGTGGACCGAGAGGTCGGGCGCAATCACGCGCACCTGGATGCGCGGCCGCGCCTGGTGCCACGGCTCCCAATAGACTGAAGCAGAGTCCCATCCCTCTGCCCCCTTCGAGGTGAGCACCTTGTAGATCACGTAGGCCGTGTGAACACTACGACCTTGTTCGTCAAAGCTGTAAATCTCGTCGTCTTCGAGCACTGCAGCGCTCGCGTTTTCCGGCGCGGCCACGGCTGAAGCTGCGGCATAGAGCGTGCGGGCATCAAGGCTGAAATGCGGCGCCTTCCACGGCTCCACGGGCTGCTGTGCCCCCGCGTACGCGGCGCTCAGGGCGGCAAGCATCATCCATGCAGAAAAACAAGCAAAATGGCGTAAAGCAGAATGGGTCACAAGGCTCCCAAGTGGAACTGGATTGTGACCACGGTAAACCGCGCTCCGGCGATGCGCAAGAGAGGGGCACAACGGGTGAGTTACCGCCGCGCGCCCGCTCCCTGATGTACCTATCAACCCTGGGTGTGCGCCGCTGCAGCTATCTTGCGTAACTCAGGCAACACGCGGCCGAGCGCCACCGGTGCCGCATCGCGTCGTCCCAGTGCAAAGTACACATCGCGATAGAGCTTGTAGAGTTGCTCATACACAGAGGCTGCATTCGGGTCGGGTTCGATGGTGCGTAACGGCAGGCATACCGCTGCCTGCGCCTCTTCAATCGACTTATACGCACCCGCCGCCAGCAGCGCGAAGATGCCAGAGCCCAGGCTGGTGGGGATGCCCGCGGGCACCAGCACCGGCTTATTCAGCACGTTCGCGTACACGCGGTTCAGGACTTCGTTCTTCTGCGGGATGCCGCCTGCGTTGATCACGCGGTCCACGCGCACACCGTGCTCGGCCATGCGCTCCAGAATGATGCGGGTGTGGAAGGCAGTGCCCTCGATGGCCGCAAACAACTCGTCCTGCGCTGTGTGAATCATGTTCCAGCCCAGCGTGACGCCGCCCAGTTCGGGGTTCACGAGCACGGTACGGTCACCGTTGTCCCAACTCAGGCGCAGCAGGCCGGTCTGGCCCGCTTTGTATGCATCGAGTCCCTTTGAAAGCTCGGCGACGGTGGTTTGTGCGCGCCGCGCGATGGCTTCAAAGATGTCTCCCGTTGCCGAAAGACCAGCCTCAATGCCCGTGTATGTGGGATGCACGCTGCCAGGGACCACGCCGCACACGCCCGGAACCAACTCTGCCTTGCGCGCCATGGCGATGATGCACGTCGAGGTGCCGACGACGTTGACCACGTCGCCCTCGGCACAGTTCGAACCAATCGCGTCCCAGTGCGCATCAAATGCGCCCACCGGAATCGGAATTCCGGTCTTCAGGCCCAGCTTCTCAGCCCACTCGGGAGAGAGATGCCCGGCGAGATGGTCGCTGGTGAGATATTCGCCGCCCAGCTTGGCACGCACGCCGGCCAGCAGCGGATCTACGGCGACCAGAAACTCCTCCGGCGGCAAACCGTTCCACTTCGGATTCCACATCCACTTGTGGCCCATGGCGCAGATGCTGCGCTTGAGCGCGTTCACTGTCTTTACCCCCGATAGCGTGGCGGCTACCATGTCGCAGTGTTCGAGCGCAGTTACGAAGCGGTCGCGTTTGTCGGGATTGTTGCGCAGCCAGTGCAGCAGCTTGGCAAAGCCCCACTCGTGGGAGTAGACGCCGCCGCACCAGTCAATGCCCTCGAACTTGAGCGCGTGCGCCTTGGCCGTAATCTCCTCGGCTTCTCTGTGCGCGCGATGGTCGCACCAAAGGTAGTAGTCGTCGAGTGGCTCGAGATTTTCGCCCACCGGGATCACGCTGGAACCGGTGGTGTCGAGCGCGATGGAGGCGACTGCGCTGCCGTCAATTCCGGTGGTGCGCAGCACTTCGCGTGTCGCTTCAGCCAGGGCATTCATCTGGTCCGCGTGCGACTGGGTGGCAAAGTTGGGGTCTTCGCGGCGGCGATGCAGAGGGTAGGAGGCCGATGCGGTGCCAATGGGTCCGCTCTTGCTGTCCACCAGGGTAACGCGCACGCTCAAAGTGCCGAAATCGACGCCGGCAACAACTGTCATGATTCAAAGCCTCCAAGTAAACGCTTTCCCATTTGCCCACAAGAGTACACTATTCCGCCGGGATCGGCGCAAGTCCATCATTTCGCCGCTTCCGGCCCGTCCACCATTGCGGTGCCTTTTAGGTCCGGCAGCTGGCTCAGCTGATTCTTCACCAGGATGGAGATGCGCCGGTTCGACGGATCATAGGGATTGTCTGTTACGCGCAGCAACTGGTCGGCGTACCCGCGCACCTGCGTCACCTGGTTGTCGCGCACACCATCGGCCTGTAGCAACCGCCGCGCGGAGTTTGCGCGATCCGCGGATAGCTCCCAGTTGCTGTAGTTTGCGTCCTGCGAGTACTTGGTCGCGTCCGTATGGCCTTCGATCAGGAGGTTGTTAGGCAGTTTCTTCAGTTCTGTCGCCAACAGTGCCAGAAGGTCCTGCCCTTTGCTGCTCAGGTGTGCACTGCCGCTCTCGTAGAACGTGCCGTTCTTATCCTCGATCAACTCAATGCGGAGACCCTCCGGCGTGACAGTGATCTCGATCTGCTTGGAGAGCTTCTTCAATTCAGGGTTGGCCTGGATCTGCTGCTCCAGCTTTTCCTTCAGCTTTTCGAGATCCTGCCGGGTGCCCACCGGGGTGCTTTCGCCAGTGCCAGTTACTGTTGTGCCCAGCAACAACCCTGTGCCCATGGGGTCATTGAAATATCCGGCCACAGCCTTCTTCACCTTCTCGCTGGAGTTCATCAGCCATAGCACAATAAACAGCGCCATCAACGCAGTCACGAAGTCGGCATAGGCCACTTTCCACGCACCGCCATGATGGCCGGCGTGGCTGCCCTTCTTCTTGATTACGATGATCGGCGCCTTGGCGGCCATCTCGTTTCACTCCCTCATGCAGCATGCGGGCCCTTGGTTGAGCAGACTCGCCTTCGCCGCGCGGCGTGGAGGCTAAGCGGCCGCTGCAGCTTCTCCGGCGGGCTGGCCCTTGCATCCCTTCTCCATCTCGTCAAAGCTGGGCCGCACGTGCGCCGGAATCGCCCTCCGCCCCATCTCAATGGCGATCATGGGCGCCGCGCCTTTCAGAAACGACAGCAGTATCACGCGCAGGACGTGCAGATAGGCGTTATGCTCCTCGGCGATCTTCGTCATGTTGGCGGCCAGCGGTCCGGCCACGCCATAGCACAGCAGAATGCCCAAAAATGTTCCCACCAGCGCTGACGCTACCTTGTGGCCGATTACCTCTGGCGGTCCGCCCAGCGCGCCCATGGTGATCACTACGCCCAGCACCGCGGCCACGATGCCCAGACCCGGCAGCGCGTCTGCCATGGTGGAAAGAGCGCTCACAGGCAGGGCCGACTCACGGTGGTGCACTTCCATGTCGAGTTCCATCATCTGGTCCATGTCGAACGGCTCCACGCCGCCCGTGATGGCCATGCGCAGCGTGTCGCACACAAAGTCCGTGGCGTGTGAGTCGCTCAGAAAGTCTGGGAAGCTTTTGAAGATGGAGCTTTCCTGTGGCTTTTCCACGTCCTGTTCCACGCTCAGTAGACCCTCTCTGCGCACCTTGTTCAGAAACCGGTACATCATCCTGAGCGTGTTCAGGTAGCGCGCCCGGTTCAGTTTTGAACCCTTCAAAACGCCTAGTACTCCGCCCGCGATGCCTTTGAGAATGTGCATCGGATTGCCCGCCAACAGCGTGCCGAGGGCCGCTCCGCCGATGATTAGCAACTCGGCCGGCTGCATCAACACTTCCAAATGGCCCTTCTCCAACACGAAGCCACCGATCACGGCTCCGAAGACAACCAAGATTCCTACGATGGCAAACATGCATGCCTCCCTGAGGCCAAAGTGATGTGGTTTCCGCCCTCGTGCATGCTCGAGTGCAGGGCAGACTGCGCCCGCTCCAGCAAGCCCGACAGAGATTCGCCGCGCTCGGCATGCGCAGCGCCGATGCTCACGGTGAGCGATACCCGGTCGCCCCACCAGCGGAAGTCAGCGGTGCGAGCAAGCCCGGCGAGGGACTGCGCGTGAGCCTCTAGCACTTCTCCACAGGGCTCATACGCAATCACCAGGAACTCGTCGTCGCCCCAGCGTCCCATCTCTTCGTTGAGCCGCAGTCCGTTGGTCAGTCTGCGTTCCACGCGCTCCAGCATGGCCTCGCAGGCGCGCGTTCCGTGGGTCTTGCGCAGATCTTCGGCCTGGTCGACGCTGATCCACAGCAGGCCGAATGGCAGATCGCGGTATTTGCAGTCGTTAAAGAGCTCTTCCACGCGCTCTTCCACTCGTGCTTGTGCGTCCACTGCATCGGAGTCCGGCGTTACTGTGCCGTGAGGTAGTGCGTCCCGCGGCTCGGCTTCGCGAAAGGCGACTACGCTGCCGATGCGCGTGCCGAGCCCGTCGCGTAAGACCCGCGTCCGCACCAGTGCGGTGTCAGGTCGGTACCCTGCTTGTGCAGCGCACGCACCAGCACGCCGTGCTCCGTGCGCCTATGGCCATCGCGCGCGTCATCGGTGCTGCCTGACTCCAGCAGTGACTCAGCGGCCCAAGGCGCGGGACCGCCTACAGTTTCTATGCTGAGAAACCCGCTGATGGATTCGGCAGCGCGGTTCCAGAAGACCACATTTCCATCGGCGTCCATGAGCGCGATGCCCTCCGGATAGCTGTCGAGAGCGGCTTCCATCAGTTCTCTGCGATCGGCCATAGACTCCCTTCCTCTCCTTACATCGGCAGGCGGAGGAGCAACTTCATTTCTGGCACAGGATCGCGCGCAACAAATGCGGAATGGAACCGCACGTACGGAATGGGAATGGGCGGGCTACGCCTGAAGGGAAGGGGACAGGAATACGCGGCAAAGAAGGAAGTCCAGTGTTACTTCGGCGGCTCCGTAGCAGCCGTGGCCACCAAAGGCAGACGCACCGTAAAGCGCGTCTGCCCAGGGGCAGACGTGACGTCGATCGTTCCGCCAAACTTCTGCGTCACGATGCGGTGCACGATCTCCAGGCCCAGCCCTGTGCCCGAACCCTGCGGCTTGGTGGTGAAGAAGGGTTCAAAGATGCGCGGCAGCACGTCGGCTGGGATGCCGGCGCCATGGTCGGTGATGCTTACTGCCAGTTTGCCCTCGGT
>DCFV01000194.1:0-14593 GCA_002314435.1 Acidobacteriaceae bacterium UBA1795 | reverse complement strand
ATCAGGTTGGTCCACACCTGGCTCAGCGCTGCGCCCTTGGTGTGAATCGTCGAAGGTGAGGCCTCAAACTTCTTCTCAACCTGGATATGTTTGATGCGCAGCTTGTGGCCCAGAATGGTGAGCGTACTCTGCAGGCTGTCATGCACATCCAACTCGCGGGCAGGCGACTTTTCGTCGTAGGCGAACTTCTTAACCGCCATTACCAGTTCGGAGATGCGCGCAATGCTCTCCTCGATGGCGCACACCAGTGAGACGCTCGAGACCAGCGAACCAAGCCAGTTGAGAGCGTCAGAAAAGGCGTCGGCCGCGAACAACTCGCGTGCGCAGCGGAGCTCTTCGCGATCAAAGTCCATGCCCACCAGCACCGGCGCAATCTGGTAGGCGTTCGCCACTCCTGCAGCGGCAAGCCACTCGCCCATGGCCTCTTCGGCATCGGCCTGTTCCAGGCTGCTCAGCGCCGCCAGCCGGCAGCCACCGGTCAACGTGTGGTTCAGCAGGCCCTTCATGCACTCCAACTGTTCTGGGGTCTTCAGTCGGCTGCTGTTGCGCAGGCTCAATTCTTGCAGGCGTAGCAGGTTTTCGCGCAGTAGCGCAGCGGAGCGCTTGGCCGCTGCGCCGGGATTGTGCAGCTCGTGCATCAAGCCGGCTGCCAGCGTACCCAGTGAAACCAGCTTTTCGCGATGCAGCGCTTCTACCTGATAGGTTTGTAGCCGCTGCGCCATGTTGGCCAGTACCACAGAGCGCAATGTCGGGCAGCAGGCCATCAGGCTCCAAAACTGCTCCACCGTAAAGCGCAGAAGGACTGAATCTCTTGATGCTGAAACGAAAAACGGAGAGTTGCTCTTGCCTGTTAGAAGAGGAGTTTCGCCAAAGCCCTCGCCCGTAGGGGCCAGGCCTACCAGCGTGCGGCTTCCGTCTTGCTCCGGACGTTCGGCGCGTACTTCTCCCTCGAGCACCAGCCAGTAGAAGCGAATGGGCTCGCCGGCCTCTGCCAGCACGGCCCCGGCCCGAGCCGTTACGCGTTCCACGCTACCCACGCCGGACAGAGCCGCGGCACCGGTCTCCGCAAAAGGACGGGTTTGATGCAGTGCTTCCGCCAGTTCCATCAGGGCAACGGGTTGGACTTCGATCAGCTTGTCTGCCTCGCTCATCACTTCGCGCTCAACTCCCGCATGGGACTCTGCTCCTGGGATGATCTAGAACCCAGCCAGATACTGATGTGCAAACTGCACCGCAATCGATCCCTCGCCCACGGCTGACGCCACGCGCTTCACCGATCCATGGCGCACATCGCCAACGGCAAAGACGCCCGGGACGCTGCTTTCCAGCAGAAACGGCTCACGCGGTTCCTGCCAGCTTTCCGGCAGCCTTCCGTCATGCTTCAGATCCGGCCCAGCCAGCACAAACCCCTTCTCATCCCGAAGGATCGACGGGGGAAGCCACTGGACGCCGGGTTCAGCCCCGATGAAGACGAACAGCGAAGTTGCCGGCACCTTCCGTTCTCCATCAGGACCTCGCAGCTTCAGAGCTTCCAGGTGGGCTCTGCCTTCGGCCGCGATCACCTGCGTTCCTGTCTCCAATACAATATTCGATGTGTGAGCGATCTCATCGATCAAGTATTTCGACATGGTGGCCGAAAGTCCCGGTCCACGCACCAGCATCGTTACCTTGCGCGCGAACTTGGCAAAATGCAGTGCTGCCTGTCCGGCGGAGTTAGCTCCACCCACCACGTAAACGTCCTCGTCCTTACAGGATGCCGCCTCCACCAGTGCGGCTCCGTAGTAGATGCCGCAGCCGGTCAGGTGGGCTGCGCCGGGCAGGTCCAGCTTGCGGTACTGCACCCCGATGGCCAGCAGCACCACATGGCTTGAAACTTCGCGGCCATCGGCCAGTTGCACGAATCGGTACTGACCGTCGATCCGTAGCCCAACAGCCCGCTGGGTCAGGAACTCCGCCCCGAATCGCGCCGCCTGTGCGTGCGCTCGTCGCCCCAGGTCGGCGCCGGTGATGCCGGAAGGAAAGCCGAGGTAGTTTTCGATCCGTGAGGTGGAACCGGCCTGCCCGCCCGGAGCCTCCGGCTCAATCACCAGCGTCTTGAGCCCTTCGCTGGCCCCGTAGACGGCTGCGGCCAGCCCTGCCGGCCCGCCACCGATCACCACCATGTCGTAGAACTCCTGGGTGGCCTGCGTGCGCAAGCCCACGCGCACGGCCAGCGTATCCGGATCGGCGTCGGCAAGCAGGGAGCCATCGGCAAACAGAACCGCGGGCAATTGCTCCAAGGTCAGGTTCTTTTCAGCCAGCAGCCGGGAGGCTTCCTCGTTCGTTGCCGCGTCCAGCCAGCGATACGGTACGTGATTGCGTGAGAGGAAGTTGCGCACCTGGTGGTCCTTAAGTGACCAGCGGCTGCCCAGCACGCGCAGACCTTCGAACGGAGGCCGGTAGCCGGCTTTCCAGTCGTCAAGCAGGTCGCTCAGCACCGGGTAGAGTTTGTCCTCCGGCGGATCCCAGGGCTTATTCAGGTAGTAGTGGATACGTGCCGAGTTAATGGCCTGGATGGCGGCCTCGGTGTCGGCGTAAGCGGTGAGCAGCACGCGCCTCGCCTCCGGGTAGAGTTCGCGAGCATGCTCCAGAAAGTCGACGCCCGTCATGCCTGGCATGCGCTGGTCGCTCACGATCAAGGCCACGGGCTCCTGGCGCGATTTCACCTGCACCAGGGTGTCCAGAGCGGCCTGGCCGCTGGCCGCGCGCAGAATGCGGTACTCGGCTCCATACTGCCGCCGCAGGTCCTGCACCACTGCTTCCAATACGTTGACATCGTCGTCGACTGCCAAAAGGATGGGGCGTGCCATACTCCCAGTCTATGGCCTCTCCTGCCCGCCCGGCGATTGAAAGTCAACACCTTGCGTGAGCCTTCTCAGTAAATACCGCGTCTTCCACAGCGCGGGTTTCTGATGACGGAAATGGATTTGGGCTGTAAGCTTGATGCAGGGTTCCAAACTTTAGGATGCACGAATTTCCGGCGGAGCGGTGACTAAGGGAACCGGTTCTCTTCGAGCTGTCTCAAGATGGGGCGCTCTGTGTGGGCCGACCATTCCCGCCGATTTGTGGTTCTAAGGACCAAGATACCCAGGGCTCGAACTCGTGTTACCCGGCCGGGCAGGATCGCAGTGTCTCCCGCCTGAAAATTGGACCCCCCAAAGGATGGGACGCGAAACATGAACAAGGTCATCCTAGCCGACTCACAAGCAATATTCCGGGCAGGCACCGCCAAGGTGCTGGCAATGGACGAGGATATGCGCATCATCGCGCAGTGCACCGATCTCGACCGGATGATGCATGCGATCGCTACTTTCCCCGGATCCATTGTGCTCCTGGCTGCTTCCCTGCGGCCTGACATGCCTCGCCTCCGCGCTCTGCTCGAGTCCACCGGCTGCCGCGGCATTGTCATCGCTGAGAACAACGAAACCGCCAGTTCCTTCCTGCAGCAGGGCTTCCGCGGGGTCGTCTTCCGCAATGTCACTGGGCCAGCGCTGGTGGAGTGCGTCCGCCGAGTTGCGGCCGGCGAAACCTGGACCCCACCGCAGCTCATGATGCCCGAGTCGCCCGAGGAAGACATGGTCGGTGCGCGCGTGCGCGACCGGCTCACTCCCAAGGAGATGCGCATCGTCGCCCTCATCGTGCAGGGCTGCAAGAATCGCGAAATTGCGATGCGCCTGAAGACGACCGAACAGGTCATCAAAAACTACCTGCGCTCCATCTACGACAAGACCGGCGTCAGCGACCGGCTTGAGCTGGCGCTGTTCACCATACACCACCGCCAGCTGGCACAGGCTGCAGCCGAAATGGGCAACCGCCTCGAAGCCGAAGAGCAGGCAGCCGCTCCTCCCGCCGTGGCGTAGCAATCTGAGATTTACAGTAAGAACAAAGAGGGGCCGAATCGGCCCCTCTTTGTCGTTTCTGCACGGTGTTTTTGGCGCGGTGTTCTATAGCTTCTCTGCTACGCTCTTGGCCTGCGTGAACAGCAGCAGGTAGTCTGGGCCGCCCGCTTTCGAGTCCGTACCGCTCATGTTGAAGCCGCCGAATGGATGCGCGCCCACCATGGCTCCCGTGCACTTGCGATTGAAGTAGAGGTTCCCTACATGGTACTCGCGCCGTGCCTCGTCCAGCCGCGCGCGGTCCGCGGTGTAGAGCGCACCGGTCAGGCCGTACTCGGTATTGTTGGCTACCGCAAGGCCCTCCGCAAAGCTCTCCACCTTGATCACCGCCAGCACGGGCCCGAAGATCTCCTCCTGAGAGATCACAGCGTCCGGGGCGATATCCGCAATCACCGTCGGCTCGATGAAGTAGCCGCCACCTTCGGTCTTGACGGCGCGCCCACCGGCCACCAGCCGGCCTTCCTTCTTGCCCGTCTCGATATAGCTCAGGATCGACTTCAGTGCTGCTTCGTTTACCACCGGACCAAGGTTGTGGTTCTCCGTGGGGTCGCCGGTAGTCAGCGTGGCCACGCGCTCGCGCAGTCGTTCCACGAACACGTCGTAGATCGGCGCTTCCACAATGGCACGTGAGCAGGCCGAGCACTTCTGCCCGCTGAAGCCAAAAGCCGAAGCCACCACACCGTCCAGCGCAACATCCACGTCCGCATCGGCGCACACCAGGATCGAGTCCTTGCCGCCCATCTCCAGAATCGTGCGCTTGATCCATATCTGTCCCGGCTGCGTTTTCGCCGCGCGCTCGTGAATCTCCAAGCCCACAGCCTTCGAACCTGTGAAGGCGATGAAGCGCGTCTTGGGATGCTCCACAATGGCGTTGCCGAAAGTGGCGCCCGAGCCGGGGCAGAAGTTCACCACGCCGCCCGGCATACCTGACTCCTCCAGCACTTCCACAAATTTCGCGGCGATGGTCGGCGCGTCGCTCGATGGCTTCAGGATCACTGTGTTGCCCGCCACAATCGAAGCCGCCGTCATGCCCGCCATGATGGCGAAGGGAAAGTTCCACGGTGGAATCACCGCGCCCACGCCCAGCGGAACATACAGCAGCTCATTGCGCTCGCCTGGATACTGGATCGGTGTTTTGGCCTCGGCCAGCCGCAGAGCCTCGCGCGCGTAGAACTCCAGAAAGTCGATCGTCTCGCCCACGTCGGCGTCAGCCTCGGCCCAGTTCTTGCCTACCTCATAGGTAAGCCACGCGCAGAACTCGAAGTGGCGTGAGCGGATAATCTCTGCCGCGCCCAGCAGCAGGGAGGCGCGCTCGCCGACCACTATCCGGCTCCACAGCTCGAAAGCGCGGAGCGCGGCCTGCATGGCCTGGTCGGCGTGTTCGGCACCAGACTTCTGGTGCACGCCGACCACCTCAGACGGTCGCGCCGGGTTCAGCGAGCGAATCTTGCCCTCGGTTCGGATGCGCTGGCCGCCGATAATCAGGTCGTATTCGCGGCCCAGTTCGCCGCGCACCAACTCCAGCGCTTCCCGCATTTTGCGGGCATTTTCGTGGTTCTTGAAGCCGGTAAAAGGCTCGTTCCGGAACCCGCCCTTGGGCGAGCGCGGCTGAATCGCGGTCGGAAGTGTGACAGTGGCCATAGCCTCTCCAGTGTAGTCGTTTTTGCCTCGCGCCAACCACGGCGGCGGCAGCCCGGGCAGGCCCGCGCCGTCGTTCTTTTGCCGGGGTCCGAAACTAACCGTGCAAAAGAGTGTCAGGATTTGTAGGCTTTCGCTCCGCCTGCCCGCTGGTACTTTCTCCGCCGGGCGCAACGGACGCCGCAAAATGTTGGTTCGGACCGCAAGCCCATCGGAGCCTGCGGCGGTCTTGCCCGCGGGGTAGCGCAAACCGCGCAACCGCAGCAGGCCAGGTGAGGAAAGATGAAAGCCTCCACGATTGTGCCCGTCGGGCGTTTCCGCTCTCTGCCCATCCGATCCGCCACGTTTGCCGCAGCCGCTATGTGCGGTGCTTTCGCGTTCGCCGCGCACGCCCAGCAGCCGCAGACCTGGCCTACAGACGACGACTACGATGCGCAGTCCGCGCCCGTGCAGATCCAGTCCGTCCCTCAGCTTCAATACGCCTACGAATCGCAGCCCCAGACCCATGCACAGCAGGGCCAGCAGGGCAATGCACAGCGGCCGTTGAGCGCTGAAGAACTCACACAACTGGTGGCTCCGATCGCGCTGTATCCTGACCCCCTCGTCGCGCAGATCCTCGCCGCGTCCACCTATCCGGCGCAAATCTCCGCCGCTAACCAGTGGCTGCGCTCCATGGGCAACGCTCCAGCCGAACAGATTGCCGCTGGAGCCGATGCGCAAACCAGCTGGGACCCCAGCGTAAAGGCGCTTACTGCCTTTCCGCAGGTGCTGGACATGCTCGACCAGAACCTGCAGTGGACCACCAATCTGGGCAATGCCTACTACAACCAGCCCCAGGACGTGATGCAGACCATCCAGGTGCTGCGCCAGCGTGCCGAGCAAGCGGGCAACCTGCAATCCACGCCGCAGGAACAGGTGTATGACAATCAGGGCGCCATCGGTATCGCGCCCGCCAACCCACAGATGGTCTATGTGCCGAGCTACGATCCGTGGACCGCGTACGGAGATCCCGTGGCGCCTTATCCGGGCTTTTCGCTTCTTGGCGCGATCGGTTCATGGATAGGCTCGGGTTTTATGCACTTCGGTCCTGGCGTCGCCATGTCTGCGTTTCTTGGTACGCCTTGGGGATGGCTGGGTTGGGGCCTAGACTGGCTGGCGCACACAATTCTGTTCCAGCACGACGACTATTGGACGAATAGCTCCTCGGTGCGCGACTGGGGCTTCCCTTATGGCGGCCCACGTTGGGGCGGCCGCGATTGGGGCCACGGCTATTACGGCGGCCGGTACGGCGACCGAAGCTGGGGCAGAGAAGGCGTCCGCTACTACAGCCGGAACGACAGCTACAGCAACGGTTCTCCTCATCCCCGTGGTGGACCGGAGCACGGTCAGGGCGGCGATGCCCGCTCGGCCGAGGGTTTTAACCGTGGCTTCCCGCAGCGTGGCGCTATTCAGGGCCGCGAAGGGTCGCTGGCCTACAACCGCGCGCCTGAGCAGTTCACCCGCACGCGGTCGCCGCAGTCTTTTGCACTGCGGCAGCCCGGTTACGGCGGCGCACAGAACCAGTTCAATCGCCCTGCGTACGGCAATGGTTTTGCCGCTCAGCCACGCAGCGGTCTGGCACAGCGACAGGGTGGCGGCATGGCCTTCGCCAACCCCACATCCCGCGCACCGCAACAGGGCTACAGTGCCCCGCAGAGCACCCTGCGTGCGCCGATGGGAGGCAGTCGTGGCTATAACGCTTACGCGGGCGGTTCGGCCAACGGGTATAGCCCGGCGCCGCACGCAGGCAGCTACTACGGCGCGGGCCGTGGAGCCAGCCAGCCGCGCAGCTTCAGCTACAGTGCCAGCCCCTCGTTCGGAGGCGGCCACTCTAGCTGGAGCGCCCCGCGTCAGAGCCATTCCTTCAGCGGTGGCCACTCCTTCGGCGGAGGCGGCAGCCACTCGTCCGGAGGCGGCAGCGGCAGTAGCCATGGTGGAGGTGGCGGCGGACATCACCGTTAAGCAGTCTTGTTTCAGGCCCGTTCCGGCATCACACTGGTGAGGGCCTTGTATTATTCCCGCCCAGTGAATTTAGTCGATGCCCGCCCTTTCCCTTGTCCCTATGCTCTGTCTGCAACTTCATTTCATTCAGAGAAGGGTCCAGCATTCCTCTCCTCCGCAGTATTGCGGTTGCTCAAGGAGAAGTTCAATCCAATGGCCACTCGCGCGGAGCAGGATCTTGCCGCAATGCTGGCATAATCACCAGTCCCCGAAGCAGACTCTCTGCCTCGGGGATTTCTGTTTTTACCGGTGCTGCCACCCGGCAGTCCAGCAGTGCACGCCAAGCCCCTTGCAGGAAAGCGTGGCAACGTGTGCCGCCTGCCGCAATGCACCTTCGAAGCTGTTGGTGCACAGGAAGTAGTAGCAAAAAGCTCCATGCAAAACGTCGCCCGCTCCCAGCGTGTCTACGGCGTCGATCTCTTCCACTTCAATTTCGAAGCGCCTGCCGCGTTCAACGGCAAGAATCGGTTTGGCCCCGCGGGTGATCGCGATGAAGGGTACGCCGCGGTCAGCGAACCAGGCAAGCGCTGCCTCCGCATCGCCTTCCCTGCCGGGCACCGCAAATCGCTCGCTGCAAATAGCCGCAGTGAGCAGCGGAGCGAGTTCATCGGTTCCCGGTTTCCAGCTCCCACCATCAAGACAGAGTGCAGCGCCTGTTCTATGGCAGGCAGCGAACAAGCCAAGTGTCTGCTCCAGATGAAAGCCGTCGGCCAGAATCATGCGCGGCATTTCACCCCATAAAGGATTCCATGCAGGCGGAAGTTTGGGTAACGCGGTTTGCGTGAGCGGCGGATTGACCGCCGTGCGCGTGGCGCGTGCAGTGTTCAGGAGCACGGTAACAAGCGGGGTTTCGTAGGCTGTTCCCGCGGCCAGATCGACGCTTTGAATGCCGCACTGCTCGAGTTGCTCTCGCACGGGCCGCGCCAATGGGCCGCCTCCGATGGCAGAAAGCAGTAGCGACGTGCCACCGAGCAGCGCGTGCGTTGCCGCAGCGTTGGTCGCCGGACCGCCCGCGGCGGTACGCATGTCAGCGGCGTAGACTTTGGTGTCCTCTTCTGGAAAGCGGTCGAGACGGTAGAGAACATCGAGGGTGGTGCGACCCGCGAACAGTACGCGCGATGCACCGACGCTTGGGGCAGGATCCATGACACGATTGTACGGAGAAACTGTAACTCGGGGACGTGCTTCGGCGGCTCCAACCTGCCGCTGAAGCACATCGACTCACGAGTGTGTTTCCGTCAGCGCCTCGGTCTCCTTGCTCATCTTTGCGGTGCGCTCCAGCTTGTCCCAGTTGAAGGGTTTGCCATCAATAGCGCGCTTCAGTGTCTTGAACAGAACAATTGAGAACACCTGCCGGTAGGCAAATCGCTGCAGCCAGATGTGGAACAGCAGCCAGCCATCGCCCTTGTTTGCAGGGTGACGCCGCTCGAGCGAGAAGGCCACCGCGGATGTGACGAAGTCGATGAGCAGGAAGGTGAGGAAGTAAGCCAGCAGCTTCATAAAGCTCGCTGCCGACGCGGCTTCCGGATGATAGTGCCGGTCGATGAAGTAGTGCACCACTCCGGCAGCAAACATCAGGTCGATGAACGGTGACACTAGGGGTAAGAGCATCTGGAAGATGAGAATGTTCGGCAGAGCGAACAGTCCCATCGCCTTGTTGCGCACAAACGCCAGGCGATGCTTCCACACCGACTGCAGAATGCCGAACGACCAGCGGAAGCGCTGCCGCATCAGGCCGCTCGCGTCGATGGGCGCTTCGGTAAAGGCAAGCGCACGGTCTTCGTAGACGACCTTGTATTGATGCTCGAGCAGATTCATTGTCAGGTCAGCGTCTTCGGCCACCGTATTCAGCGGATAGCCGCCCGCCTCTTTCACACCCGCAGTACGCCATGCGCCAATCGCGCCCGGCACCACCATCACAACGTTGAACAGATCCAGCGCGCGCCGCTCGAAGTTCTGGCTGGTGATATATTCCAGCGCCTGCCAGCGGGTCCACAGGTTCACGCGGTTACCCACTTTGGCGTTGCCCGCTACGGCGCCCACCTTTGGGTCCTCAAAGTGCGGAATGA
This sequence comes from Acidobacteriaceae bacterium UBA1795, assembly GCA_002314435.1. Classification (GTDB taxonomy): domain Bacteria; phylum Acidobacteriota; class Terriglobia; order Terriglobales; family Acidobacteriaceae; genus Telmatobacter. The sequence goes on along the minus strand of DCFV01000194.1, from coordinate 4,911 downwards.
GTTTGGAAATCGCGTCCATCGCAATCACCGTATCCGCATCAATGCCGACGTAGAACTCTTCGTCCAACTGCTCCAGCGCATAGTTCAGCGCGGCGGCCTTGCCCCCGTTGGCCTTGGTCAGCACCTGCACGCGGCCTGCGGCAATCTCGCGCGGATAGGCGGCTCGCGCAACTTCAAACGTACGGTCGCTCGAGCCGTCGTCGATCACGATCACGTGCAGATTGTCGTAGTCCGAGTTGAGCACCGAACGGATCGTCCGCACGATGACCTTCTCCTCGTTGTAGGCTGGGACGAGCACGGCGATGCGCGGATTGAAGCCCGGCGAAGCCTCCCGGTGTGGCCGACGCAACCGGTCGATAATAGCGAACAGCCCCACCAGCAACAGTCGGGCGCTCATCAGAATGTCACCAACGAAGAACACCAGCACGATGAAGTTCCCAATCACGGCCAGCGTTGAGAAGGCCACCGAGTCTGGCAATGAGCGAACCTTTTGCCAGAAAGTCAGCGGCGGCATCACTTGCGCAGTTGTTTTTTCCATCAGCGCAGAGACGGGCACAATGGAGTAGCCGTGCGCGCGCAGCGTGTCGATCAGCACAGGCAATGCGGCCACAGTGGCCGAGCGGTCACCGCCGCCGTCGTGTAGCAGAATCACTGAGCCGCGGAACTGCGGCTTGGTCTTCATCCGCTCCAATTGGTCCAGCACCGTCTGGGCGATTTCCTCCGGCGTTTTGTGGACGCGCTCGTCCCAGTCGTGGGTGTCGATCTTGTTGCCGACGACGATGAAACCATCCTGTTGAATACGGACAATTGGCGCGGCTTGATCGTCGGTATCGGGCTCTTCGTCAATGTCGTAGGGTGGCCGGAAGTAGAGCGGCTGCACGCCAAGCTTGCTGGCAAACAGTCGCTCGGTCAGCTTCACTTCCAGGTCCAGCCGGTTCGCAGAGATCCCGCTGATGTCCGGATGCGTGTAGGTGTGGTTGCCCACTTCGTTGCCTTCGCGCACCTCGCGCTTCAGCAGGCCCATGTTTTCCAGGGCGTCCTCGCCGATGATGAGGAACGTGCCCTTCACATTCTTCTTCTTTAGAACGTCGAGGATGCGCGGTGTCCACTTCGGGTCCGGACCGTCGTCGAACGAGAGCGCCACTTTGTTGGGTTGGTAGCCGTAGTACTCCACTGTATAGGTGTGCGGATACACTTCCATGTGCTCATCGATGATGAGCTTCTTGCGCGGGTCCGGCTCGTCTGTGTCCACATCGACGGTGCGCCTGCCCTGCTGCGGAAGACCCGTGATGCGCATGACGTCGCCCTCGCCTTCCTGATCCACTTCGTGGCCAGGCGCCAGAGGCCCCAACTCTCCAATGGAGGCGGGGCTAGTCGGCCGGTCCCACACGTTCCACAGGGAGCTGTCTTCAGTACCGAGCCTCCACAGCGCAAATGTCTGCAGGCCCATTTCGCGCGCCGCTCGCATCTCGTTCAGCAGCGTCACGCCGTCGAGGAACCACACTACGTGGCGCTGGTTGTTGTCCTCGTCTATGTACTCGAAGTGTGGATTGAGTGAGTCGTAGTCCAGGTCCAGATCGGCGTCCGAATCCGAGGCACGCTGCCATGCGTCACTCACCGGCAGATCTTCGGTGTTTAGCACTTGGGGCTTGGCCGGCTTCCGGCCCCGCTCTGGCGCCGGCGGAATCGATAGCGTCCAGTCGTAGCCGTAATTGCCCAGTGCGCAGATCAGCTTCTCCTTCGGCACCGCCTTCAGTACACGCGCCAGGTTGGCTACGAACCACGTCTGGCTGGCGATCGGGCCAGGGTCGCTGTCCGTTTCGTGCTCGTCATAGTTCATCAGCACAAGACCGTCGGAGTTGGCCGCGATGGCCTTTAGCGTGGACGAATCGGTGCCTGCTGCGGTGGTGACATAGAGCCGCAGATTGCGCGAATGGAGATCGGCGTAGAGTTCCTGAATAAAGATCAGGTAGGCCGGTGTCGCCTCGTCTGGCAGGCTCTCAAAATCCAACGAGAGACCTCGATAGGAGGGAAACGCCGTAAGAAAGCGAACAATCTGCTGGCGTAGCGCGGTACGATTCTGCTCGTTGCCCAGTAGCATGCCCACATTCGCATCCCAGGTCTGGTTGGCGGAGACGAAGTTGTTCAGGTGCGGAAAGATTTCCGTATCTTCCTTCGCCTGCTGAATCGTCCGTTTGATGCGGCCAAGGTCGTCCGGATCATGCACCGTATTGCGGTCAACCACGGGATAAGTGCGGTGGCTCTCATTGTCCATCGCCATCACCGTGGGGCTCGCGCCGCTGACGTGCAGCCACTCTGGGAACAGCATGTCGATCTGGTTCACATGCTGTTTGAACGAGGCGTAGCTTGCCTCGTCGTAGGGCACATAGTAGGCCGCGCGCAGTCCTTCGCCCGTGTTAAAAGGAATGTCGGAGGGTTTGCGCGTGGTGTGTCGCCGCGCTGGCCGTGCTCCCTTTGGACGCTGCGTCCCGTGGTCCGGGAGTGCCTTGTAGTTGTGCTTGGCCGTTGGCAGCAGCAGCTCCGGTAGGGGCTGGCTGCGCAGCATGTTGAAGATGAAGCCGGACAGCACCAGCGTCGTGGCAACCGCCGTGATGTCGAAAATGCGCCGCAGGCGCTTCCAGCGCTTTCTCTGCGGATCGTAGAAGATTTGGCGGTCGGGCATAGGGGGTCTCGTGGTGCGTGCGTCTGCGGAATCAGCCCGGAAGGAAAAAGCAAAGCAGGGGCGATTCACAGAATCGGTGATCGCGCAGACCGCCGCGGCAGTCTAGGCTATACATTACAAATCGTATGGAAGCTGCTCCCGTGAGTCAATTGAACCCCGTCCCGTCTCCCGCGCGGCCTGCCGCCGCCCTGTCCATCGGTCTGGCGTTGGCAGCCGGCTTGGCGCTGCGCCTGTGGATGTTCGCGCACTTCTTTGAGGTCAGCGGAGACTCGTTGGTCTACGGCAGCATCGCCAAGAATCTACTGCTCCACGGCCGTTACGCTCTCTCGCTGCCCACCGGCGAAATGTTCTCGACGCTGATTCGTCTGCCGGGCTACCCGCTGTTTCTCGCCGTCTGTTTTCGCCTCTTCGGCGTAGACAACTACGCGCCTGCCATATGGCTGCAAATCGCTCTCGAACTTATCGGCTGTCTGCTGCTGGCCGACTGTGCCTGCCGGCTAGCCCCGCAGCGACTTAAATCAGCTGCGATGCACGCCACGCTCTGGCTCGCCTCGCTCTGCCCGTTCACGGCGATCTACGCGGCCAGCCCGCTCACTGAGGCCCCCACGCTATTCTGCCTCGCGTTGGCCCTCTGGTCGGCCGCTCGGTTTCGAGAGCAGCCGCGCTGGTCCATGGCGCTTGCGTTCACCTTTGCCGTTACCTTTACTGCGTTGCTGCGGCCGGACGGCGCTCTCGCTCCCGCCGCACTCGCCCCGGCGCTCGTCTTCGGCTTGCCCGCCAGCGCTGGGCAAAGCGAACACCTCCGTCGCATTTCGCTCGTCTGCATCATGCTGGCTGCCGTGCCCTTCGCCGCCTGGACTGCACGCAACTGGAATGTTTTTCACGTCTTCCAGCCGCTCGCGCCCAAGTCCGCTACAGATCCTGGCGACCGCGTTGACACCGGATGGGAACGCTGGATGAAAACATGGTGCCTCGACTTTGTGTCGACTTACAACGTGGCCTGGGTGGTGCCCGGCGACACCTTCGACGTAAACCTGCTGCCCTCCCGTGCCTTTGACTCGCCGGAAGAGCGCAGGGAAGTCACGGCCCTGGCCGACGCCTACAACGCGAATGGTTACAACATGACGCCCGAACTCGACGTCGCCTTTGCACAACTGGCCGCGCGCCGCATCGCAGCGCACCCGTTGCGGTCGTACGTGGGACTGCCCGTGGCCCGCGTGGCTGACATGTGGCTGCGACCGCGTGTCGAGAACCTGCCCATCGACCTCGACTGGTGGGTCTATGCGCACCACCACGCCGAGACACGCTTCAGCTGGTTCTACGTTTCGCTCAACGCGCTCTATTTGTCGTTGGGAATTGCCGGCCTGTGTCTGCGTCCGAAGCTCTGGCAGTGGATGCTGACATACATCGTCCTGCGCAGTGCGATGCTGCTGACGATTAACCCGCCGGAAGCTCGCTACACTATCGAGTGCATCCCGATGCTGTTTGTGCTGGGCGGCGTAGCGGTCGCGCGTTTGGCCACGAGCCGGGCACGGATAACTAATCGCTGACAGCTGACCGCTGGATTAGTGCTCGACGAATTGCGTCTTCGCGTCCGTCTTCGCCTTGAAGGCGTCTGCTGGCAGCGGCTGGTTCAGTTTGATGTTGAAGTAGACACATACGCGCGACTGGCCCTGTCCCTGGTCGAACACCTGCTTCAGGCTTACGCCGCGTGTCGTGTCCAGCCACACCGTCACCTTGGGCAGGTTCTTGCGCACCGTCGGGTCCTTAGCCACAAGTTCCAGCTTCTCCGTCTTCACCCCGTCCAGTGTCTCCGGGCCCAGGTACTTGATGTCCCACTTGTCGGATAGGTCCTTACCGCTCGCTCCAAAGCCGAGCATTAAGTAGCTCTCGAATTTGCCTGCGCCCTTGAAGGTCGTCATCTGGTCGATCATCGGCTCAAACAGCCGTAGCACGCCGCCCGTGTAGGTATACATGCGTGGTGTCGGCTTGCCGTTCATCTCCGCAATGTGCGCCGACATCTGGAAAGCCGTGCCTTTGCGCTCGTAGTACGCCGTGCCTTTCTGCGTGTCCCGCTCAGGGAATGGATCGGTCTGATAGGTGTCGAACTGGAAGTCGGCCGTGGTCGAGCGGAAGTTCGCAGCAGCCGCGTCCAGCTCGTGCAGCACGCGCTGCAGGTCGTCGGCTGCCAGGGCGGCGCGGCCCGGCAGTGCCAGGCAAACCAGCGC
>DCFV01000218.1 GCA_002314435.1 Acidobacteriaceae bacterium UBA1795 | reverse complement strand
CCGGCAGCAGGCCCGACGAGAACCATGTATCCAGCACGTCGGTTTCCTGCGTAATCGTCGTCGCACCGCAGTGCGCGCAGGTTGTCGGATCTTCGCGCGCCACCGTCATCTTGTGGCATGTGCTGCAGTGCCACGCCGGAATGCGATGACCCCACCAGAGCTGTCGCGAGATACACCAGTCGTGGATGTTCTCCATCCAGTTTAGGTAGGTCTTCTCGTACATCTCCGGCGTGAACTTGATGTGGCCTTCCTTCACCGCGGCAATTGCGCGGTCGGCCAGCGGCTGAATCTTCACAAACCACTGCAGCGAGAGGCGCGGTTCCACCACCGATTTGCAGCGGTCGCAGTGGCCCACGTTGTGCACGTGGTCCTTGATGCCCGCCAGCAGAGCAAGAGCTTCCAGCGCTTCAACGATCTCCTTGCGTGCGACAAAACGATCCAGGCCCGCGTAGGCGCCGCCCTCGGCATTGATGTGCGCCGTCTCGTCCATCACGCTGATCGACGGCAGATTGTGCCGCTGGCCCAGCGCAAAGTCGTTGGGATCGTGTGCCGGCGTTACCTTCACTGCACCGGTACCGAAGTCGCGGCTCACCCACTCGTCCAGAATGATCGGAATTTCGCGGCCCACCAATGGCAGGCGCAGCTTCATCCCGTGCAGGTGCAGGTAGCGCTCGTCCTCCGGATGAATCGCCACGGCCACGTCGCCCAGCATTGTCTCAGGCCGCGTGGTGGCAATCGTCAGGAACTCGCCGGTCTCCTTGCCTTCGGAGTCCACCACCGGGTAGCGGATCTCCCACAGGTGGCCCTTGTGCTCGTCGTACACCACCTCGAGGTCGCTGATCGCCGTCTGACACCGCGGGCACCAGTTCACGATGTACGCGCCGCGATAGATGAGCCCCTGCTCGTGGAGCTTGACGAAGGCCTCGCGCACCGCCACAGAAAGCCGCTCGTCCATGGTGAAGTACTCGCGCTGCCAGTCCACCGACGCGCCCAGCCGCTTCATCTGGTCCAGAATCGCGCCGCCGTAGTGGCGCTTCCACTCCCACACGCGCTCCACAAAGGCCTCGCGGCCCAGTTGCTGCCGCGTCTTGCCCTCAGAGACCAGTTGGCGCTCCACCATCATCTGCGTGGCAATGCCGGCGTGGTCCGTGCCGGGCAGCCACAGCGCGTGGCGTCCGTTCATGCGCTGCCAGCGGGTCAGGATGTCCATCTCCGTCTGGTTGAGCATGTGGCCCATGTGCAGCCGGCCAGTCACGTTGGGCGGCGGCAACAGAATCGTGAACGGGGACGGACCATCCATGCCCTCGGTTGGGGAGGGCGTTGGTTGGGCAAACAGATTCTCGTGGACCCAGTACTCGGCCCATTTGTCTTCAATGGCGGTAGGGTCGTAGGCTTTTGGCAGTTCGTGAGGCATTGGGGTCGATTGCGAGGCCCCGTGAGAGTACGTTCAAGCCCTTATAAAGTGAGGGTTTCGCGCGATGGGACCACCCTTCACTCTAGCAGATGAGGCGCACGCAGAAAGGCCGCACCGTGATCGGTGCGGCCTTTCTGCGTCTGTCGATTGGCGGGTCTAGAACGGGTTCAGCTTACCCAGGCCCTTCTTCTTTTTCTTCTTGCTGCTCGACTCGTCGTCCAGATCGGCCTTGGGCGCCTTCTTCTTCTTGCCGTTGTCCGCCGTGGCCGGGGCTGTCGGGGCCTGGCCGGGCTTAATGTCATTCACCTGGTCTGGTGCCGCTGACGGCCCTTCGGCAGCGGGCAGCACGGTGCTGGTGGAGCCCACCGGCTTCACCACCGCATTGGGGTCGGCCGAGGGAGCGCTCACCACTGAGACACCCACGCTGGTGCCCGCATCAGGCGCGCTCATGGTGGGCGCGGCAGAGGGCACATCGGTGCGCGGCGGCTCGTTCACACCTGTGGGCGCTGCGGCTGCTGCCGGAGCGGCGGGCTGGCCTGCGTGTATTGCGGAGGTAAACAGCGACACATTCTCCTTGGTGATGTCCGGTGCTACGGTTCGTTTGGGATCGCTGAGGCTCGGATCACCCACGTGCACCGCTTCCACCACCGACGGGCCGTGCATAATGATGCCCAGCGTGCGGTCAGTAAAGCGCAGAGGCTGGCGGCTGCGTTCTTCCGCGTCGCTCTCCGCAATGGCCGCCTGTGTCGGCTCCGGAACGGGCCGGTTCATGGCCACCAGCCGGTCGCGCGCATCTTCCACGTGCGGCGCCATCGGGTAGCGCGTAATCACCTTGGTGTAGGCTGCTGCCGCCCGGTCCAGATACATGCCGCGCAGACGCTCGCGCACCGCGCCGGGTAACCCAGGAGCCGCCTGGATCTTGGCTGCTTCGCCCGAATAGGCGTCGCCGATGCCCAGCAGTGCCTGGTCGCTCTTCGAGTAGAGCGGATAGGTGTCGACTACCGTGCTGAGGCGGGCGATTGAAGCCGGATAGTTCTCGCGGCTGCCGTAGAACAGGCCAATCTCCGTCTCGCGCTCGGCCAGCACTTCCTGCACGTCGCGCAGTTTCTGCTTGGCGCGCGGAATCAGCGCCGAGTCAGGAAACTGGTTGATCATGTTGCGATACTCTTCCTCGGCGCGCTGCGCGTTGGTGTAATCGCGGTCGGGCTTCTCCATCTGCTGGTAGTAGATGTCGCCCACCTTCATCTGCGCTTCGGCCGCTTCCGGCGCGTTAGGGAAGAAGGTGATGAAGTCCTTGTACTCGGCCTCGGCCTGGGTCAGAGCGGCGGCGCCGCCTTCTTTGAACCAGGTGTCGCCCACGGCCAGCTTGGCACGCATGCGGTACTCGGAGTCCGGGTAGGTATTCAGCAGGGTCTGCAGGGTCAGGCGGGCCACATCGAAGCGGCCCTTCTTCATTGACACCATGGCCTTGTCGAACAGCGCCTTGTCCGGCTGCTTGGAGTTCATGTTGGCCAGCGGGTTGGCGCTCAAGTCCTCATTCTTCTTGTGCTTGGGCTGCTTCACCTTGGCCTCGGCCGTCATTGCCGTCAGCACCAGCGCGGCCACCGCCGCCATCGCAATCTTCTGGGAAAACCGCTTCATACCACCTCATCTGCGCTTGCGGCCTGTGCACAAACCGCGAGCCCTTGCCCAAACAAACTCTGGGGGAAACCCTATTCGCTTGCTGCCTTGCGGGCCAGCGCCAGCAGCGCCTGCGCGTCCCGCTCCGGGTGCCCGGCGCCAAACACAGCATTACCTGCTACCAGCAGTTCCGCTCCTGCTTGGACGACTTCGGCCACCGTGTCGTGAGCCACGCCGCCATCCACTTCGATTCTAAATGCCAGCCCCTTTTCCCGCCGCATCTCGGCCAGTTGCCGGATCTTGTCCAGAGAAAAGGGAATAAAGCTCTGCCCGCCGAATCCCGGGTTCACGCTCATGATCAGAACGTGATGCACCATCGGGAGAATATCCTCGATCAGATCGACACGCGTGGCAGGATTCAGCACCACGCCGGGCTTCATGCCGTGGTGGGCAATCAACTCCAGCGAACGGTGCAAGTGCCGGCAGGCCTCGTAGTGCACGCTCACCCAGTTGGCTCCTGCGTCGGCAAACGCCGGAATGAACTCATCTGGGTTCTCGATCATCAGGTGGCAATCGAGCGGCAGTGTCGTAGCCTTGCGCAGGCTCTTCACCACCGGCGGTCCCAGCGTAATGTTGGGTACAAAATGCCCATCCATCACGTCCACGTGGATCACCGTGCCGCCGCCGCGCTCAGCCGCGGCCACTTCCTCGGCCAGGCGCGCAAAATCAGCGGAGAGTATGGATGGAAGCAGTTCAACCATGGTGTATCGGGAGGGTTCGGCGCGCGAACCTCTGTCCGGCCAGTGTAGCAGCCTGCGCCTGTTGCTGGCGGCCTGCTTGCTGCCCAATCGACAGCCTATTTCCGGGCCCCCATGTGCCGCACCGTCATTTGCGGCACGCGCACGTTGGCCGGTTGCATGCAGGCAAACACCACCGCATCGGCTACGTCGCAGGCCTCCATCATCGGCGACTTGGCCACGTCTTCTGCCTTCCGCCCCCTGCCCACGGCAAACTCGGTCTTGATTCCGCCCGGGCACAGCGCGCACACCTTGATCCCGTACGGCCGCAGTTCCTCATCTACGGCTTGCGCAAACCCCACCTGTGCAAACTTGCTGGCGCTGTAGACCGTCTCGTTCGCCGCTCCGGCCAGCCCCGCCACCGACGAGATAAACACCACCGAGCCGCCGCGCCGGGCAATCAGGTGCGGCGCCACGGCCCGCGTAAACAGGAACGAACTGCGCATGTTGCTGTTCATCAACTCGTCGTACTCCTCAACAGTCGTATCGACCAGCGCCTTGTAGTTGCCCAGTCCGGCGTTGTTCACCAGGATGTCGATTCGTCCGAACTCCCTGAGCGCCAGCGCCACAGCGGCTTCGGCCACCTTCGGATCAGCCGCATCTCCAGCGATGAACGCGCATCTGCCAGCAAGCACTGCTTGCAAAGCCCCTAGCCGCTCGACACGCCGCGCCGTGGCCACGATGCACACGCCCGCTGCGGCCAGCGCCAGCGCCGTTGCCCAGCCCAGGCCGGAACTGGCTCCGGTAATGATGGCTACCTTGCCCTGCAATTCCTCGAACGATGTTTGAAGGCTCACTGAATCTTCCTCAACCGGCATCCTATCAAGTGCCCGTTGGCGCGGGTGCCGGTGCGCTGCCCGCAAGCGTCTTCGCTGCCACGCGCCCTACCCCTCGCAGCATCGCCTTCAACGGCCAGTGTCCCTCCCCATCAGGGAAAAAGATTTCGCCCGTTCGCCGCACCTCCGGCCGGTAGTACCAGCGCTTGAGCAGCGCCAGATGTCCCTGCCGCACCACTGCGTGGGGCGGGTCCGCCGGACTCACCGTCCGCATCAACTCCGCCAGAACCGCCTCCATGCGCGCCTCCAGCACATCTTGATGCACCTTAATCGGGGCAATTTCCGCAGCAGCCTCCGGCACGGCCTCCAGCGCAATCGGCTGCGCAAACAGCGAACTCGAACCCGACCGCTCGTTCTGGATGCGCATGCCCAAGGTCGAGAATCCGACAGGTCCGCGGATACTGTTCTGCTCGTACAGGAAGACAGAAACCTCGGATGCCGGCGCCGCACCCAGAAGGTTCCCGGCGGTCAGCCCCTTCGCAGATGGCTGCAGCACCACCGCGCGCAGCCGGCCCATCGGTTGCACCAGTTCCGGTGCAACAGCACGCACGCTCTCTACCTTCTGCACCTGCGCATGCAACGCCGCAGCTTCCTCGAAGGCCAAATTCTCCGATGCCTTGTCGCGTTCTGCCCGCAGCACCACGAGCTTGCTTTCGCCCCGCGTAGCCAGGAAGCTCTCCACCGCCGCAGCCTCTTCGGCGTAGCGCTCGTCCGTGCAGCCCTTGTAGCAGGGCGCGAGACACATCTTCATCTCGGAGTAAACGCACCCCGGATGATTTGGGTCGGGGTTCAGGTCTTCCGTGCAGCGCCGCAGCAGGAAGAGCTTCAGTGTTTCGTCCACAAACCGCTCCGCGGCCGCGCGCGAGGCAAACGGTCCGTACGCCCAGTCGCCCTCGCGCTGGCTGGGCCGGTGGGTCACCACAATGCGCGGATACGGATTGCCGCCCAGATACCGCACAAACGCAGGCGCGCGCAGGTGCATTCGCTCCAGGGACTTCGCACCGTGTACGCTCCGAAGCATCTCGAACTGGACGAGCAGAGACTCGAACTCAGAGCCCGTCAGCCGCCATGCAATGTGCCGCACCCGCCCCGCCAGTTGCAGCCGCCGTGGATGCTTCGCCGAGGGCTGCAGCAGCCGCTCCAACCGCCCGCGCAGGTTGGGCGTGCGGCCAATATAGGGCTCGTCCTTTGCTTCCGCCCCATAGAGCGCGAACACCGCCGCCGTCTGCGGCAGTGCGCCCAGCGCAGCCTTGGCGTCGGCCGGGTCAAAGTCTATCGATTGCATCTCGCTCGCCACCGCTGCCCCCGCCTCAGGCTCCCGCTATCGTCATGCCGTCGATGCGCAGCGTGGGCGAGGCCACCGTGCCGCGAAACACCAGGTCGTTGCCGATGGCCGTGATGTGGCGCAGCATTTCGCCCAGGTTCCCCGCCACCGTTACCTCTTCCACCGCGTGCGTCAGTTCGCCGTTTTCGATCCACAGTCCCGTCGCACCGCGCGAGTAGTCGCCGGTCACAAGGTTCGTCCCAAAGCCCATCAGGCCTGTCACGTAGAGCCCCGCCGGGATCGACGCGATGATCTCCTCCGGCGTGAGCGTGCCCGGCTCCAGGTACAGGTTCCCGCAGCCGATGCCCGGCGCCCCCGCCAGCCCGCGCGAAGCGTTATGCGTCGACTGCATCCCCAGCTTGCGCGCCGTGTACGTGTTCAACACATACGATTCCAGACGCCCGCCCGCCACCACTACCGTGCGCCGCGAGGCCAGCCCTTCGCCGTCGAAGGGTGAGGTGCCAAAGCCGCCCGCACCAGTCGGCAGCAGCATCCTGTGGTCGTCCACGATGGTGACGTTCTCCGCCGCAATCACTTCGCCCAGCTTGCCCGCCAGAAACGATGCGCTGCGCCAGATGGAGTCGCCCGACGCCGCCTCAAACAGCGAGCCAATCAGCGACCTCGCCACCTCCGGCGCGAACACAATGGGAACCTGCTGCGTGGGCACGCGCCGCGCCCCCAGCCGCCGCAGCGCCCGCCGCGCGGCTTCCTTGCCTACGCTCTCCGGTGACTCGATATGCGCAAAGCACCGCGCCCCGCTCCACCAGCCGTCGCGCTGCATCGCGCCGTTTTCATCCACCGCCAGCGGAGCCGCCGACACACCCGCATAGCTCGTCCGATAGCCGCCCACAAAGCCGCGCGAATTGGCGAGCGCCATGCGCCCCGTGGCCGCGTCAAAGCTGCCGCCGTCGGAGTTGGTGATCCGCGGGTCGGCTGCCAGCGCTGCCGCCTCCGCCCGCCGCGCCCACTCGATCCGCTCCGGCCCGGGCAGGGAATACACATCGTCGAAGTAAAGGTGCTGGTCCTCGTCCACCTTGCCGAACTCGGCCGTTTCCGGCAGCCCCGCAAAGGCGTCCTCCTCGGTCACCTTTGCCAGCGCCATCGCGCCCGCGACAAGCTGCCGAATTCCGTCCGGTGTTAAATCACTCGTGGAGGCCGAGGCCGACCGCCTGCCGGCGAACACGCGCAGCCCCAGCGCCCGTGAGCCGGACTCCTTCAGTGTCTCCACCTGGCCCATGCGCACGTTCACGCTGAACTCATCGCCCTCGCGCGCCACTGCTTCGGCGTCGCTCGCGCCCGCTTGCAGGGCCCGTGCTACCACGTCGGCAGCGAGCGATTCCAGGTCGAGAGAGGTCGTTTCAAGGGGAGCAGCAGCGGATTCGGACATGGGTCCACACTACCAAACCCGCGCCCTCGGCGGCGCGCGCACCGGTGTGCGTCACATCAGTCCGCACGCGCGGTTTGCTATCGTGATGAGTGCTTTTCCTGAGGCATTGTTCTGCTATGAGCCGGAATCCGTTGTTCGTTCTTGTCGTTTTGTTTGCCGCAATCCTCGCGTCCGCCGCGCAGGTCACCAGGCTCGACCCCGCCCTTCTCGGCAAAGCCACAGCCGGTGATGCTCAGTCGCAGTTCCTCGTCGGGCAGGCCTACGCGCAGGGCAGGGGAGTGGCCGCGGACGCCATCCAGGCCGCCGCATGGTTCCAGAAGTCCGCCGAACAGGGCCACATGCAGGCGCAGTTTGAGCTTGGCGCGCTCTTCCACGCCGGACAGGGTGTGACGCAGGACGACGTGCAGGCCGCCGCATGGTTCCGCCGCGCCGCCGATCAGGGGTTGGCTGCCGCTCAGGTGCAACTCGGCTTGCTCTACGACCATGGCGAGGGCGTGCCGCAGGATTTCTCGCAGGCTGCCGCCTGGTACCGCAAGGCCGCGCTGCAGAATTCCGCCGAAGCCCAGTACAACCTCGCCACATTATTTGCGAACGGCGAGGGCGTGCCGCAAGACTACTCTCAGGCCGCCGACCTCTACCGCCGCGCCGCCGGTCAGGGCTTGGCCTCGGCGCAGTTCAATCTTGCGCTGCTCTATGACAACGGCCAGGGCGTGGACCGCGACTACGCGCAGGCTGCGCAGTGGTACCAGAAGTCCGCCGAGCAGGGTCTGCCGCGCGCGCAGTTCAATTTAGGGTCGATGTATGCCGGTGGGCAGGGCGTTCCGGTCAACTTTGTCGAGGCGTACTACTGGCTCGACCTCGCCGCCAGCACATGGAACGGCGCTCGCCAGCAGCAGGCCCTCGACGCCCGCAATCAGGTGGCCGCGCGCCTCTCCCCGGACGACCTGGCCAAGGCCCAGGAACGAGCCACCAAGTGGCTGGCCGCTCACCAGAAATGAGGCGCCGTTAGCGTCCCGTTCCGCCCACCGTCATTTTGTCCAGCTTGATCGTCGGCATGCCCACGCCCACCGGTACGCTCTGCCCGTCCTTGCCGCAGGTGCCGATGCCTTCGTCCAGTTTCAGGTCGTTGCCCACCATCGACACGTACTTCAGCGCTTCGGGTCCGTTGCCAATCAGCGTAGCGTCGCGCACCGGCGCGGTGATCTTGCCGTCCTCGA